>DASQOL010000108.1:0-7755 GCA_035644475.1 Gammaproteobacteria bacterium | reverse complement strand
GCGGTCGTGATTCGCGGCCGGGACGGGCAACCGCTCGCGAGCTACGGCGAGCCGCCGGCGACCGAGCCGCTGCTCGTGATCGCGTACGCGCTCGCGTTCGCGATCGTGGCCGCGGCGGTGGTGGCTGTGATTCGGAGGGTGTGATGGGCCTACAGGTGACTCCGGAGCTCTTGACCGCGGGCGCGGGGCTCGTGACTGCGATTGGTCTCGCCGTTACGCGGATTCGCGACGGCCGCCGGCAGCGGCGGGACCGTCACCGCGTCGAACGGCTCGCGCGCGCCGCGGCCGAGGAGTCTGAGCCGGTCCGCGAGCTCGTCGACGAGCTCGAGCGCACGGGCGAGTTCTCGCGCCCGTCCATCCGCGCCGATCGCGACTGAGCGGGCGCGCCCGAGCTCGCGCTCGAGCTCCCCGATCTGCGCCATGCGGTGCTTGATCCCGGTGACGTCGGCCGGCCGCGCCGGCCAGGCTTCCGGCGTCCAAAGCGTGCCATCGCGGCGATCGAGCCGAAACCCGGCCCAGTCGGGATGCACGAGCTCGAGCTCGCCCTCGAGCATGATCCGGATGAGCAGCGCGACGGCGCGCGGCAGCCGCTGGGTGCGCTGCCAGCGTTCAACGGTCGTGCGGTGAGCTCCGGAGATCTCGGCGAGCCAGTCGGCGCTGGCGAAGATCCCGGCGTGCGGCGTGAGGCGCATCGTTTTCGTTGTTGTTAGCGCTGCTCACAATGGAACCACGGCCGGGCCGCGGGCGTCCATGCCCGCGGCCGGCGTTACGTCAAGCCGCCGCCCCCTGAAAAACGCCCGCGTGGATCCACGCGGGCGTTTTCCGAAGCGCCCGCAGCGCGCGCGCCAGCCAGTGCGCATAATGTATATTATGTTTAATTTCGGATGCGTCCGTCATGCGGATCTTCGTCGAGGCGCTGCCGCACGGGCCCCGGCGACAACTCGTGACGGTCTCAGCGACGCCCTTCTGCGACCACTTGCCGGATTGCATCGATCACGAGGCTCGGCTGCTCCTGCGCCACGTTGTGCCCGCTGCGTTCGGTGCTCAACAGACGACCGCCGGGAACGCCCGCAAGCCACGCTTCGTAGGCGCGCGATTCGGCCGCGCGTTCCTCGCGTCGTAGCGCGCGGGATTCGCGGATCTCGGCCGTAGCGAACGGCAGCTCAGCCGGCCCGGGCGCATCGATCAAGACGACCGGGACGCCGGCGGGTACCGCGCTCGATCGCGCCTGCGCAATGGTGTCGGGCAACGCGGCGAGCTCAGGGTCATCGCCCCGCTCCAGTCCCTCGGCGTCGTTCGTCGGGTCGACGAGCACGAGGCTCGCGACGTCGCCCGGGTAAAGTCCCGCGAAGACTCGGACGAAAGGCCCGCCCAGAGACGCTCCGACGAGCACGTACGGCGGCGCCGCGCCGGCCGCCACGAGCGCGCAACGCAGCTCGGTGGCGATTTTTCGACCGTCGCGCGGCGGCGGCCCGGCATCGGACAGCCCGTAGCCCGCGCGGTCGTACGCGACCGTTCTCGCAAAGCGGCTCACCGCGGGCTGGACCTTGCCCCAGGTCTCGAGCGGTTCGCCCCAACCGCTCTCGAACACGACCGTCGGGCCACCGTCGCCGGCGATCAGCATGCGGACGTCTCGCCCGTCGAGCTTCACGTACGTGAAAGTCTGACCGCGCATCGGCAACGCGAGCGCGATCACGGTGAAGGCGGCCGCAAGCGCGGCGAGCGCTTTGTTGACCGCCGGTGCGCGATCGGGAGCGGTCATCGACGGTGTCGATTGGCCGCAAGCACGGACGGCGCAAGCCCAACGCGTGCGAGCGGCATCAGCAGCAAGGCGACCAGGATCGCGAGACTCTGCGCTCCGCGGCCGTCGATCGGCTGATAGATGCGCACGATCCCCCAAACCACGAGCGAGAGCGCGACGAAACAAGCGGTGCCAACTCCCCACGCCAGCAGATAGCTCCTGAGGAAGCCGGGGGCGACCGCGCGCCAGGTGCGGGCCGCGAGCCAATGCTTCGCTGCGAGGCACAGCGCCGCGCCCCACGCGAGCGGCGTCACGTGCCGCGGATCTGCGAGCAACCATTCGGGCAGGCGGTACACGTCGAGCTGCAAAGCCGTGAGCACCGCGGCGAAGAGACCGATGGCCGAGCCAACCAAGACCAGGGAGCTCGAGCACATTCCGATCCACAGGTTGGCGATCAAGAGCCTGAACGTCAGGAACACTCCCACGGTGACGGTCAACGCCGCGATTCCATAGACGGCGAGCACAGATTCGCCTTGGAAAGCCCAAAGCTGGATTGCGAAACGGCTCAACGGCGTGAGGTCCGCCCAAGACAACAGCCACACGACGAGAAAACCGAGCACGACGAGCCACGACAGGGCCGCGCTCGCGGCCGCGACTTCGATCTTCGTTGCGACGAGTTGCTGCGCGCTTAGGGGCTTCGTCGCGACGAACGAGGGAATCGAAAAGTCTTCCGTCCAGGGCTTCGATTGGCCGAACGCCATGCCCCAGGGCGCCGCGACGAAGACAGGTGTCGCAAGCGTCCAGAACACGAGCGGCAGGAGATACCCGGGGTCGTTCCGCAGGAACCACGAGTAAGGTCCGATCACGAGCACCAAGACCCCGCCGACGAGCAGAGGCAGTACCATCCCCGTCCGCTGCCACTCGAACCAAAACTGCGCAGCCGCGGCGGATGAGAATCCGCGGCGCCGTCCCGGCAGCGCATCCGTTAAGCGCGCCCGGAGATGAGCGAATGGCGGAGGCGCCACGCCGCCTGCGGAGCGCAGCCGCGCCACGTGCCGCCACGCATGCACGAACGCGGCGAGCGCGAGCGCCGACACGATTGCGGCCAAGCCCCGTTCCGTGCGCCAAAATGAAGGCTCGCCCGCAACCATTCCGGGCAGGAAGCCGATCCCGAACATCGCGACTGCGATGACACCCACAACGACGATCCGCAACGCGCCGAGCCGAGCGAGCGTCCATAGCGCGGTCTGATAGAACACCATCGACGACGCGAACAGCACGCCGATGAACAAGGGGCTCGTCGAGCCGCCGTGCGAAAGCCGTTCGGCCCAGGCGAAGTAGAGCAGTTCGATGCAGGCGATGCCCGCGAGCATCGGCACCGCGACGAGGCAAAACGACGAGACGGGCAGCGCGAACAACCGGCGCGGGAACGTGCCGATGTTCCCGTCCTCCTGTGTCTCTACATAGCCGAGAGCTCCGAACACGGTGAGGATGGAGATTGCTGCAAACAGGGTATCGAGCATCGCGGGCTCGCCCGCGAGTGGTCCGACCGCCCCGCTCAAGTGGCCGAGCCAGCTAATGACGTTCAAGACGACGATGCCGACCAGTGCGCCGCGATGCCGGCGCCAGATCGCCCAACCGAGCGCGATGGGAGCTCCGCGCATAAGGCTCAGGCGACCGGACGCAGCCGCGTCGCAACGCTCGCACCGGTGTGGGCTACGAAGATCTCGTCGAGCGATGCGGCACCGTCGTCGACAACCCTTGCGCCCGGCGCTCGAGCGATCTCAGGCAGGTTCTCTTCGTTGCAGATGATCGTCCACGACCGGCCTTCTCCGCTTACGCGAATCGCGCCGCGTAGGCTGGGCGGCTCCGGCTGCGGGAGATCGAACTGCAACAAGACCCGGCGATGACACATCTTGATGTCGTCGAGCGGTCCGAGCAGGCGCAGCGAGCCGGCGCGCAGCATCGCAAGGTGATCGGACACCCGCTCGACCTCGTCTAGCAGGTGCGAAGAAAAGATCACCGTACGACCTTCCTGCGAAACCGTGCGCACGATCGCCTCGAGGATATCGCGGCGCACGATTGGATCGAGCCCCGAGCTCGGCTCGTCGAGCAGCAGCAAGTCCGGCCGATGTGCCTGTGCCGCGATCAGGCCGAGCTTTGCGCGCTGCCCCTTCGAGAGTGTCTTGATTCGCGCGCGCGGGTCGAGGTCGAATTGGTCGCGGAGCTGCTCGGCGTATTTCGGATCCCAGCCCGGATAGAACGCCTGCGTGTAGCGCAAGAGCTCCTCGACGCGCATCCATCCCGGGAGATCGGGCTGCTCGGATAGGTACCCGACACGCGCGAGCACGGCCACTGGCGCCGCGACCGGGTCGAGGCCAAACACGCGCACGGTGCCCGTTTCGGCGCGCCAGAGACCGAGCAGATGTTTGATCAGCGTCGATTTGCCCGCGCCGTTCTCGCCGACGAGCCCGAGCACGGTCCCGCGCGTCACGGTCAGCGACACATCGTTCAGCGCTCTCTTGGCACCGAACGTGCGCGACAGGTTCGTCACCGCGACGATGTCGGTGACCGAGGAGACTCGATCGCAGATCTCACGCATGCTTCTTTCTCGTCTGCTTCGCCGATCGCCTGACCGCGAGCTCGTTCTCCATGAGGCGGCGAATCTCGTCCTCGTCGAGGCCGAGAGCCTCGAGACGCCCCACGGCCGAACGCAGTACCGGCTCGGCCTTCTTCATGAGCTCGGTCCGCGCGACGACGGAGTCGCGAACAAAGACTCCGGAGCCGTGCTTCAACACGAGAATGCCTTCGCTTTCGAGCTCCCGGTATGCGCGGACGACCGTGTTCGGGTTGATCAAGAGATCCTCGGCCAACTTGCGGACGCTCGGCAGCTGCTCCCCGGCTCTGATCGCGCCGGTCTCGATCGAGTGCCTGAGGTGCGCGACGAGCTGTATATAGAGAGGCGTGCCGGAGGACGGATTGAGTTGTAGCGATGTCATCTGTGTGCTCTGTTGATACAGTACACAGAGGTGACTGCCCTGGCAAGCTGCGGCAGCGATCAGGGGGCTAGGCTCGCACGCGCATGCCGGTGAACTGTCGCTCCCGCGGTTCGTCTACGCAGACGTTGCACACACGATCCACAGCCGAGAACTCCGCGCCGTTACCAGCTAGACTGCGCCGCATTCGCTTCCTACGCTCGCCCGCATGCCGCCGCTGATCCGCTTCGACAACGTCTCCGTCGCTTTCGGCGAGCAAAAGGTCCTGGTCGAGGCCACGCTCGGGCTCGAGCCCGGCGAGCGCGTCTGCCTCATAGGCCGAAACGGCACGGGCAAGTCGACCACGCTCAAGCTGCTCACCGGGGCCGTCGAGCCCGACGACGGCAAGGTCGAGAGGCCGAACAGCGTGCGCTTCAGTCTCCTCGACCAGAAGCTCGCCGAAGAGTCGCAGCACACGGCGCGCGAGTTCGTGTCGCTCGGCATGGCCGCCCAGCTCGACAGGATCGCACGCTTCCAGGGCTTGTCGGCATTGCAATCGCCCGACCGCGCGACGCTGCGCGATATCGAAACGCTGCAGCGTGAGATCGAGGCCGGCGGCGGATGGTCCGTCGACTTGCACGTCGACTTGATCGTCAGTCAATTGGGGCTCCCCGGCGAAAGGCGGATGAGCGAGCTCTCCGGCGGCTGGCGGCGGCGCGTCGCGCTCGCCCAGGCGCTGGTGTCGAACCCCGATCTGTTGCTGCTCGACGAGCCCACGAACCACCTCGACATCAGCACGATCGAGTGGCTCGAGGACAAGGTCCGCCACTATGCCGGCACCGTGCTGTTCGTGACGCACGACCGCAGCTTCGTCGAGCGGGTCGCGACACGGATCATCGACATCGACCGCGGCAAGCTCCGCAGCTGGCCAGGCGGCTACGCCGACTACCTGAGCCAGAAGGCGCGAGCCGCGGAGGAAGAGGACCAGCACAACGCGCTGTTCGACAAGAAGCTCGCGGTCGAAGAAACCTGGATCCGCCAAGGCGTGAAGGCGCGAACGACGCGCAACGAAGGCCGCGTGCGCGCACTCGAGGAGCTCCGCGACGTGCGCGCCGCGCGCGTCAAGAGGCCGCGCACGGCCCGCATTAAGATCAATGAGGCGGAAGAGCTCTCCGGCCGCAAGGTCATCGAAGCCCGCAACGTATCGCACGCCTTCGGCGGCCAGCAGCTGCTCGACGAGTTCTCGCTGCGCGTGATGCGCGGCGACCGCCTCGGGATCATCGGCAATAACGGCGTCGGCAAGAGCACCCTGCTCCGCATCCTGCTCGGCGAGCTCACGCCGGACTCCGGCAGCGTGAAGCTCGGCACGAATCTCGAGGTCGCCTACTTCGATCAGCTGCGCCGCGAGATCGACCCGACCAAGACGGTTGCCGAGATCATCGGCGAAGGCCGCGAGTACATCACGATCCAGGGGGTCAAGAAGCACGTGGTCTCGTATCTCACCGACTTCTTGTTCAGCGCCAAGCGCGCGCTCACGCCCGTCGCGGCCCTGTCCGGCGGCGAGCGCAACCGCGTGATCCTCGCGAAGCTATTCACGCGCGCGGCCAACCTGCTCGTGCTCGACGAGCCGACCAACGACCTCGACGTCGAGACGCTCGAGGCGCTCGAGGCGCGCCTCGCCGAGTACGACGGCACGCTGATCGTCGTGAGCCACGACCGCTATTTCTTGGACGCCGTCGTGACCTCGACGCTCGTGTTCGAGTCGGGCGGCAACGTCACGCGGCACGCGGGCGGCTACAGCGATTGGCTCGAGCGCAAGAGAACCCTGGCCGTCGTCGACACGCCGAAGCAGAGCGCCGCACCCTCGCGCGAGCGCACCCAGCCGCCTCCCCCTCCCCGCAAGCTCTCGTATCTGCTGCAGCGCGAGCTCGACGGCCTGCCGGCCCGCATCGAGGGCCTCGAAGCGCAGGTGGCGCAGCTGCAAGCGGCAATCGCGGCGCCCGACTTCTATCGGGGGCCGCAGGCGGAGGTCCAGGACCGCCTCGCCGCGCTCGCCTCCACCGAGGGCGACCTCGACGCCGCCATCGAACGCTGGACGGCGCTCGAGGATCAGGCCGCCGAGATCGCGGCGACGCGCGAGCAACCCAGCGGCGATTGACCTCTGACGAGACCGCTCGATTACGCGGCCGACGGCATACAATGGCGCCATGAAACACACGCCCACCCTGCTCCTGCCATGTCTCCTGCTGGCCCACGCGGCCGCCGCGCAAGCGCCTGCGGCCGCGTCGTCAGCCGAGGCGCCGGCGGCCAAGCTCGAGGTCGAATACACCACGTTCACGCTCGCGAACGGCCTCCGCGTGATCCTGCACGAGGACCACAGCGTGCCGATCGTGACGGTGAACACCTGGTATCACGTCGGCTCCGCGCGCGAGCGCGCAGGCCGCACCGGCTTCGCGCATCTGTTCGAGCACCTGATGTTCATGGGCTCGGGCCACGTGCGCCCCGGCGAGTTCGACGAGTGGCTCGAGTCCGTCGGCGGCAACAACAACGGTTCGACGGAGAACGACCGCACGAATTACTGGATCGACGTGCCGTCGAACGCGCTCGATCTCGCCCTGTTCCTCGAGTCCGACCGCATGGGCTACCTGCTCGACACGATGACGCCGCAGACCGTCGACGCGCAGCGCGACGTCGTCAAGAACGAGCGTCGCCAGAGCTACGAGAACCGGCCGTACGGCCAGGCCGACATCACCCTCACCGAGATGCTCTATCCCGAAGGTCATCCGTATCACTGGCCCGTGATCGGCTACATGCCGGACTTGACCGCCGCGAGCTACGACGACGTCGTGGCGTTCTTCAAGAGCTACTACGCGCCCAGCAACGCGAGCCTCGTCGTCGCCGGCGATATCAACATCGCCGCGACGCGCGCGCTCGTGGAGAAATGGTTCGGCGACATCAAGGCCGGCGCCCCGGTCACGCCGATGACGATGCCCGGCGTCGCGCTCACGGGCGTGACGAAGAAAACGGTGACGGACAAAG
>DASQOL010000107.1:0-2013 GCA_035644475.1 Gammaproteobacteria bacterium | reverse complement strand
AGCCGGGCGGCTTGTCGCTCGCGTCGTTCGACATCGCGCACGCAGCGGACCACGCCGAGATCGCCGAAGCGATGATCCGCAAGCTCCAGGCCGGCATGATGCCGCCGCCGATGTCGTCGCGCCCGGATGCCGCGACGTACGCCAAGCTCATCTCGACGCTCGAGACGACCGTCGATGCGGCCGCGAACGCGAAACCGAATCCCGGCGTGCGCACGTTCCAGCGGCTCAATCGTCCGGAGTACGCGCGAGCGATTCACGATCTCCTCGACCTCGAAGTGGACGCGGGCAACTGGCTGCCGCTCGACACCAAGAGCGCGAATTTCGACAACATCGCCGACGCGCAGGCGCTGTCGCCGACGCTGCTCGAGTCGTATCTGAACGCCGCGGCTGCGATCAGCCGCATGGCGGTCGGCGATCGCCACGCCGCAACGGTGGACTCGACCTACACCGCGGCCGGCTACCTCTCGCAGCATCCGTGGGATCACGTCGAGGGTGCGCCGTACGGCACGCGCGGGGGCATCGTCGTGAACCACGTGTTTCCGGCCGACGCGGAGTACGTCTTCGAGATCACGTTGAACTCCGGCGCCAACGCGCGGTTCGAGGACATCGACGTGTCGATCAACGGCGAGCGCGTCGCGCTGCTCGTGTACGAGCCGGGCCCCGCCGGCGGCTCGCCCGCTGCGGACGGCCGCGGCGGGCGCGCCGTGCGCACCGAGCCGGTGCTCGTCCGCGCCGGGCAGCAGCGCCTGGCCGCGGCGTTCGTGCGACGGCTCGACGGTCCGTACGAAGACCTGATTCGCCCGCACGATTGGTCGTACGCCGGCGGCGGTTCCGGCGGCCCCGGCATCACGACGTTGCCGCACGTCAGGGATCTGATCGTCAAGGGGCCCTACAAGGCGACGGGGCTCTCGGAGACGCCGACCCGTCAGAAGATTTTCTCCTGCCGCCCGACCGTGGCGGCCGAAGAGCGGCCGTGCGCGCGGCAGATCCTGTCGCGCCTGGGCGGCGAAGCGTATCGTCGTCCGCTCGCCGCGGGCGAGGTCGATCGCCTGATGCCGTTCTACGAGCGGGGCGCCGCCAAGGGCGGATTCGAAAGCGGTGTCCGCACCGCGCTCGAGGCGATTCTGGCGAGCCCGTACTTCATCTTCCGTCTCGAGCGCGAGCCGGAGACCTCGACGCCCGGCGGAACGTACCGTGTCGCGGACGTCGACCTGGCATCACGCCTGTCGTTCTTCCTCTGGGGCACGCCTCCGGATCATGAGCTGCTCACGCTTGCGGGCCAGGGGAAGCTGTCGGCTCCCGCGATGCTCGAGAAGCAGACGCGACGCATGCTCGCCGATCCGCGAGCCGACGCGCTTGGTTCACGGTTCGCCGCGCAGTGGCTGCGCCTGCAGGACGTCGACAAGGTTCACCCCGATCCGAACAACTACCCGGACTTCGACAACAACCTTGCCGACGCGATGCACCGCGAGACCGAGCTGTTCTTCAACAGCCTCGTGCGTGAGGACCGCAGCGTGCTCGATCTGCTGCGCGCGGACTACACGTTCGTCAACGAGCGGCTCGCGCGGCACTACGGCTTCCCGGGCGTCTCCGGAGAAGAATTCCGCCGCGTGCAGTATCCCGACGACACGAGGCGCGGCCTCCTCGGGCAGGGCAGTATCCTCGTGCAGACGTCGCTCGCGAACCGCACCTCTCCCGTGCTGCGTGGCAAATGGGTGATGGAAGTCCTCATGGGAACGCCGCCGCCGCCGCCGCCGCCGGATGTGCCGACGCTCGAGGAGACGGCGGAAGCCAAGGACGGCAGGATGTTCACCACGCGCGAGCGGATGGAGATGCATCGGTCGAACCCCACGTGCAACTCGTGCCACCGCTTCATGGACCCGATCGGTCTGGCGCTCGACAATTTCGACGTGACGGCGAAATGGCGCGTCCGGGAAAACGGCATGCCGCTCGATACGAAGGGCGATTTCTACGACGGCACGCCGGTCTCGACGCCGGCGGAGCTGTTGCGTG
>DASQOL010000106.1:0-23497 GCA_035644475.1 Gammaproteobacteria bacterium | reverse complement strand
CGGCCGTCTACTACCCCGGACTGCACGGCGATTTCGTCTTCGACGATTGGCCCAACATCATCCTGAACAAGCGCCTCCAGGTAGACGAGCTCACCGTCGACGCCGCGCGCTCAGCCGCTTTTTCGATGGATTCCGGAGCTCTCAAGCGACCGGTCAGCATGCTGAGCTTCTGGGCGAACTACTACACCACCGGTCTCGATCCGTTCTACTTCAAGCTCACCAATCTCGCCATTCACTTGCTGAACGGCGTTGGACTGTTCTGGCTCGCGAGGCTATTGCTGCAGCGCTTCGCCGCGACCAACGCTGCGCTCACCCCGGCCGCGCGTGACGCCATTGCGCTCGCCACCGCGCTCGTTTGGCTCCTGCATCCGTTGAACGTGACGAGCGTGCTCTACGTCGTTCAGCGCATGACCAGCCTGTCGGCCACGTTCCAAATATTCGGGCTCGTGAGCTACCTGCTGGGACGCCGGCGCCTCGAGCGCGGTGAGTCGGGATTCCCGCTGATATTGGCGGGCTTCGCGGTGTTTGGTTGTCTCGCGGTGCTCGCGAAGGAGAACGGCGCGCTGCTGCCGCTCTATGTGGCGGCGATAGAGCTCGGGTTGTTGCGTTTCTCGGGCGTCGAGCGAGCGGCGCGCCGCAAGCTGCAGGCGTTTGTCGTCGTAACCGCCGCTCTGCCGCTGCTTGCGGCGGCGGTATTCGTCGCGCTGGATCCGGAGTGGCTGCTGCAACAGTATCAGCAGCGCGCCTTCACCCTCACGGAACGCCTCCTCACGGAGGCGCGTGTGCTTTGGCTCTACCTCGGCTGGCTCGTTGCGCCGACGCGCGCGAGCCTCGGCCTTTTCCACGATGACGTGGCGACGTCTCACGGCCTGCTCGATCCGCCGACCACGTTGGCCGCTATCGTGGGGCTTGTAGCGGTTTGCGCCGCGGCGGTCCGGCTGCGCAACCGCGCTCCGTTGTTCACGTTCGCGGTGCTCTGGTTCCTCGCCGGCCACGCGCTAGAGTCGTCGGTGATCAGCCTCGAGCTCGTGCACGAGCATCGCAACTATCTGCCGATCTTCGGGCCGTTGCTCGCGGCTGCCTACGGGCTCTGGCGCGTTGCGGCGCGCACGCCGGCGATGGTGCGGTACGCGATCCCGGGCGTTCTCCTGCTGGCATGCTCGGCCGTCACCTTCGGGCGCGCGCTCGATTGGAGCGACCTGCAAACGCTACAGTTGGCGTCGGCCCGCGATCATCCGAGCTCGCCGCGCTCGAACCATGAAGCCGGGAGCGCGCTCGGCAATCTCGCGCTGCGCGACCCGGAGCTCGCACCCCGAGTTTACGACGAGGCCAAGCGCTATCTCGAGCGTGCGGCGGCACTTGACGAAGCGTCGACGACCTCGCTGTTCGGGTTGATCCTGCTCGATGCCACGGTCAAACGGCCGGTCGACGAAGCGGAGCTCGATCGTCTGGCGGCGCGATTGGGCACCGTGCCGCTTCGAGCCACGGTGGTCGAGCAGTTTCGATCGTTGGTCGATTGGACGACGCGAGGCATAGTCATGCTGCCCGAGCGGTCCGTGAGTAAGTTGTTCGAGTCGGCCCTCGACAATCCGACCGCCGACCGTCCGACCAGGGCGGCGCTGCTGTCGGTGCTCAGCGGCTACCAGTACAGCGTCGGCAATGGACAGGACGCGGTGAGCTTGGCGATCGCGGCCGTCGAGGAAGATCCGGCGCAGCCCGTTCATCACATCAGCCTGGCAAAGCTCGCGACGCTGCTCGGAAATTTCGAGCTCGCGGCCAAGGAGATCGAAGCAGCCAAACGCACCGACGCGCTCGGGCGGTTCGACCGCGAGCTGCAGACAGTTGCCCTAGCTCTCGAGAAGGCGGACAGTGAGTCGGACGCCGCAGCCCCCGATCTCGCGCTGCGTTAGCCGACTACTTCCAAAGCGACAGACTTTGCGTCGCGGTAACACGATCTTCTTGGAACTCTGCGATGCACACTCCCGCGTCAATCTCGATCGTAATCCCCGCGCGTAACGAAGAGGCCTCCCTCAAGGACTTGCTGCCGGCGCTGCGACAGCGGTATCCCGGCAGCGAGATCGTCGTCGTCAACGACGGCTCGACCGATGCGACCAGCACGAGCGCGCAGCGCGTCGACGCCGTCGTGGTCGAGCACCGCTACGGCATGGGCAACGGTGCCGCCGTGAAGTCGGGCGCGCGCGCCGCCACGGGCGAGGTTCTCGTCTTCATGGACGGGGACGGCCAGCACGAGCCGGCGGACATCGCGCGCCTGCTCGAGCAACTGGACGCCGGATACGACATGGCCGTGGGCGCGCGAAGCTCGAGCTCCCAGGCGAGCGTCGGCCGCTCCTGGGCCAATCGCTTCTACAACAGGCTCGCGAGCTGGATGACCAATCTACCGATTCTCGATCTCACGTCCGGGTTCCGCGCGGTCCGCGCCGACAAGTTTCGCGAGTTCCTCTATTTGTTGCCGAACGGCTTCTCATACCCGACCACGATCACGATGGCGTTTTGCCGGGCGGGATATTCGGTCACGTACGTGCCGATCGAGGCGGGCAAGCGAATCGGGCGAAGTCACATCCGGCCGCTGCACGACGGCGTGCGATTTCTGTTGATCATCTTCAAGATCGGCACGCTCTACTCGCCCCTCAAGCTGTTTTGCCCCGTGAGCGCGGCGTTCTTTCTGCTCGGACTGGGCAACTACATCTACACCTACGTCGTCGACAGCCGCTTCACGAACATGAGCGCCCTCATGTTCACCACGTCGGTCTTGGTGTTCCTCATGGGCCTCGTGTCGGAGCAGGTCACTCAGCTGATCTATAGGCCCACGCATCACGAGCTCCAGACCGCCGCCTCGAGCTCGACGTCGGCCGGCTCCCTGTCGTTGAGAAAGACCGGGAACGTGCGACAACCGTAATCGCAATGCGGTTCCCCTTCGGTCAAAACTGGCGATCCTTCCTGTCGCACGTCGGCGAGAAGCGCGTCGCTGTCGCCGAGGACGCGCTACGGCAATCGCTCGGAAGAACCTCGCTGTCCGGCTGGCGTGCGCTCGACATCGGCTCGGGCAGCGGACTCTCGAGCCTGGCAATGCGGCGTCTCGGCGCCCATGTCGTCTCGTTCGACTACGACCGCGACTCAGTTGCCTGCACCGAGGAATTGCGGCGACGATACGACGGCGGCGATCGAAACTGGGAAGTCTTGGAAGGCTCGGCTCTCGACGCCCAGTTCATGAGCGCACTCGGCACGTTCGACCTGGTCTACGCGTGGGGCGTGCTCCACCACACCGGCGCGATGTGGCGAAGCATCGAGCTCGCGCAACAGCGCGTGGCCGCCGGCGGCGTGCTGCTGATCGCGCTGTACAACGATCAGGGCTGGCGATCGCGAGTGTGGTATCACATCAAGCGTTTGTACTGTAGTCATGCGCTCGGGCGCGCGCTCGTGTGCGCGATCTTCTATCCGTTGTTCGCCCTATATGCGATTGGGGTCGACCTAGTCCATCTACGCGCGCCGGGCAGCCACATGCGCGAGTACGGACGCACCCGGGGGATGTCGATCACGCACGACTGGCGCGACTGGCTCGGGGGCTATCCGTTCGAGGTCGCGCGGCCGGAGGAGATCCGCGCGCGACTCGGGGCGAGCGGGTTCTCCGTCGTGCGGGAGCAGCTCACACGAGGCTGGGGTTGCAACGAGCTCGTGCTCGCGAAGAGCGGGCCGCCGTAGCCGCGGTCGAGCCAGTGGCTACCGCGTTCGTCCATCGCGTTCGCTCCGACGAGCTGGATCTCGCGCTCCCCTATCTCCCCGCGCGCGGCCGCGTCCTCGAGCTGGGGGCGGGCGACGGCTGGCAGGCGCAGGAGCTCGCTCGGCGGGGGCTGGTCATGACCGCCGTGGACGTCCGCACCGCGCGGCGCCCCGCGAAGCAATTCTTCCCGGTCGTGCACTACGATGGTCGCTCGCTGCCGTTTCCGGACCAAAGCTTCGACGCGATCTATTCGTCCAGCGTCCTCGAGCACATCGTCGATTTTGAATTCGTCCAGGGGGAGCTCGCGCGGGTCCTGCGGCCGGGAGGCGTCGCCGTCCATTGCGTCCCATCGGGCACGTGGCGTTTCTGGACGAGCGCTAGCCATCCCGTGTACGCGGCCCAGTGGGGGCTGCGCTGGCTCCGCGGTAGCGTGGAGCTCAATCCCGCGCCTGCTACGGAGAGCAGCGCAACCACGCCGGCGAAATCGATTTGGCACGGACTGCTCCCGCCGCGGCACGGCGAGCACGGCAGCCTGCTGAGCGAGCACTGGCTGTTCAGCCGGAACGGGTGGAGCCGGCGCTTCCGCGAGACGAACTGGCGAATCACCGCCCTGCTTCCCACGCAGCTCTTCTACACCGGCAACGAGGTGTTCGGCCTACGGCTCGGCAGCGCCACGAGGCACCGTCTCGCCGCGCTGCTCGGCAGCAGCACGCTGATCTACGTGCTGGCTCCCGGCGGCACCGCATGAGACGCGCGGAAACCGAAAGCCCCCGACGGAGCCCGTCAGGCGCGCAGCGGCGCGAAGGCCTCGATGATGTTGCCGCCGTCATGGAGACGGTCCGCCAACCCGAGCCCCACGCGCAAAATCCAGTTGCGCGCGCTCGGCGGCCAGAGCGGTGTCTTGTCGGGATTGAACGTCGTTACGCGCGCAGGCTCGTAACCGGCCTTTCGAAGCATCTTGCCGAGAGAGCTCGGCGTGAAGAAATACGTGTGGTGAAGCGAGTAGGCATCGAACTGCTTCTGCCGACCGCCTACGGCGAGCGCGCGCCGCATCCTGTCGAGATCGTTGTCGAACTGCTGCGGAACCTCGAGCACGAGCAGCCCGTCGGTCTTCAGCAACGCCTGACACCAGCGCAGGTGAGCGAGCGGATCCGGCATATGCTCGAGCACATGATTCATGTGCACCAGATCGAATTGCGACGGCTGTAAGTCGCCGGCTTGCTCGGCAGACAGCAGCTCGATGCCGAGGCGCGTCCGCGCGGATGCCCTGGCGTCGCTCGACAGCTCGACACCCTCTCCATCGTGGCCGGCGGCCCGCGCGAGCGCGACGAACTCACCCGTGGCGGCACCGTAGTCGAGTACGCGAAGCCGTCCGTCGCGTCGCAACATGGTCGCGGCGCGATCGAGACGCCGGCGCAGCCAGTCGAGCCGATCCGCGATGACGCCGTCGTACCTCTTGGGCGAGGCCCCCTCGCCGCCGAAGTACACTGCGTCGCTGTAGAGCAAACGATAGCCGTCCGCGTCGGGCCGGGGGCTGAGCCACCGCAAACCGCACTCGGGACAGCGTTGGACCGCGTACGGATCGGGTAAGGCCAGCAGGCTCTTCCAGCGGTCGTCCTCCGTCCCGGCGACGCCGCACAGCACGCACGAAGTCACGAGCTCGGTTCGAAGTGCGGCCAAAGCTTGTTGCCAACGCTCCATCACGTCGCCGTCCGTTTGTGAGGAAACAGAGCCGCCGCGAGCAGCAGCGCGCCCGCGATGTTCGCGCCGCGGAATAGGAATGCGAGCGCGAGCGCCTGGTCGACGGGCAACTCGTTCACGCGGCCGAACCCGGTCACCAGCGCCTCGAGCACGCCGAAGTTGCCGGGAAACAGAGCAACTATCGACGACGCGTATACCACGCACGCCAGACCGAGCGCCGCGGGCAGCGTGATCTCGACGCCGAATTGCCGATACCCGAGATAGAACACGGCGGCGCTGAACACGTACTGCGACAATACTCCCACGGCCGACGGCACCGTCGGCAGCGCTATCGCATTTTCCGCGTGGCGAGCGAGCGCGGAGGCTCGGGTCTTGCCGAGAGTGCGCGCGACGACGCTCCGCAGCAACGGCAACGCTTGCGATACGGCGGCGAACGCGCCAAGCGCACATACCGCGGGAATCGCCAGCTTGGCTGAGCCGAGCCCGAGCATGCTGATACCTGCCACGAGCAGCCCGAGCCACAGACTCGCGAAGATCTGGCGGACCGTCGCAATCGAAGCGTCGGCGACCGGCACACCCATTCGAGCGAGGAGCGCCACACGCACCGCGAGACCCGGTTGAAACGGCCCGAGGTAGTTCACGAGAACGCCGACGGCCCAGACGCCGCTCATTGCCGGGAGCCCGGGGCCATCGTTGCGCTGGAGAAACGACTTGAACGTCCGCGCCTGAACGACGATCGCGAGCGCCATGAGCGCCGTCACCGCCGCAAACGTGACGCCGTGCGCGCGCCAAATCGCGGCGAGCTCGGACCAGCGCACGACGATCAGCACGGCTGCACCCGCAACCAGCACGAGATATGCCGCTTCTCGCCAGCCGAGGCGGGGGAAGCTCATGGGCCGGTCTCCGCGGCGCCGTGCAGCATCAACGAGAGGTACTGGCGTGCCACGGTTTCCGGCCGGTACGCCGCCAGCGCATCGGGGCGCTTCGCCATCGGCGCGCCGAGCTCCGCGTCCATCGCGCTTGCGAGCGCGACATGATCACCCACCGGCGTCAAGCGGCCCAAACGTCCGTCCTCCAAGATCTCGCGCGGGCCCGAAGGGCAGTCGGTCGCAACCACCGGCACACCGAGCGCCAAGGCCTCGAGCAGCACGTTCGGCCATCCTTCCCAACGCGAGGACAGCACCAGCAGCGCCGCGCGGGCGAGGACAGGGTACGGATTGGACAACGCTCCGAGGAAGTCCACGCGTGCTTCGAGGCCGAGCTCGCGCGCGAGCGCGAGCAAGGTCGCGCGGTCGTCGCCGTCGCCGACGAACGCGAGCCGATGAGTCCGCCGCAGCCCGCTCGCCGCATAGGCACGAATGAGCGTGGACTGATCCTTTTGCGGCGCGAGCCGCCCGACGGAGACGACGTATGGCTCCTGCGGCGCATGGCTCGGCCCGGCCGCGGCCGCCGCGCGCACGCGCTGCTCGTCGATCGGGTTCGGAACGCGATGGACGAGCGCCCCTCGACCGACGAGATCCTTCAAGTCCTGCGCTACGCCGGCCGAGACGGCCAAGAGGACGTCCGCTCGTCTATACAGCACCGACATCAACCAGCGCGTAATCGCGCTCGGGGTGTTGTGCAGACTGACCGCTTCGCGAAGCGCGAGCCGCCCCGGACTCCCGGCGGCAAAGTGGGCAATCGCCGTGAGGAGATTGGTACCGGTCATCGTGCTCAGCACGACATCCGGGCGCGTGACGGACAGGTGACGGACGAGACGAGGAAACGCGGCGAACGCAAGTCCGACACCTCGCCTTGCCGACGGCAGCAGCGGGCGATAGTGGACCCCGTCGGGAACCTGCGCGGTCAGCTCGCCATCGTCGCACAAGCTCACGACCGAAACGTCGTGACCGCTCATCGCAAATCGCCGCGACAGCTCGAGGAGCACGCGCTGCGCACCACCCAACCGCAAGTCGGGCAGCACCACCGAGATCTTGAGGACGTCGCTCACGCTGCACGCTGCGACGGGGAACGCCAGCGCAGATAGGCGTACGCGAGCCACAGCGGTTGCGAATGATCGACCGAGCCGGCGCGATGCTCTTGGAGAAGTGCGCGCACTGCCACGCCGTCCACCGCGCCGGTGTCGCCGCCGGCCGTGAGCGCGAGCAGCTCTTCGCCGAGGCTCGCGCGCATCCAATGGGCGACCGGCGACGCGAATCCCTGTTTGCGCCGCGCCCAGACGAAGTCCGGCACGTGGCCGCGCATCGCCGCGCGCAGCAGGCGCTTGCCGCGATAGCCCGCAAAGTGCCAGCGCCACGGCAACCTGATGACGAACTCGACGAGCTCTCGGTCGAGGAACGGACTACGCGCCTCGAGCGAGTAGGCCATCGTCGCGCGATCGACCTTCGCGAGGATGTCCTGGGGGAGCCAGACGACCCAGTCCATCAGCATCATGTGCCGCAGCTCGTCGGGATCCGAAGGCCACGGGACCTCCGGTGCCGAGCTCGGCGGCGGCAGCGCGGGCGCGAGTCGGGCGAGCACCTCGGCACGAATAGCCGGCGGCGCGAGATACGAATGGTCCTTCTCGCGCGCGAGCGCCACGAACAAGTGGGCGCGTTTGCGGAGACTTCCGCTGTGGTGGGCGATCGGCTCGGGTGAACGCAGCACGATGCCCTCCACGAGCGAGCGCAGCGCAGCCGGCAGCCGCCGGTAGTGCTGCCGCAGCAGACGGCCCGCGTAGCGCGCATAGCCGCCGAATACTTCGTCTCCGCCGTCGCCCGTGAGAACGACCTTCACGTGACGCGCGGCCAAGCGCGCGACCAACGCGGTCGGGACCAGCGACGCGTCGCCGAACGGTTGTCCCAGCCGCTCCGGCAACGACGCCGCGAGCGAGCTCGCGAGCTCGGGCGAGAGCTCCTCGTCGAGATGCAGCGTCGCGAGCTCGCCGGCGGCCCTCGCGGCCGGCTGCCGCTCGTCATAGGTGGGCTCGGCGAAACCGGCCGTGAAAGTGCGCAGCCTCCCCAACCCCGAACGCTGCGCAAGCGCGCAGACGACGGTCGAATCGACTCCGCCGGACAGGAACGCCCCAACCTCCACGTCCGCAGCCACCTGCCGGCTCTTGACCGCCGCGGCGAGCCGCTCGCGGACCTCGTCGGCTGCCTGGTCGAAGCTGCCCCGCCAGGGTTCGAGCGACGGCGACCAATACCGTTGCGACGAGAGCGCGCCGTCCGCGCGGCGTGTGAGCGTGTGCGCGGGAAGGACCTCGCGAATGCCGGCGAGGCAGGTCGCACCGGGCAGCGTGTAGCCGAACCGGAAGTAATCGCCGATCGCCGCCGGATCCTCGCTCCGACCCGCCTCGGGCAACAGCGCGGCCAGTGCCGGCAGCTCCGAAGCGCATGCGAACGCCGAACCCGTCGCGCAGTAGTAGAGAGGTTTTTTGCCGAAGCGATCGCGTGACAGCAGCACGTCGCCGCTCATGGCGTCGTGGAGGGCAAACGCCCACATACCGTCGAGACGTGCGACGAAGCGCGAGCCTTCGAGCACGAGGCCCGCCAATAAGACCTCGGTGTCGCTCGAATCGCGAAACTGCCACCGACCGGACAGCTCCCGGCGCAGCGCGGCAAAGTTGTAGATCTCGCCGTTGAACGCTAGCGTCCAACGCTGCGTGGGATCGCGCAGCGGTTGTTGCCCGCCGGCGAGATCCACGATCGCGAGACGCGTGTGCCCGACCGCACTCGCGGGACCCTCGAGCACGTTGGACGCATCCGGACCGCGATGTCGGAGGGAGCGCACGGCGGCCTTCAGTCGCTCGCGCCGCTCGTCCAGGGACAGCTCGGGCGCGAGCAGGAACGCCACGCCGCACATCAGCGGGCGCCTCCGCGTGGCATCGCGACCGCACGCCGGAACAGGGTCGCATAGCGGGAGCCCGTGCTCTCCCACGTCTGCCCGTCGCGCGCCGCGGCGGCGCGAGCGGCCGCGGCGCGGCGCTCGCGTCCCGCCGGATCGGTGCAGGCTTCGTCGAGCGCAGCGGCAAATCCCGCGACGTCGCCGACGGGCACACACCAACCGTTCGCGCCAGGCACGACCAGCCCTCTGACGCCGGGCAAATCGGAAGAGATGACCGGCAACCCGGCCGCGAGCGCCTCGATCACGGCGTTAGGGCGCCCCTCGGAGCGGCTCGGCAGAACTAAGACGTCGGCGTCGGCGAGAAACCCGGGAATCTGTGCGGGAGCGAGATCACCTACGAACCGCACGCAAGCGGCGATGCCGAGGCTTGCGGCGCGGTCGCGCAAGCTCTGTAGCTCGGGCCCACCGCCCGCGATTCTCACCTCGATCGCGCCACGGCACGCGCTTCGCGCGATCGCGTCGAGCAACACGTCGTAACCCTTGCGTGGGATCAGGCTTCCCACCGCACCGACCCGTAGGCGATCGCGCTGCGGCGGCGATCGAACGACCGCGAGGAAGGACGCGTCGACGCCGTTCAGACACACCTCGATGTCACCCTTCCTGGCGGGATAGCGCTCCGCGAGCTCCCGCGCCATTGCTTCGGAAACGCACACGATCAGCGCGCTGCCGCGAACCGCGACATGGAGCAGCCAGCGATCGAGCGCGGAACGCCGCGCCCTCGCGACGTCGTCGCCGCGAAGCGTCGTGACGAGCGGCCGGCGCCAGAACAAAGCCGCCGGCCACGCGATGGCGCCGCACACGGCCCAGTTGGCGTGCACCACGTCGCAACGCCGCGCCTCGATGAGGCAACGCCACCACAAACCTGCCAGCAAGAACGGAGCGAGGAGAACGCGCCACGGTGCGCGACGCAAGCCCGACGCAACGCCACCCGATTGTTGCGCGAGCACGCGGCAGCGCGTCGGCGCGTAACGGACCGGTCGCAGCCGAATGCGGGCGTCGTCCGGCGCCTCCACTCTCGCGCCGTCATCCGCGGGACAGATGACGTCGATTCGCCAGTCCTCCTTCAAGTGCTCGTACAGCCGACGAACGAACACGCCGGCGCTTGCGCCCGGCCGCAAGGGGAACGAGGTCGTCACGGCCAGCACGTGCATCGGAGGGTGCTATGGCGCCCGGTGAACCGCACTCTGCGGCTCGCGACAGCGGCTCGCGACGCGCGGCGGAATGGAGAAGGTCGCCCGCTGGCGGCGCCGAAGCCGCGCCGGAAGGGTATCTCGAATCTCCTCAGTCATCGTTCGCACAACCACTGGAACCATGTGCCGACTCGGTAACCCGTGAATCTGCCGGTATTCTTCCGGTCGGATCGGAACCGTCGAGGCGGGATTTTCGCAGGATCAGCGATGAAGACCGCAAGGCCCGGCACCAGAGACGTTCCCCGTCGAATTCTACGCGCCGTCCTCCGACCGTCGTCGAGAACTGTTGCTCAATCGCTCCGTGAGCGTTGGCGTTGCGACGCCCATCACAGGCGCCCTGGCCGTCAACGCGGCATGATTGTACTCTGTCGATCTGCGAGCAGATCCTTGCCAGCGGCTCGAAGTCTCAAATGATCCGGAGAAACCGCGGAGTCGAGCTGGGGGTCACGCTCATCGAGCTAGTGATCGTGATCGGCGCCACTTGCGTGATCATCGCAGTGGGTGTCTCCGGCTACCGCACATACACGATCCGGCGCGAAGTCATCGCCGGAATGCAGCTCGCGGAACACACGAAAGCAGCCGTCGCCGCCGCGTTCACGCAATCCCACGACGTGCCCGCCGACGGAGCCGGGCTCGCAACGTACACGCAGGGCGGCCTCGCAAAGAGCGGCCCCTTCGTCGAGTCGATCGACGTCGTCGACGGCAGGATCGACATCGTCTTCGGCAATGGCTCGCAACCGGCGATTGCCGATCGACGGCTGTCGCTCACGCCGTATGAGACGGCCGGTCTCGAGATCGTCTGGCTCTGCGGCAACGAGATTCCGGGGCCGGGTCTCGAACCGCTCGGATTCGCGAGCGGAGGCCGACAGCCGCTGCAGATCGCGACGACGGTGGAAGCTCGGTACCTACCTTCGCGCTGCCGCTGAGCCGAGGGGGCGCGTCCTCCGCGGCTTCCGTCAACCGCCGACAGGGCGGTGGACCCCCCCCTTGGACCGCCGTCACACCGTGCTTGGGAGCGCGCTGCGGGTCGAGCGGGCCGAGCGCGCGCGAGGCCCGAACCGGAGGCGGCGCAAGACCTAAATCTCTGTCACAAAAGGAGAAGCCCGCGGTTGACAGGCCCCAGGGATGGCGGTGAAAGTACAGCGCTTATTGTCAAGCTTGCGACGGGTCCGTAACGAGCGAAAGAATGGCTGTCACTGCCCCTCAAGGCCCCCTATCGGGTTTGCCCCGACGGCTCGTGCAAGACGGCATCGTATCCGAGGCCGACTTGAATGCGGCCCTCGAGGCCATTGGCGGCAAGAGCTCGCACCTCGTCCCCCACCTCGTGGCGAACCGGCTCGGCGACCCACGCCAGATCGCGATCGCGGCTTCGCACGAGTTCGGCGTGCCGCTGCTCGATCTCGACGCCGTCGATCTCGATCTCGAGGTCGTGAAGCTCGTCGACGAGAAGCTGCTCACCAAGCACCGGGTCCTGCCGCTGCTGCAACGCGGCAAGCGGCTGTACATCGCGATCAGCGATCCGACCAACCTCCAGGCGCTCGACGAGGTCAAGTTCCAGACCACGCTGCGCATCGAGCCGGTGGTCGTAGAGCAGGACAAGCTCGAGGCGCGCGTGTCGCGCGCGATCGAGGCCGTCGACACGACGATGTCGAGCTTCGAAGAGGACGACTTCGACCTCGAGAACCTCGAAGTCTCCGCGGGCGACGAGGAGGTTGGCGGCGACATCACCAACGCCGACGTCGACGACGCCCCGATCGTGCGCTTCGTGAACAAGGTGATGGTCGACGCGATCAAGCGCGCCGCGTCCGACATCCACTTCGAGCCGTACGAGAAGCACTTCCGGATTCGGCTGCGCCAAGACGGCGTGCTGACCGAGTTCGCGCGGCCGCCGGCCGCGCTCGCGATGAAAATCGCGGCGCGCATCAAGGTCATGGCGCGGCTCGACATCGCCGAGCGCCGCATACCGCAGGACGGCCGCATCAAGATGCGGCTGTCGAAGAATCGCTCGATCGACTTCCGCGTCAACACCTGCCCGACGCTATTCGGCGAGAAGGTGGTCTGCCGCTTGCTCGACCCGTCGAGCGCGCAGCTCGGCATCGACGCGCTCGGCTACGAGGAGCACCAGAAGAAGATCTACCTCGAGAATCTGGCGAAACCTTACGGAATGATCCTCGTGACGGGCCCCACGGGCAGCGGTAAAACCGTGTCGCTCTACACGGGCCTGAACATTTTGAACACGACCGACCGCAACATCTCGACGGCCGAGGACCCGGCCGAAATCAACGTGCCGGGCATCAATCAAGTGAACGTGAATCCGAAGGTGGGGCTCACGTTCGCGTCGGCGCTGCGCGCGTTCCTGCGCCAGGACCCGGACGTCATCATGGTCGGCGAGGTCCGCGACCTCGAGACGGCCGAGATCGCCATCAAGGCGGCGCAGACGGGTCACTTGGTGCTGTCCACGCTGCACACGAACGACGCGCCGAAGACGCTCACGCGACTCGTCGACATGGGCGTAAAGCCCTACGCGATCGCGAGCTCGGTGAGTCTCATCATCGCGCAGCGGCTCGCGCGCAAGCTGTGCAACAACTGCAAGGAGCCCGTCAACGTCCCCGCCGAGGCGTTGCTCAAGGAAGGCTTCACGCAGGCGGACATCGACTCGGGAATCACGATCTACAGCGCCAAGGGCTGCGGTCAATGCACGAACGGCTACAAGGGCCGCGTGGGCATCTACCAAGTGATGCCGTGCTCCGAGACGATCGGCCGCATCATCATGGAAGGCGGCAACGCGATGCAGATCGCGGTGACGGCGAAGAAGGAAGGCGTCGCCGACTTGCGCCAATCCGGACTGAAGAAAGTCAAGGACGGCATTACAAGTTTGGAAGAGATCAACAGGGTTACAATCGATTAGCGCGGCCTAGAGCGCCGGCGCTGGCGATTACCCGTTCTCCGTTGGAGACGTTCACGCATGGCTCAAACCGCGGCAGCGATCAACCAGGTCCCATTCACGTGGGAAGGCAAGGACCGTGCGGGCAAGACGGTCAAGGGCAAGCTCGTAGCGACCACCGAGCAGGCCGTCCGCCAGGAGCTCCGGCGACAGGGCGTCATGCCCACGCGCGTGCGCAAGCAGAGCAACCTGTTCCGCAAGAGGGGCAGCGTCACGGCAGCCGACATCGCGATCTTCGCCCGCCAGATGGCTACGATGATGTCCGCCGGCATTCCGCTCGTGCAGTCGTTCGACATCATCGGCGCAGGGCATGAGAACCCCGCGATGCAGAAGCTGATCCTCGCGATCAAGGGCGACATCGAGGGCGGCACCACGCTCGCGGACGCGCTCGGTAAGCATCCGCTGCACTTCGACGACCTGTTCGTGAGCCTCGTCTCGGCGGGCGAACAGGCCGGCGCGCTCGAGACGCTGCTCGAAAAAATCGCGACCTACAAAGAAAAGACCGAGGCCATCAAGAAGAAGATCAAGAAGGCGCTGTTCTATCCAGCCGCCGTCGTGGTCGTCGCCATCATCGTGACGGCCATCCTGCTGATCTACGTGATCCCCGAGTTCGAGTCGCTGTTCCAAGGATTCGGCGCGGACTTGCCGGCGTTCACCCGCATGGTCATCGATCTCTCCAAGTTCGTCCAGACAAGGGGTTGGATACTACTCATCCTCACCGTCGGCGCCATCATCGCCATCATCCAGGGGAAGAAGCGCAGCCGCGGCTTCAACCATTTCATGGATCGCGCGATGCTCAAGATCCCGATCATCGGATCGATCCTGAACAAGTCGTGCATCGCGCGCTACGCGCGTACGCTCGCGACCACGTTTGCCGCGGGCGTGCCGCTCGTCGAGGCGCTCGACTCGGTGGCCGGCGCCACGGGCAACATCGTCTACGAGACCGCGGTGAACAAGATGCGCGACGAGGTCGCCACCGGCCAGCGCTTGCAGCGCGCGATGGAGAACACCGATCTCTTCCCGAATATGGTCAACCAGATGATCGCGGTCGGCGAGGAATCGGGCTCGCTCGACGCGATGGCCGGCAAGGTCGCCGATTTCTACGAGGAGGAAGTCGACAACGCGGTCGACAGCATGTCGAGCCTTCTCGAGCCGCTCATCATGGGTATCTTGGGTGTGCTGGTGGGCGGTCTCGTCATCGCGATGTATCTGCCGATCTTCAAGTTGGGCCAAGTCGTCTAGCGTCATTCGGAGACCGCATTGGGCCGCGCTCGTGTCTGCGCCGCACCGCGTCAACGCGGCGCCTGAGCTCATCGTAACGTGGAAATCCTCGAGACCTGGCCGGCGTTGCTGTTCATCGCCAGCGGTTTGCTGGGGCTGCTCGTCGGCAGCTTCCTGAACGTCGTCGCCTACCGCCTGCCGATCATGATGGAGATCGACTGGCGCGCGCAGTGCGCCGAGCTCGCCTCCCAATCGTTCACTCCGCCGCCGCACGCGAAGGGCGGCAGATTCGATCTCATGTGGCCGCCGTCGGCGTGCCCGGGCTGCGGCGCGGCGATCGCCCCGCAGCACAACTTTCCCGTCGTGAGCTTCCTCTTCCTCCGCGGACGCTGTCCCGGCTGCGGCGCGAGGATCTCGCCGCGCTATCCCGTGGTGGAAGCCGCCGCGGGCGTGCTCGCGCTCGTCGTGGCCGTCGTGCTCGGCCCCACCTGGCAGACGGTCGCGGCGCTCGGCTTCAGCTGGACGCTGCTAGCGCTCACGCTGATCGACCTCGACCACAAGCTGCTGCCGGACTCCCTCACCTTGCCGCTGCTCTGGGCGGGCCTCCTGCTCGCGGCGTTCCCCGTGCACGGCGCGCCGCTCTTCACCGACTTGTTCTCGAGCGTGCTCGGCGCCGCGGCCGGTTACCTCTCGCTCTGGCTCGTCTACCACCTCTTCAAGCTCGCGACGGGCAAGGAAGGCATGGGCCACGGCGACTTCAAGCTGCTCGGCGCGATCGGCGCCTGGACCGGCTGGCAGATGCTGCCGCTCGTGATCCTCTTGTCCGCCGGGGTCGGCGCGGTGGTCGGCATCGCGATGATCGCGTTCGGCGGCCGCTCGCGGAATACGCAGATCCCGTTCGGCCCGTATCTCGCCGCCGCGGGCTGGATCGCGTTGCTCTGGGGCGAGCCGCTGATCACGCTCTATGAGCGAACCTTCTTCCCGGCCCGCTAGGGTGCATCGGGTCTTCAGCGTCGGCCTCACGGGCGGAGTCGCGAGCGGCAAGTCCCTCGTCGCACGGCAGTTCGTCCGGCTCGGCGCCGAGCTCGTCGACACCGACGAGATCGCGCGCGAGGTGGTCGTGCCCGGCGAGCCGGGGCTCGCCGCGCTGCGCGAGGAGTTCGGCGCCGGCGTGATCACACCGGACGGACAGCTCGACCGGCGCGCGCTGCGCAAGCTCGTGTTCGAGGACCCGGACAAGCGTCGCCATTTGGAGACGCTGCTGCACCCGCTGATCCGGGCTCGCACGCTCGCCCGACTCGAGGCCGCCTCGGGTCCTTACGCGATCGTCGCGGTGCCGCTGCTCGTCGAGACCGACTTCGGCGAGCTCGTCGATCGCGTGCTCGTCGTCGACGCGCCCGAGGACGCCCAGCTCGAGCGGTTGATGCGGCGCGACGGGCTGCCGCGCGCCGAGGCGGCAGCGATGATCGGCAGCCAAGCGAAACGCGCGACGCGTCTCGCCGCCGCTCACGACGTCATCGACAACGGCGCCGACGAGCGGGCGACGCACGCCCAAGTCGAACGACTGCATCATCTCTACCTCGATCTCGCCGAGCGCAAGACGCACACCTGACGTTCGCGAATTCGCGTTGCCGTGCGCAGCTCGGTCGCGCAGAATACAAGCATGAACTCCGCCGCCGAGCTGCCCGCCCTATCCGCCGAGCACGGGCTCACCCGGTTCGAGCAGCCGCTGTCGGAGCGGATGCGGACGTTCCTCCGGATCGAGTTCCTCTACGAGCAGCTGCTGTTCCACGTGGACGAGCCCACGGGGTTCGGCTCGCGGGCCGCCATCACGGCGCTGCTCGAGATCCTCACGATCCTGGGCCGCGGCGACGTGCGGGCCGACGTCTCGAAGGAGCTGGAGCGCCACGCCGAGCTCTTGAGCCGTTACCGCAGCCAGCCCGGTGTCGACCCGGCTCGCCTCACGGGGCTCATCGACAACATCGAGGACCTGCGTGTCCAGCTCACCGAGGCGGGGCCGCAGATCATCAACCCGCTCAAGGAGTGCGAGTTCCTCAATACGATCCGGCACCGCAGCGCGATTCCGGGCGGCACCTGCATGTTCGACCTGCCCGACTACGGCTATTGGCTGCACCTACCGGCGGCCGAGCGCCGGCGCCAGCTCGACGACTGGACCGCGCGCCTGAAGCCGATCTGCGACGCGGTGGCGGAGGTGCTGTGGCTCACGCGCGAGGCGAACGAAGCCTCCGAACGCGTCGGCACCGCCGGGTTCTACCAGCACAGCGTCGATCGCAACGAGCAACTGAACCTCGTGCGGGTGCTGCTGCCGAGCGCGACCGGGATCTTCCCGGAAATCAGCGCGGGGCCCCATCGATTCACGGTGCGCTTCCTGCGTTGGCGCGGCGTCGAAACTCGCCCGGTGCAGGTCACCCAGGACGTTCGCTTCCTGCTCGCCCTCTGTTGAGCGCGCGTAGCGCGTCCACGATCGGGCCGTCGGCCTCGAGCAGCGCCAGACTGTCGAGCTCCTCGACGGTGACCCACCGCAGCGGCTGGCCTTCGCGCGCCATGACCTCGCCGCGATAACGCCGCACGAGCCAGACGTCGAGCAGCACGCGCTTCTCGGGATAGTCGTGGACGAGCTCGAGGAGCGGCTCCGCCTCGAGCACCTCGATGCCGAGCTCCTCGGCGAGCTCGCGCTGCAGCGCCGCGACGCGATCCTCGCCTAGGGCGCGCTTGCCGCCCGGGAATTCCCACGCGCCGGCGCGATGGGTGCCGGAGAGGCGCTGATTCACGAGCCAGCGGCCGTGCGAGTCGCCGATCAAGCCGACGAGCACGTGCACCGGAGCTCCGCTCACCGCTTCAGCTCAGCCGGCCGTGACACTGCTTGTATTTCTTGCCCGAGCCGCAGGGGCACGGCTCGTTGCGTCCGACCTTCGGCTGCTCGCGGACGTACTGCGTGACCGGCTCCGGCGCTGGCTGCGGCCCCCGTGCGAAGCTGCCCTCGGGCATCGCGCCGCCACGCCCGGACGGGGGCGGCGGCGGCGGTGGCGCGACGAGCGACGGGGCGTCCGCGTGCTGGAACCGGAGCGTGCGCGGGTCCGGCGCGTCGGGCTCCACCGCCTGGACGTCCTCGGGCCTGCGAATCTGGATCTTCGACAGGATCGTGACCACGTCGTGCTTCACGCGATCGAGCATCGCGCTGAACATCTCGAACGCCTCGCGCTTGTACTCCTGCTTCGGGTTGCGCTGCGCGTAGCCGCGCAGGTGAATGCCTTGGCGCAGGTAGTCGAGCGCGCCGATGTGCTCCTTCCAGTGAGTGTCGAGCTGGCGCAGCATGATGCCCTTCTCGAGCTCCTGGATGAGCTTCGGACCGAGCTCGGCCGCTTTGCGCTCGTAGTCTTCGTCGGCCTGCTTGACCGCGAGGTTGCGCAGCGCCGCCTCGTCGAGCGTTTGGTCTTGCTCGAGCAGCCGCGCGGCGTCGAAGCGTATGCCGAACTCGCGCTCGAGACCCTTGCCCAAGCCCTCCTTGTCCCACTGCTCCTCGACGCTCTGCGCCGGCATGAACTCGTCGATGACCTTGTTCACGACCTCGGCCCGGATCGCCTTGATCGCGTCGCTGATCTCCTCCGCCTCCATGAGCTCGGAGCGCTGCTGGTAGACGACCTTGCGCTGGTCGTTCGCGACGTCGTCATACTCGAGGAGCTGCTTGCGGATGTCGAAATTGTGGGCTTCCACCTTGCGCTGGGCGCGCTCGATCTGCCGCGACAGGAGCTTGCTCTCGATGGCCTCGCCTTCCTTCATGCCGGCGCGCGAGAGCAGCCGCTTGATGCGCTCGGGGTCGCCGAAGATCCGCATCAAGTTGTCCTCGAGCGACAAATAGAAGCGGCTCGAGCCCGGGTCGCCCTGACGGCCCGAACGGCCGCGCAGCTGGTTGTCGATGCGGCGCGACTCGTGGCGCTCGGTGCCGACGATGTGCAGGCCGCCGTTCGTGAGGACCGTCGCGTTACGCTGCCGGAAATCCTGCTCGAGCGCCACGACCTGCTCGGGCGTCGGCTGCTCGAGCGCGTGCGTCTCGGCCTCGAGGTTGCCGCCAAGCTTGATGTCGGTGCCGCGGCCGGCCATGTTGGTGGCCACCGTCACGGCGCCGGGCCGGCCGGCCTCCTGGACGATCTGAGCTTCGCGCTCGTGGTACTTCGCGTTCAGCACCTGGTGCGGGATCTTGTGCTGCTTGAGCAGCCCGGACAGGAACTCCGAGGTCTCTACCGACGTGGTGCCGACCAGCACCGGCTGGCCGCGCGTGTGGCAGTCCTGGATGTCCTCGACGATCGCCTGGAACTTGTCCTTCGCGGTCAAGTACACGAGATCCGGCGCGTCGTCGCGGATCATCGGCTGGTGCGTGGGGATCACCACGACCTCGAGGTTGTAGATCTGCTGGAACTCGTACGCCTCGGTGTCGGCCGTGCCGGTCATGCCGGCGAGCTTGCCGTACATGCGGAAGTAGTTCTGGAACGTGATCGAGGCGACCGTCTGGTTCTCCTCTTTCACGTGCACGCCTTCCTTGGCCTCGACGGCCTGATGCAGGCCGTCCGACCAGCGCCGGCCGATCATCGTGCGGCCGGTGAACTCGTCGACGATGATGACCTCGCCGTCGCGCACGATGTAGTCGACTTCGCGCTTGAAAATGCCGTGAGCGCGCAACGCCGCCGTCAAGTGGTGCATGAGCCGGATGTTGCCCGGGTCGTAGAGGCTCTCGCCCTCGGCGAGAATGCCGGCGCGCGCGAACAGCTTCTCGACGTGCTCGTGGCCCTCCTCCGTGAGATGCGATTGCTTGGCCTTCTCGTCGATCGTGTAATCGCCGGGCACGACGAGGTCGGCGCGCGGCGGCTTCACGTCTGTGTCCGTCTCGACGAGATGCAGGCCCTCGTCCTTCGCCTTCGCGAGCGCGGCGCCGGTCGACATGACGCCGAGCGACTTGCCTTTGCGGTCGAAGACCTCGAGCTGGCTCGCCTCGATCTCGTCATTGGCCTTTCCCGGCGGCGGCTTGTGGAGCGTGAGCTGCGGGATCAGCTGGTTGATCCGCACGTAGAGCTCGGTGCTCTCCTCGGAGCGGCCGGAGATGATCAGCGGCGTGCGCGCCTCGTCGACGAGGATCGAGTCGACCTCGTCCACGATCGCGTAGACGAGCTTCCGCTGCACGCGGTCCTCGGGCCGGAACGCCAAGTTGTCGCGGAGGTAGTCGAAGCCGAACTCGTTGTTGGTGCCGTAGGTGATGTCGGCGGCGTAGGCTGCCCGCTTCTCGTCGGTGGGCTGGTTGCTCTTGATCACGCCGATCGTGAGGCCGAGGAACCGGTAGATGGGTCCCATCCAATCGGCATCGCGCTGCGCGAGGTACTCGTTGACGGTGACGAGATGGACGCCCTTGCCTGTCAGCGCGTTCAGGTACACGGCCAGCGTCGCGACCAGCGTCTTGCCCTCGCCCGTCCGCATTTCGGCGATCTTGCCTTGATGCAGCGCGATGCCGCCGATCAGCTGCACGTCGAAGTGCCGCATCTTCAGCGTGCGGCGCGAAGCCTCGCGGCATACCGCAAACGCCTCGGGCAGCAGCGCATCGAGGTCCTCGTCCTTGGCGTAACGCTGCTTGAACTCCTCGGTCTTCGCGCGCAGCGCGTCGTCGGAGAGGACGGTCAAAGCGGGTTCGAACGCGTTGGCGGCGGCCACGAGCGCCCCATAGCGTTTCAATAGCCGTTGGTTGCGGCTACCGAACACGCCGGTCATGAGTGACGAGACGGTGCTGAGCACGGGGGATCCTTGGAGTGTCGGGCGCGTAAAGCGGCCTATTCTAAGGACCTAGACCGCGTTTGGGCACCGTTGTTCGTGGTTCGTCGAGACCCGACGCAATAGGGCCGGATCCCGCTTTTTGCAAGGGCCGTGGGGCGGCAGCGCCCGACGCCGGACCCAATCAGGTCTGACCCCTTGGATCCGCTCCGCGAGACTGCCGGCGCCGGTCCGCGCTATTCGTCGTCAGTCGGATTGTCGACTGGGGTGGCGTCGACCACGGCCCGCTTGAGGGCGGCGGCATCGGCAGCGGTGGTGGCAGCCGAGATGTAGGTGAGCGGATCGACCTGCCGGTCGTTGAGCAACACCTCGAAGTGGAGGTTCGGTCCCGTGGCGCGCCCCGTGTCGCCCATCCGGGCGATGACCTGGCCCCGGTGCACCGTGTCGCCCACGGCGACGAGGTTGTCGGCGTTGTGCGCGTAGCGAGTGACGTAGCCGTTACCGTGGTTGACCTCGACGAGCTGACCGTAGCCGTAGCGTTGACCCGACCAAATCACGACGCCCGACGCGACCGCGACCACGTCGGCGCCTTGGCGGCCCGCGAAGTCGACGCCTTTGTGAAACGCGTGCCGGCCGGTGAAGGGGTCGGTGCGGCTGCCGAACCGCGACGAGATGTAGCCCGTCGTGACGGGCCGCCCCTCCGGTCGGACCTCGTCGCGGAGCTTGCGATTGAGCAACAGGTCCTCGAGCACAGTGAGCTGCCGGCCGCGATCCGCGAGCTGTCCGTCGAGCACGTCGAGGGCGCTAACGACGCCGCTGATCTGTGTGGACTGCGTGTCCGCGAGCGGCTCCTCGGGGCCGCCGAGCGACGGCTCCGACGTGAAGTCGAATTCGCCGTCCTTGAGCCCCGCCATCTGCGTGAGCCGCAGGCCGAGGGCGTCGAGCCGCACGACGTGGGCGTTCATCTGGCCGAGGCGCAATGCGAGGGCGTCGACACTCTGTTGCAAGGCGCGCCGGGTGCCGTCGACGACCGACTGCTGCTGCGCGAGCTCGGCGCGCCAAGCGCCGGCCTGGGCGCCGGGATTGCTGACGCCGAACGCCTCCGCCACCCGGAAGCCGCCGTAGAATACCCCGGCGCAGACGAGCAGGACGACGACGAAGACGCTGGCCCAGATGCGAGCCGAATCCAGCCGCATCTGGCCCAAATGGCCCCGATCCTTCGACAGGAGTATCAGCTGCATGCGGTGCCCGCGCTCCTGGATTTAGAGTTATTGTTCCAGCGCCCCGGGAGCTGCCGGCACGCCGCGCGAGTATAGCTGCTTTTGTTAAATGTCACTCGGCAACCCCGCTATCGTTGGAGAAGGCTCCGGCAGATCGGTGGCTTTGCGTCCCGCCCTTTCGAGCGGTTTGCCCAGATCGAGTGCTCGAAGAATGCCTAGAAACCGGCCCTCGCTCAAGCCGTTAGCGTCAAAATTCCGACATGGGTCTCAGAACGATGGGGAATGAACCGCGGAAGCTCGCCGACGTCATGACGGCGGGCGCGTTGGCCGACCTCGCACGCGAAGCCGAGCGTCGCCGAATGACGACAGCGGACGTTCGCAGCAAGTTGCCGCTCGCGGAGGGCGAGCATCTGGTGAGCGCGTCCACCAATGCCGCGGGCGAGCTCGTGCTCGTGATGGACTCGCCGAGCTGGGCCGCGCGGGTCCGCTACTGCGTCGCGGGGCTCGGCAACGCGCAGGTGCGAATCAGGGTGCTGCCGCCGAGCCGGTAGCGCCTCTTGCTAGGTTCCCGACGCGAAGTGCCCGAGCGAAGGCCGACTGGGCGTTCAGTGCCCGGGGGCGAGCTGATAGGAGACGGGCGAGCGGTGCTGCTCCTCGTCGAAGACCACTTCCTCGTACGAATCCGGGCACTCGAGCAACCGCCGCAGCAGCAGGTTGTTCATCTTGTGACCGGTTTTGAAGCCCGTGAACTCGCCGATCAGCGACGAGCCAAGGAGATAGAGGTCGCCGAGCACGTCGAGCACCTTGTGGCGCACGAACTCGTCGCGGAATCGGAGCCCGTCCTCGTTGAGCACGCGGTAGTCGTCCATCACGATCGCGTTGTCGAGGCTGCCGCCGAGCGCGCGCTCGAGGGCGCGCGAGGTCTCGAGGTCCTTCAGGAAACCGAAGGTGCGCGCGCGGCTGATCTCCTTCAGGAAGGCCGTGGTCGAGAAGTCCATGCTCATCGCCTGACGATGCTTGCGCAGCGCCGGGTGGTCGAAGTCGATCTCGACGTTCACCTTGAAGCCGTCGTACGGGTCGAGGCGCACCCACTTGTCGCCCTCGCGGACCTCGATCCGCTCGCGTATGCGCACGAAGCGCTTCGGCGCGTTCTGCTCTTCGATGCCCGCCGACTGCAGCAGGAACACGAACGGCGCGGCGCTGCCGTCCATGATCGGCACCTCGGCCGCCGTGAGGTCGACGAACGCGTTGTCGATCCCTAAGCCCGCCATGGCGGACAACAGATGCTCGACGGTGCCTACCTTCGCGCTCGCGTGCTCGAGCGTCGTGCCGAGCATCGTCTCGGTGACGTTCAGCGCGTAGGCGGGCACGTCGACAGGCTCGGGCAGGTCGAGCCGCCGGAACGTGATGCCGGAGTTCGCGGGCGCGGGGCGCAAGGTCATGTAGACCTTCTCGCCGCTGTGCAGACCGATGCCGGTCGCACGAATCGAGTCTTTCAAAGTGCGCTGTCGCACGCTGCCGTCACTCCTTAACGGTGCAGAAGGCGTCCCACCGGACGCTCAGGTCGTGGTGGGCTCGAGAAGCTCGGAGGCCGCGGGACCAACCCCTGTCACGGCGGCGCGGCAAACTACCATAGCGCGATTCGGCGCGGCAAGGAAACGCCGCTCGCGCGCGAGTCGTGGCTCACTTTGGCCGCGCGATGCGCGTGACGGCTGCGGACGTACCTCGAAGGGTCCTCCCGAGACCCTCGCGGCACATGGCCGGGATTTGCATCCTGCAATCCCGGCACTCCCGCCATCCATGGCGGTCGGATGTGCCGCGC
>DASQOL010000105.1:0-41940 GCA_035644475.1 Gammaproteobacteria bacterium | reverse complement strand
CGACCACCGAGATTTTCGATGCGTTGCCGTACGTCACGGCAGTCGGGGCCCCGGCGTCGGCGCCCTACGGCATGCCCACGACGTTCACGGCGAGAGCCGTCGATCCCGACGGCGATCCCGTCGGGCAATGGCGTTTCGAGGTCGCGTACGGCCCCGCGGGCATGACCGTAAACCCCGTAACCGGCGCCGTCGCCTGGACGCCGCAAGGGCCGATGTTCGATCGAACGCTCGACGTGAGCTGGGCGATCACGCTCGACCGGCCGGGCGCGCATCCCGCCACGGGAACGTTGCGCGTCGAGGATCCGGCTCGCCGGTACCCGCTGCTCAGGACCGGGATTCAGATCCCCGTGGTCGGCTCCTTGCGCATCGGCGACTTCGACGGTGACCACGACACGGAGATGCTGCTGTTGGGCCCGCGCTCGCTGCTCGAGATCGAGGCCGACGGCGCGGGCGGCTACCGCGAGTCGTGGGAGTACCCGTTTGCGCTCGATCCCGCCGACCGCCCTTGGGCCTTCAGCGACGCGCAGACGATGACGGCCGGCGACGTGGACGGCGACGGTCACTACGAGATCTTCGTCACGGCCGGCAAGCGGATCTTCAAGCTCGACGGCGTGGAGCGCCGAGTGGTCGCCTCCGTGGCGGTGGGCGCGGACGAGCAGTGCGCGGACCTCGAGTACGGCGACCTCGACCGCGACGGTGCGGCGGAGCTCGTGTGTGCCGCGGTGAACGGCTTCGATCCGCAGCACCTCATCGTGTATCGCGCGAGCGACCTCTCCGTGGTCAGCACCCTCGGGCCCGCGCAGTACGGCGGCACGCTGGCGCTCGGCAACGTCGACGCCGACGCGGCGCTCGAGATCGTGACGAGCGGCGGCTACGTGATCGACGGCAAGACGACCGCGGTGCAGTGGCAACGCCCGCAGGGATTCGACCTCGTGGCCGTCGGCAACGTCGACGGCGCCGGGGCCGACGAGATCGTGGCGTTCGTGGACAACAAGGTCACGGCGTTTCGCTCCGGCGTGGCGACGCCGCTGTTCGCCGTGGCGAGCCCGCGCCTCGACGCGCTGTTCGTCGGCGACATCGGCGGCGACACGCGCGCCGAGATCCTGGCGGGCGACAACCAATCCGGCAACGTCACCGGCTATCGCTACGACGCCGGCACGGGCACGGCCGGCAGCGTGTTTCAAATCGGCAATCAGGAATTCGGCGTGAGCGCGTTCGGGGTCGGCGACGTCGACGGCGACTCCAAGACCGAGATCGTGTGGGGCACGAACTTGTCCAGCAGCGGGTCGGACGAGCTCGTCGTGGCGGGACTGAATCCCGGCATCACGATCGAGTGGACCAACGCCGACCCCGTGCAGCTCGAGGGCCCGTTCGCCGGCGGCGCGCTGGCGCGCAACCCGACGAGCCCGGCGGCGCCGCTGTTCGTCACGACGACGGGCGAGAGCCCCCAGACGAGCTCGCGCCTCGTGCGGCTCGCTCCCGACGGCGGCCTCGAGATCGGCGCGCAGCTAGGCACGCAGGTGACCAGCGTGTTCTCGACGCTCGCCGTGCGCGACTACGACGCCGACGGCACGGACGAGGCGTTGCTGGCCAACACCGGTTCGTTCGACGCAACCCCGACGGCCTACGATTTCTTCGCCGAACACGTCGAGTGGACGCCGGCGCAGTTCGAGCCCGCCGTGCAGCTCGTCAGCGGCAACATCTACGGCGATCCTCGCGACGAGCTCGTCTGGCTCGGCGACAACGGCGTGGTCTCGGTGCTCGACGTCGCCACGCGGCAAGTCCTATGGCGAAGCGAGCCGCTGCCCGGCGCACGCGGCTTGCTGCTCACCGACCGGGACGACAACGGCGAAAGCGAGATCATTGCGTTCACTCCTTCGTCCGTGCACGTCTTCATGCGCGCGGTCGCGCCGAGCCTGTTCCAGCTCTACGCCTCGTTCCCCTTCGCGGGCACCGTCGCCGACGTCGCGGCCGGCGATACGGACGGCGACGGCCGCGGGGAAACGTTCGTATTGGTCAATCCGCCGAATGTCCCCGGGAGCCCGGCGAGCCCGTCGTTACTCGCGCCGTTCGACTCGGAGCTGCGTGCGAGCGAGACGATCCCGTTGCCCTGGCGCGCGCTCACGATCGCGATCGAGCCTTCCGTGTTCGCGCGCAAGAACCTGCTCGTGGGACGATCGGAAGGTCTGCTACCCGGCGGCCGGCTCGTCACGATCGATCCCCGCAACGGCGCCGTGGTCAGCGAATCGCCGCCGCTGATCGGAGCAATCGCGCGCGACAGCGTGCACTACGTGGACTTGGGCTCGGGCGGAACGCGCCTCAGCATCGGCACCGACGCCGGCATGTACCTCACGCGCTAGCCTGCGATCGGGAGAGAACCGGTTGGGTCAGGCGGCGGGGCCGTCGGCGACGGCCTTGACGATGAAGCGCTTGGGGGCGTCGCCGACGACGTAGAACGGGTAGCAGGTCACGAGCGTGAGCGTGGCGCGCTCGGTGGGCGCGAGGACGTAGACGTCGGCAGGTGTGACGATGAGCGTTTCCGTCACCCGGTAGCGCATCGAGCCCTCGAGCGACCGGACCTCGATCTCGTCGCCGACGGCGATGTCTTTCAGGCCCCGGAAGAAGCCGTCGCGATGCCCCGCAAGGCCGACGTTGCCGAGCGCGCCGAGCGGCGCAGTGCCCTCGATCCAGCCGACGCCGCGGTTCAGCGCGAGCGTGTCGGTGCCTGCGAAGACGGCGGCGCGCAGGCCGATCCGCGGCACCGCGAGCACGCCCAAGGGCGGCGCGTCGGCTGCAAGGCTCGCGCGATAGGCCGCAATGCGCCCCTTGTCCCAGAGCGTCTGGTCCGGCTCGCTCGTGTCGCCGAGCTTGGCCGCGGGCACCGCCTTCCCACCGCCCGCGGCCTGCGCGGCGCCGGCCGCCTGCGCAACGGCGAACGCCTCGAGCGCCGCGGCTTGCGCGACCGCCGTGTCCAGGCGCGCCGCCGCGTAGATGCCGAGCAGTGCGAGCCCGGAGGTCAGGAGCACGAGCTCGGTCGCGCGCAGCAACGCCCGCCGCGCGGGCGCCGCGCGGCGGGCGTCGGATCCCGTATGGCTCGCGCGGCTCAACGCCCCGTTGCCGGCGCGTATCGCCGCCGCATCACGGTCACGAACGCCGCGAGCCCGGTCAGCAGCCCGCCGAGCAGGCCGAGCGCCGGCACGATGCTCGCCGTGCGCGGCAGGGTCGGGGCCGCGGCGAACGTCGGCGTCGGCTCGTGGATCGGCACGGTCTGCACGGGCGCTTGCTGCGCGGCGAGCGTCGGCGCGTCGTCAGGCACCGCGATTTCCCAGCGGTCCGGGGGCAAGTAGACGTCGAGCTCTTGGCCGCGGCTCAGCTCGCTCCAGCGCAACGACTGGCCCGCGATCCGGAGGCGCTGCGAGCTCGGCGGAGTGAACTCGATCGGGCGCGTGTACGTGCCGTCCGGCTGCTTGAAGTCCGCCGTCACCTGGCCGCCGCGAATGCTCTGGATTCGCGCCTTGAAGTGGGCGAAGGTCTTGCCGTCGCGCTGCACGACGTCGAGGCACGCGTTCTTCGCGTTCGGGTACTTCTGGGCGACCTCGCCGGTGAACACGAGGTCGCTGCAGCCCTGTGCGAGAGACGCGCTCGACCAAACGAGAACGAGTAAGGTGGCGGTGGTTCCGCCGAAGCCGATGACTGGACGCATGGTGTTGCCCTCTATTGGAAGCGGTTTTCTGCCCCTGATACAGACGACGCGGACGTTAACAAACGAGCCGCCGCCGCTACATGGGACCAAAGTCCGCCTCGAAGGCGCGCCGCGTCTCGGCCGATGCCGGCGCGGGTGTTCGCCTTCCCCGGGCGCGGCGGTTTGCATCCATGTCGGCGCCCGGTAGGGTGGGACCCTCGCGTGCTCGTTTGAGGCAAAGGCGGCGATGGCATTCGGCTCGGCGTTCGAAGGCTACTTAGGGATATGGCGGTACGGCCGCCGTGCGCTCGCGCTCGTCTGGTCCACCCACCGCGGCCTCACGGTCGCGCTCGCGCTGCTCACGGCCACCGCCGGCGTGCTGCCGGCGGCGATCGCGTATCTCGCCAAGCTGATCCTCGACGCCGTCGTCGCCGAGATCCCGGTGTTTCGCGCGACCGGCGCGGCGGACTACGAGCACGTGCTGCTGCTCGTCGCCGCACTTGCGGCGGTGTCGGCGCTGGTCGCCGGGGCGCAGCGCGGCATCGACTTCTGCCAGTCGCTGCTGCGCGTGCTCTTGTCGCAGCGCGTGCATCTCTTGATTCTCGACAAGGCGCTCACGCTCGAGCTCGCGCAGTTCGAGGACTCCGAGTTCTACGACAAGCTGAATCGCGCGCGCCAGGAGGCGTCGATCCGGCCGCTGTCGCTCGTGAACCGCACGTTCGCGCTGGCGCAGAACGGCATCTCGATCGCGAGCTTCGCCGGCCTGCTGCTGCACTTCTCGCCGTGGGCCGTGGCGATCCTGGTCGTCGCGGGGCTGCCGGCGTTCGTCGCCGAGACCAAGTTCTCGGGCGAGCGGTTCCGCGCGTTCCAGTGGCGGAGCCCCGACCGGCGAATGCTCGCGTATCTCGAGATCGTGCTCGCGCGCGAGGATCACGCGAAGGAAGTGAAGCTGTTCGATCTGGGACCCAAGCTCATGGGCCGCTACCGCGACATCTTCCGGCGGATCTACGACGAGGAGCGGCGGCTCACGACACGCCGCGTCGGCTGGGGCTTCGCGCTCGGACTGCTCGCGGACGCCGCCTTCTACGGCGCGTACGCGTGGATCGCGGTCTCGACGGTGCGGCAGACGATCTCGCTCGGCGACATGGCGATGTATCTCACGCTGTTTCGCCAAGGCCAGGGCGCGGTGAGCGCGAGCCTGAGCGCGATCGGCGGCATGTATGAGGACAACCTCTATCTATCGAATCTCTACGACTACCTCGAGCAGCCGGGTCGAGGCATTCGCGGCAGCGCCACGGCCGGCGTCGACGAACGCGCCGGCGTCGAGCTCGAGGGCGTTTCGTTCAGCTATCCCGGCGCCGAGACGCCGGCGATCCGCGACGTCACGCTCAAGATCAAGCCGGGACAGAGCGTCGCGCTCGTGGGGCTCAACGGCTCGGGCAAGACCACGTTCGTCAAGCTACTCGCGGGCTTGTACCGGCCGAGCGCGGGCACGATCCGCTATCAAGGCCGCGACTTGGGCGACTGGGACCCCGTGGCGCTGCGCAGCCGCATCGGCGTGATCTTCCAGGACTTCAATCGCTACCAGATCACGGTGGGCGAGAACATCGGCGCGGGCGACGTCACCGCGTTCGACGACCGCGCCCGCTGGAGCGACGCGGCGGCCAAGGGTCAGGCGAGCGAGTTCATTGCGACGCTGCCGGCCGCGTACGACACGCAGCTCGGCCGCTGGTTCAACAACGGCCAGGAGCTCTCGGGCGGCCAGTGGCAGCGGATCGCGCTCGCGCGCGCGTTCATGCGGGCGGGCGCCGAGATCCTCGTGCTCGACGAGCCCACGGCGTCGATGGACGCCGAGACCGAAGCGCAGATCTTCGACCACTTCCGCTCGCTCACCGCGAACCGGATCTCGATCCTGATCTCGCACCGGTTCTCGACGGTGCGCCACGCCGACCTGATCGTGGTGCTCGACCAGGGCCAGATCATCGAGCAGGGCACGCATCCCGAGTTGATCGCCCTCGGCGGCCGCTACGCGCGCCTGTTCGACCTGCAGGCGCGCGCGTACCGCTAAGGCTCGAAGACGAGCACGCGAAGCGATCCCGGGACCATTGTCCGGCGCGGATTGGGATTGGCTGGGGTCGGTGCGGCGGCGGGAGCAAAGTCTGCCGACGGTAAGAACAGCCGATGCGTCGTGGGATCTACGGCCATGGTTCGCGCACCGTATTCGGTGTGCACGGTTTCGACCAGCGTGAACTTATCCGCGGATTCTTCGTGCACCACGGCGACCGTGCCGTCGCCGTTGGAAGCGAATGCGAGCTTCAGGCCGGGATCGAACTTGGCCGCGTCGTTGCGCTCGCCGATCGGGAAGGTTGCCAGGATCTTTCCGCTGTCCGCGTCGAGGACCAGGAAGGATTTGCTGCGGCACGCGACGAAAATGCGACGCGTGAGCGGATCCATCACGGTGCCCGCCGGCTGCGCATGCGGCGCGAGCGGATACGTCGCGACGACCTTCATCGCGCGCGCGTCGATCGCGATGACCGTCGCTTTGTCCTGCAGCGAGTCGTAGATCATCCCCTTGCCGTCCAGCGCATAGAATTCCGTCCGGCCGTCCACTTCGATGGTGCCGAGCACGGCACCGCTGCGGGCATCGAATACCGTGACGTTGCGTCCGGTCGAATTGAAGCTGAACACACGTTGAGTGGTCGGCTCGTAGGCGATCTGATTCGGGCGCTTGCCCGTGGCCTTCCACTTCGCCAGGGGCCTCAGGCTGCCGAGCTCGAACACGCCGACGGTGTCTTCGTCGCCATTGGCGGTGAAGCCGCGATCGAGATCGCGGGCCAGAGCGACGCCGCCGATGCCGGGCGTGTCGGGCACGTCGCCGACCACCTTGAGCGCGTCCATGTCGATGACGACGACGTGGTCTTCGTGGCTCACGTAGAGACGGCGCGCGATCGGATCCGGTTCGAGATAGTCCCAGCCGCCTTCGCCGCCGACCTCGATTTTAGCGGTGAGGTGATACGCGGCTTGCGCCGGAATGGGCGGCACCGAGAGGGCCGCGAGAATCGCCAAGACTCGGGTCGAGCGCGTCATGTGCACCTCCTAGCCAGTGCTCACTAGTAGACGGGTGGGCGGCCGACGCCCCTACTGGCTCGAAACGCTCGCGCTGTCGGCTCGCGGCGGTCGGCTCCGCGTCGCGTTTGCGCGACGCGGGCGCGCTACAATCGGGGCGCGCCGAGGAGTGCTCAAGCCGCGATGTCGTCGTCCACGTCACGTACTGTCCGCGCCAACATCTTCTTCGCGGAGAAGGACCAGGCGCTGCGCGAGGACGTGCACCGGCTCGGCGAGCTCGTCGGCGACCTCGTGCGCGAGCAGGCCGGCGAGGCGCTGTTCGACCTCGTGGAGGCCGCGCGCAAGCTCGCGATCGCGCACCGCGAGAGCGATCCGGCCGCACAGGGCGAGCTCAAGAGCCTGCTCGGCGCGCTCGCGCCGAGCACCGCGCGCGACTTCATCCGCGCGTTCTCCACGTACTTCCAGATGGTCAACATGGCGGAGCAGGTGCATCGCATCCGCCGGCGCCGCGCGTATCTGCGCGACGCCACGACGCCGCAGCCCTTCGGGTTCCAGGACATCTGTCAGCGGCTGGAGGCGCAGGACGTCGGCATCGACGAGCTCGAGCGCGTATTGAACGCGATCAGCATCCAGCCCGTATTCACGGCGCATCCCACCGAGGTCACGCGGCGCACGCTGCTGCGCAAGCAGCAGAGCATCGCGCGCCACCTCGTCGAGATGATGGATCCGTACATGACGCCCCAGGAGACCGAGGCGGCGCTCGGCCAGATTCGCCAAGAGATGACCACCGGCTGGCAGACGTCGGAGCAGCCCGAGGAGGGCGTGCGGCTGCGCGACGAAGCGGAACACGTGCTGTTCTTCCTCACCGACGTGCTGTACCGCATGATCCCGCCCTTCTACGAGAGCCTCGAGAGCGCGCTCGCGTCCGTGTACGGTGAGCGCGGCGCGCGGCTGCGCCTGCCGATCCTCGTGAAGTTCGGCACCTGGGTGGGCGGCGACATGGACGGTAACCCGCACGTCACCGCCAAGAGCATTCGCGAGGCGCTCGCGCGGCAGCGCTCGCTCGTGCTCGGGCTCTACTATCGCGAGTGCCAGGACTTGGCGGAGCACCTCTCGCAGAGCACCAACCGCGTCGGCGTGTCGGAGGAGCTCGAGCGCCGCACCCAGCTCTACGCGGGCCACTTCGCCGAGGCCGCGAGCTCGGTCCCCGCGCGCCACCGGCAGATGCCGTATCGGCTGTTCCTGCGGCTCGTCGGCGCGCGGCTGCAGGCGACTTACGACGACGATGCGTTCCCGTACGAGTCGCCGGACGAGTTCATCGCGGACATCGAACTCGTCGCGTCGAGCCTGCGCGCGAACAAGGGCCGCAACGCGGGCCTGTTCGCGGTGCGGCGCCTCCTGCGCCGCGCGCGCACGTTCGGCTTCTACGTCGCGACGCTCGACATTCGCCAGAACGCGCTCGTGGATCGACGCGTAGTGGGTGAAGCGCTGCAAGAGCCCGCCTGGCTCACGCTCGACGGTAACGAGCGCGCGCGGCGGCTCGACGAGGCGCTCGAGCGGCGCGAGTCGCCGTTTGGGAGCCTGTCGTCGGAGGCTCGGCGCACGCTCGCGATTTTCCAGACGATCGCGCACTGCCGCAGGAAATACGGCCGCGAGGCGATCGGTCCGTACATCGTGAGCATGGCCCACGGCGCCGACGACGTGTTGTCGGTGCTGCTGCTCGCCCATTGGGGGCACCTCGCGCCGAAGGGCGCGAACGTGCCGCTCGACATCGCGCCGCTGTTCGAGACCGTGGAGGACGTGGAGCGCGCGCCGCAGATCATGGAGCGGCTGCTCGCCGACGAGCGTTATCGCGCGCACCTGCGCGGCCGTGGCGATCACCAACTCGTGATGCTCGGCTACTTCGACAGCCATCGCGACGGCGGCGTGGCCGCGGCGCGCTGGAGCTTGCAGAAGGCGCAGGCCGCGCTCGTCGAGACGCTCGGCCGGCACGGCATCGCGCTGACGCTATTCCACGGCCGCGGCAGCACGGTGAGCCGCAGCGGCGGGCGGTTGCACGAGGCGGTGCTCGCCGCGCCGCCCGGCGCGATCGCGGGCCGGCTGCGGATGACCGAGCAGGGCGAGACGGTCAACTCGAAGTACGGCCTGCGCGGCATCGCGATGCGCAGCCTCGAGCAGACGGTGAGCTCGGTGCTGCTGGTGACGGCGCGTCCGCCGAAGCTGCCGCCGGCCGCGGCGCGGTGGCAGGCGGTGATGGAGGACATCGCGGCCGCCAGCCGCGCCGCGTATCAGAAGCTGTTCACGGAGTCCGGCGACTTCCTCGCGTACTTCCGCGCGGCGACGCCGATCGACGTGATCGAGCGGATCGGCAGCAAGTCCGAGCGCGCGGAGCACGTCGGCGTGCAAGCCGAGGAGACGCGCGCCGCGCAATGGATCTTCGCGTGGACGCAGAATCGTTGCCTGCTGCCGAGCTGGCACGGAGTCGCGACCGGCTTGAAGAAGGCCCACGAGCTGCACGGCGAGGCGCAGCTGCTCGAGATGTTCGAGCAGTGGCACTTCTTCCGCGTGTTGGTGCTCGACGCGGGCACCGCGCTCGCGAAGGCCGACCTCGACATCATGGCGCTCTACTCGCGGCTCTCGGGCGAGCTGCACGAGCGGTTCTTCCCCTCGATCCGCGCCGAGTATCAAAGCTGCGTCGAGCAGGTGCTGCGCTTGAGCCGGCAGAGCGAGCTGCTCGAGGCGTCACGGACGTTGCGGCGTGCGATCCGCTTGCGCAATCCCTACGTTGACCCGATGAGCTTCCTGCAAGTGGACTTGCTCGAGCGCTGGCGCGCGAACGGCCGGCAGAACGACGCGGTGCTCCAGGCGCTCATCGCGAGCGTCAACGGCATCGCCCACGCGATGCAGACCGCAGGATGACGAGCAGGGTCTGACACCGCAGGTGTCTGCAGGGTCTGACACCGCAGGTGTCTGACCCTAATTGGTTGACGACACCCGCGCCATTTACCGACCGGTCTTGCGCGCGCGGCCCTTACGCGCGGGCTTCACCCACCGGATCACGCGCTCCTCGATCTCACGCGGCGTGACGCTCGCCTCCGACAGCGCGCGACCCCGAATCGAGATTCCCGCCTGCTGTACCGTTCGCGGATCGCCGGAGACGAGCGGATGCCACCACTCGAGCGGCTTGCCGTCGGCGAGGCGCCGGTAGGCGCAGGTCGAGGGCAACCACTGCAGCCGGTCGAGCTGCTCCGGATCGAGCACCACGCAATCGGGAACGAGCTTGGCGCGGTCCGCATAGCTCGTGCAGCGGCAGCGTTCGCAATCGAGCAAGCGGCACGCGACGTCGGTGTACACGACCTCGCGCGTGCGCGCGTCCTCGAACTTCTTGAGACAGCACCGACCACAGCCGTCGCAGAGCGACTCCCACTCCTCGGGGGTCATCTCCGTGAGCTTCTTGTTCTCCCAGAATGGCCGCAACGTCGTGAGCCCTGCGAAACTCCCGCGATACCGCAGTGTAAGCCCTGCGGACTGCCGGCCAAACGAAAAGCCCAAACGGCAAGCCGCCGGTCCGCCCTCAGAGACAGCCGACCTGGTCGGGCGTGCAGAACACCGGGTCGAGCGTGCTGCTCGGACCGGACGGTGACGACCCCGCGCCCGACCCGCCGGCGCCCGGCCCTGGCAGAGGCGCGGTCGACCCGGCTGCGCTTCCGCCTATCGGCGCTGCGCCGCCGATAGGCGACGAGCCCGGCGTCGAGCCGAATGGATCGAACGGCGGCGGAACCAAGGAGTTGATCAATCCCGGCGACGAACCCCCGATCGGCGCGCCGCTGATCGTCGTGCCCCCGATCGTCGAAGTGTTGAGTCCACGGGGGGGCGAGCTGCCGATCGCGAATGGACCGGGTGGCGGCGGCACGTTAATCACGCCGGGAACCAGGCGGCCCGGAGCGGAGAAGCTTCCGCCGATCGGGGGTAGGCGCGAGTCGATGCCGCCCCCGGGCAGCGGGATGCAGAGAATCGCCATCCCGAACGGGCAATCGCCGGACGCCGACTCCCCGAAGCTCGGCATGCCCACGCCGATCCCCGGAACCGGCGGCGGCATCGGCGTGGACAAGCCCGGCACGCCGATCGTATCTGCGCCCGCGCCGATCGGCGGCAGCCCGCCGCCGATGTCGCCTATGCCGGCGCCGATGTTCGTGCTCGGGGACTGTGCCGCGGTACTGCCCAACGCGCTCAGCGCGACGAGCGCCGCGCAAATTCTCGAAATCGTTTTCATTGGCGACCTCCTTGCGTTCGGCCGCGGTCGCCACGCCCGTGGCCGATCCTTGGCCCTCCAAAGGATGGACTCGCCCGGGCGGCGCTGCGTTCCGCGTTCGAAGAAAACGTTATTAGCGTTCGGGCGCTCGCGAAGAAGTCGAGCTCACGGCTGTCGGCGCGCCGTCAGTCGTCGTGTCGGTCGCGACCCTGCGCCCGCCCGCGAGCTCGATCGTGCGGGTGCAGCGCGCCGCCGCCACGAGGTCGTGCGTCACCAGCACGAGCGTGGTGCCGGCCGCGGCGTTCAGATCGAACAAGAGGCCCAAGATTTTCTCGCCGGTTTTGTTGTCGAGATTGCCGGTGGGCTCGTCGGCGAAGAGCAGCGACGGCTGAGTCACGAACGCGCGCGCGATCGCGACGCGCTGCTTCTCGCCACCCGACAGCTGCTTCGGATAGTGGCGGAGCCGCTCGCCCAACCCCACGTCGATCAGCGCCTGGCGCGCCCGCGCGGCCGCATTCGGGGTGGACGAGAGCTCGAGCGGCAGCAGCACGTTCTCGATCGCCGTCAACGACGGCAGCAGGTGAAACGATTGAAAGACGAACCCGACCTCGCGGCTGCGCAGCCCGGCCCGGCCGTCCTCGTCGAGCGCCGTGAGCTCCGTGCCGTTTAACCAAACGTGGCCCGAGGTCGGCTCGTCGAGACCCGCGAGCAACGCCAGCAGCGTCGATTTGCCGGCGCCGGAGGGGCCGACGATCGCGGCGGTCTCGCCGCGATTCACGTCGAAGCTCACACGATCGAGGATGGTAAGCTCGCCCTCGGGGCTGCTAACCTTTTTCGTGAGCCCATCGGCTCGCAACAGGACGTCGCCACTCATGCTCGCTCGACTCGCAGCCCTGCTCGCGCTGACCGTCCTATGCGTGCCGGCGGGCTGGTCTGCCGGTCCAACGATCGTCGTGGTGGGCGATTCCTTGAGCAGCGGCTATGGACTAGCCGGCGCGGATCAGTCGTGGGTAGCGGAGCTTACGGAACGCCTCGAGGGCGAAGGTTACGGTTATGACGTGGTGAACGCCAGCATCGCGGGCGACACGTCGTCAGGCGGGCTCGCGCGGCTGCCGCGGATCTTGGACGCGCACGCGCCGGCGATCGTCGTGCTCGAGCTCGGCGGCAACGACGGGTTGCGCGGTCAGCCGGTCGACACGCTGCGCGCGAATCTCGCGCGGATGATCGAGCTCTGCCAGCAACACGGTGCGCGCGTGGTGCTCGCGGGCATGCAGATACCGCCGAATTACGGCCCGGCGTACACGCGAGCGTTCGCAGCGGTGTACCCGGAGCTCGCCGCGAAGTTCGACCTGACGCTGGTCGACTTTCTGCTCGACGGCGTCGCGCTCCATTCCGAGCTCATGCAGGCGGACAGCATCCACCCGAACGCCGCGGGCCAGAGGATCGTGTTCGACAACGTCTGGCGCGTGCTGCCCCGCGTCTTAAGCAAACGATGACGGACAAACCCTGGCTCGCCTCGTATCCGACCGGCGTGCCGGCGGAGATCGATCCCGACCGCTACCCGTCGCTCGCCGCGCTGTTCGAGGCGAGCTTCCAGCGCTACGCGGACGCACCCGCCTTCACGAATCTCGGCGAGACGCTCACGTTCGCCGAGGCCGATCGTCTCAGCCGCGCCTTCGCGGCGTATCTCCAGTCGCTGCCGGCCTTGAGCCGCGGCGCGCGCGTCGCCGTGATGCTGCCGAACACGTTGCAGTACGTCGTGGCCATGCTCGGCATCCTGCGCGCGGGTCTCGTGGTGGTGAACGTGAACCCCATGTACACGCAGCACGAGCTCGAGCATCAATTGCAGGACAGCGGCGCGCTCGCGATCGTGGTGCTCGAGAACTTTGCGCATACTCTCTCGACCGCGCTGCCGCAGACGGGCATCGCGAGCGTGATCGTTACGCGGCTCGGCGATCATTGCGGAACGCTGAAGCGGCTCGCCGTGAACTTCGCCGTGAAGTACGTGAAACGGCTCGTGCCGCCCTATCGGATCCCGGGCGCGGTCGCGTACCGCAGCGCGCTCGAGGAGGGCCGCTCGCTCGCCTACGTCAACCCGGGTCTGCGTGGCACCGATACGGCGTTCCTGCAGTACACGGGCGGCACGACGGGCGTCGCGAAGGGCGCGCAGCTCACGCATCGCAACATGGTCGCGAACGCGCTCCAGTCGGCCGCATGGGCCGGGCCGTTCTACGACAAGGACGCCGGCGTGGTCGTGACGCCGCTGCCGCTCTACCACGTGTACTCGCTCACCGCGAACCTGCTCTGCTTCGTCGAGCTCGGCGGCCACAACCTGCTGATCACCGATCCCCGCGACATGCGGGCGTTCTTGCGGCAGCTCCGCGGCACGCGGTTCGCGTTCCTGACGGGCGTGAACACGTTGTTCAACGGCTTGCTGCACGCACAGGAGTTCGCCGAGCTCGACTTCAGCGCCCTGCGGGTCGTGATGGGCGGCGGCATGGCCGTGCAGCGCGAGGTGGCGGAGCGCTGGCACGCGGTGACGGGCGTGCCGATCGCGCAGGGCTACGGGCTCACGGAAGCGTCGCCGATCGTCGCCGCCAACCCGCTCGACCTCACGAGCTTCAACGGCTCGCTGGGTGTGCCGTTCCCGTCGACGGAGGTAGCGATTTTCAACGAGGCGGGCAAACGGCTCGGCGTGGACGAGGTCGGCGAGATCTGCGCTCGCGGGCCCCAAGTCATGGCGGGGTATTGGAACCGGCCGGACGACACGGCCAAGGTGTTGACCGGCGACGGCTGGCTCCGCACCGGCGACCTCGGGCACATCGACCCCGCCGGGTTCGTGTTCATGGAGGACCGCAAGAAGGACGTGATCGTGGTGTCCGGGTTCAAGGTGTATCCGAGCGAGGTGGAGGACGCGGCGGTGCGTCAGCCCGGCGTCCGCGAGGCGGCGGCGATTGGAATTCCGGACGCGCAGTCGGGTGAGGTCGTGAAGCTCTTCGTCGTGCGCAAGGACCCGTCGATCACCGAGGCGCAAGTCATCGCGCACGCGCGGGCGAACCTCACGGGCTACAAGGTGCCGCGCAAGGTGGAGTTCATGGACGAGCTGCCGAAGTCGAACGTGGGCAAGGTCCTGCGGCGCGAGCTCAAGGAGCGCGAGACCGCGGGTCGGCCGAGGGGGGCGCCGGGCGCCGCCGTGCCCCCGTCCTGATCCCCCTATGCGCTACGCCCTCGCCGCCGACGCGGTGATGCTCTTACGCGGGGCGTGCAGTTCCTGATCTTGGGCGTGCTCGTCGCGGTGAATCTCCTCGGCTACGCGTTGGCGTACGCGCTCGGCGGTCAGCCGAGCAAGCGCGAGCCGAGATAGATCAGCAGGCCGACGAGCCCGCCGACGAGCGTGCCGTTCACGCGGATGAATTGCAGATCCGTGCCGATGTTCTGCTCGATGCGCTTCGACGTCGCGATCGGGTCCCAGCTCTCGATGGTCTCCGACACGATTTCCGACAACGGATCGCGGTAGTTCTCGACGAGATAGAGCAGCAGCTGCTTGAGCCAGCCGTTGAGCCGCGCCGCGACCTCGGGGTCGTCGCGCAGCACTGCGCCGAGCTTGCGGATCTCGTGCTCGACGCCGAGTCTGAGCGGCGACCCCCGTGTCGCGAGCGCCGCGTGCAGATCCTCGGCGAGGCGCGACCAGAGGTCGTGCGCGTAGGCGCGCACTGCGGGGTGGGATACGAAGTCCTGCTGCAGCGCCCGGCTCTTGTCGGCGAGAGTTGGATCCGCCGCGAGTGCGTGCTGCAGTGACTTGACGCGCGTGATGAGCTCGAGGCGCGCCGGGTGCGCGGGGTCGGCCGCGATCGAGTCGAGCAGCCGCTCGACCTCGGCCATGAGCTTGTCGTAGATCTCCTGGTCCACGAACTGCGGCATCCACCACGGGCTGCGCTCATGGATCCGCACGCGGATCATCACGCGGTGGCTCTCGAGCTGCCCGCGCGCGAACTTCACGAGCTCGTCGATCACGGTTTGTGCGTGCGTTCCCGAGGTCAGCACCTCGAGGAGCGTCGCGATCGCGCTGCTCACCGGCACCTTGTCGAACGCTTGCTTGAGCGTGCCGCCGAGCGCCGTGCGCACTTCGCCGCCGTCGCCGGCGCTGAGCGCCCAGTCGAGCGCGGCCGCCGCGTCGTGCGTGACGCGCGCGGCGTTTCCCTCGCCGTCGAGCCACGCGCCGAGCCGGCCCGCGAGGTCAGTGCGGTCGAGCCGGCGCTCGACGGCCTCGCGGACCAGGAAGTTGTCGCGAATGAAGCGCGCCAGCGCGCGGCCGATCTCGTCCTTGCGCGCCGGTACCACGCCCGTGTGCGGGATCGGCAGGCCGAGCGGGTGGCGGAACAGCGCGGTCACGGCGAACCAGTCGGCGAGGCCGCCGATCAGCGCGGCCTCGGCGAACGCGCGCAGCGCGTCCACCCAAGGCTCTCGCGGCAGCGCCCAGGTCGTCGCGACGAAGATCGCGGCCATGGCCGCGAGCAGCGCCGTCGCGAACACGCGCATGCGGCGCAGCCGTCGCGCGCGTCCTTGCGCGTCGGTGGAGGCGGGCGGGAGCGGCGTGCCGCTCGCGTTCATTCGGGTTCGTTCGTCCGAAGAGGGTCTATCCGGAGAGGGTTCATCCGGCCGCGTTCATTCGAAGAGGGCGGCGATCTCGGCCTGGATCTCGGCCGCGGCCGCGTGCGGATCGGCGGCGTCGCGGATCGGCCGGCCGACAACGATGTGGTCGGCGCCCGCCTCGAACGCGCGCCGAGGCGTGACGACGCGGCGCTGGTCGTCGCCTCCTTGGCTGCTCGCGGGGCGGATGCCGGGCGTGACGATCAGCGCGCGCGGGCCGAGCGCCGCGCGCAGCCGGGCGGCCTCGAGGCCCGACGCGATCACACCGTCGCAGCCGCTCGCGACGGCGAGCCGTGCACGCAGCTCCACGAGCTCGCCGACTCCGGTGGTGACGCCCATGTCCTTCAAGTCCGCATCGGCGATGCTGGTGAGCACCGTGACCGCGAGCACGCGGAGCTCGGCGCCCTTTTCTTTCGCGGCCGCCTCCATGATCGCGCGGTCGCCGTGCACGGTCAGGAACGACGCGCCGGAATCGCGCAGCTGCCGCACGGCGGCGGCGACGGTGGCAGGGATGTCGTAGAGCTTCAGGTCGGTGAAGACGCGCTTGCCGTGGTCGATCAGCCAGCGCAGCAGCTCGAAGTAGTGTGGCGACGTCGCGAGCTCGAGGCCGATCTTGTAGAACCAGACGCTGTCGCCGAGTGTCGTGACGAGCCTTTTCGCTCCGGCGAGATCGGGCACGTCGAGCGCAAAGATCAGGCGCTCGCGCGCCGGGATCGGGCGCGCCGCGCTCGGATGCGGTTCTGCAGACATGCCGGGATTCTAACGAAAAATGGGGACATGTTGGCTTTTCCGCAGAAGCGTCGCCGAGCCCGCGCCGAAAAATAGGGACATGCTGGTTTTTTCCGTGCGTCGCCGCGCGACGATGCTCGCAACGTCACGATTCGATGCGCCCTGATGGGCCGCTTGCCCGCACGGAAAAAGCCAGCATGTCCCTATTTTTCGGCGCGGAGGGTGTCGCGGGTTTGCAGCGCGAAGCGGTCGGTCATTCCCGCGATGTAGTCGGCGACGACGCGGGCTGCGGCCGCCGCGTCGCCGCGCTCGGCTGCCGCTCGCGCGCGCTCGGCATGCTCGTCCGGCATCCGCCCGTAGTCGGCCGACAGCGCGTCGAAGAGCCGGCGCACGGTTTCCTGCGCTTGCTGCGTCATCCGGCGCACGCGCGGATGGCTGTAGAGCGAGTCGCGCAGAAAACCCTTGAGCGCGAGCTGCGTTTCCTGCATCGGCGCGCTGAACCGGATCAAGGGCTCCGGCGCCGCGCGCACCGCGTCGATGTCGCTTAGGCTGGCCTTCGCGATCGCGGCCGCGCTCGTCTGTAGCAGGTCGGTGACCAGCTCGCCGATCATGCGGCGCACGGCCTCGGCTCCGAGCCGCCCGGGCTTGATGTCGGGATAGGCGCGCTCGACGGCGCGAAGGACCGCCGCGAAGAACGGCAGGGTCGCGAGCTGCTCGAGCGTGATCAACCCGGAGCGCAATCCGTCGTCCACGTCGTGGTTGTTGTACGCGATCTCGTCGGCGATGTTCGCGAGCTGCGCCTCGAGACCGGGTTGGCTCCGCTCGAGAAAGCGCTTGCCGACGTCGCCGAGCTCGCGCGCATGCTTCAGGGAGCAGTGCTTCAGGATACCTTCGCGTGTCTCGAAGGTGAGATTGAGCCCGCGGAAGCTCGGGTAGCGCTCCTCGAGCTCGTCGACGACGCGCAGCGATTGCAGGTTGTGCTCGAAGCCGCCGAAGTCGCGCATGCAATCGTTGAGCGCATCCTGGCCCGCGTGGCCGAACGGCGTGTGGCCGAGATCGTGCGCGAGGCTGATCGCCTCGACGAGGTCTTCGTTCAACGACAGCGCGCGCGCGACCGTGCGCGCGATCTGCGCGACCTCGAGCGAATGGGTGAGCCGCGTGCGGTAGAGGTCGCCCTCGTAGTTGACGAACACCTGCGTCTTGTAGACGAGCCGCCGAAACGCGGTCGAGTGGATCACGCGGTCGCGGTCCCGCTGGAACTCGGTGCGGTAGGCGGGCGGCGGCTCCGGGTGTCGGCGGCCGCGCGAGGCGGCCGCGTGCGCGGCGTACGGTGCGAGCTCGACGCCGCCGTCCCTCACGGCGACGCGAGCCGCGCGCCGAGCACGGAGCGCAGCACCACCCGCTCGGGCGCGCGCGTTACGACGGCCGAACCGATGCCATCGAGCAGGATCAGCTTGAGGCCCACCTTGTCAGCCTTCTTGTCGATCTGCATGTGCTCGAGCACTAGATCAGGGTCCACCGTGTCGCCCGCGGTCACGGGCAGCCCGGCGCGCTCGAGCAGCGCCTCGATGCGCTCGCAGTCCTCGTCGCCGATCCAACCCAAGGCTGCCGACGTGCGCGCGGCGAGCATGATGCCGAGCGACACCGCCTCGCCGTGCAGCCAGCGCTCGTAGGCGCCGATCGACTCGAGCGCGTGGCCGAACGTATGACCGAGATTGAGAAGCGCGCGCCGGCCGTGCTCGCGCTCGTCCTCGGCGACGATCGCGGCTTTGATCTCGCAGCTTCTGCGGATCGCGTAGGTCAGCGCCTGGGCGTCGAGCGCCCGCAGCTTCGCGACGTTCGCCTCGAGCCACGAGAAGAACTCGGCGTCCACGATGACGCCGTACTTGATGACCTCCGCGAGGCCGGCCGCGAGCTCGCGCGGCGGCAGCGTGCGCAGCGTGGCGGTGTCGGCGATCACCGCGATCGGCTGATGGAACGCGCCGATCATGTTCTTGGCGCGCGGGTGGTTCACCGCGGTCTTGCCGCCGACCGACGAGTCCACCTGAGCGAGCAGCGTGGTGGGCACCTGCACGAAGTCGACGCCGCGCTGGAAGCTCGCGGCGGCGAAGCCGGTGACGTCGCCCACGACGCCACCGCCGAGCGCGACGAGACAGCAATCGCGATGGAAGCGCGCGTCGACGAGCCGGTCCAGGATCCGCGCGAACGTCGCCAGCGTCTTTTCGCGCTCGCCGTCGGGCAGCACGAGCACCTCAACGTCTCTCGGGCCGAGCGCGCCCCGCACCGCGTCGAGATAGAGCGGCGCCACCACGTCGTTCGTGACGACGAGCAGCTGCTTCGCGCGGGCGCCGTACAGTGCGCCTTCGCCGATCGAGCCGCCGCCGATGTGGATCGGGTAGCTGCGGTCGCCGAGCGCGACGGTGATGGTTTCCACGGCGCGAAGGGTCGCAGGCAGGGCGCGAATTTGCAAACGCCGTCAGGTCTGCGCGTCGAGCAGCTCGCGGACGCTGGCGGCCACGGTCTTGACGCGCCGGCCCGTGGTGTCCACGCGGACGTCGGCGATTTCTTCGTAGAGCGGCCGCCGAATGGACATGAGCCGCTCGAGCACGGTGCGCGGGTCGTCGTTCATCAGGAGCGGGCGGTTTCGCGAAGGCCCGGTGCGCTGCAGCTGCGTGTCGATGCTCGCCTCGAGATAGACCACGGTGCCGGTGCTTGCGAGAAGCGCCCGGTTCGACGGGTCGAGCACCGCGCCTCCGCCGGTCGCGACCACCACGCCTTCGAGCGCGGCGAGGGCCGCGATGACGTCGCGCTCCCGCGCGCGGAACCGCGCCTCGCCTTCTTTCTCGAAGATGAAGCGGATGTCGACGCCGGTGCGCTTCTCGATCTCGGCGTCGCTGTCGAAGAACTCCTTGCCGAGCATCGTCGCGAGCCGGCGGCCGACCGCCGTCTTGCCCGAGCCCATCGGGCCGATCAGATATACGTTTGCCTTCGACATCGAATCCGAAGTCCCGTCTACTCCCGCAGCGTTTAGCAAAACGAAAAGGCCGGCGCAATGGCCGGCCTTTCCGAGAGCGTCGAGCTCGCGGTCCGAGCGCTTACTCGAGTCGCGCGCCCTCGCGGATGATCTTCGGCGTGACGAAGATCAGCAGCTCCGCGTTGTTGTTCACGTTCTTGCGGCTGCGGAACAGGTAGCCGAGGCCCGGAATGTCGCCGAGCACCGGCACCTTGGTGAAGGTGTCGCGGATCTCCGTCTCGTAGATACCGCCGAGCACCACGGTCTCGCCGTCGTTGACCACCACGGTCGAGGTAACCGAGCGGGTGTCGATGCTCGGCACGAAGCCGCCGGTTGCGCTGGGCACGACCTCGCCCACCGAGTCCTTCGTGACCTTGAGATCCATGATGATCTTGTCATCCGGCGTGATCTGCGGCAGAACCGTGAGGCTCAACACTGCGTCCTTGAACTGAGTCGTGGTCGCGCCGCTCGACGACGATTCCTGATAGGGGATCTGGACGCCCTGCTCGATCGTCGCCTCGCGCTGGTTCGTGGCCACGACGCGCGGCGTCGAGACGATTCGGCCGGCGCCTTCCGCCTGCAACGCCGAGAGCTCGAGGTCCACGAGGTAGCTCGAGTCCAAGATCGCGAGCGCGAACCGACCCGCCGGGTTTGCGACCGGCAGGTTCACGGCGTAGCGATTGGCGATTGGCGGGATCGTGACCGGCAGCGGGTTGCCGGTGTTGTTGATGTTGCTGATCGCGGAACCGACGATCGTGTCGGATCCCGCGCTGTCGCCCGTGAACGAGATCAGACCGTTGTTCGGCTGGTCGTTCGCGACGGTGGTGCCGAAGCGCACGCCGAGCTCCCGGCTGTAGTCGTCGTTCACGATCACGACGCGCGTTTCGATCTGCACCTGGCGCACGGCGACATCGAGCGCCGCGACGAGCCGCCGGATGTTCGCGAGGCTGCTCACCGTGTCCTGGACGAGCAGCGTGTTGGTGCGCTGATCGATCGCGACGCTGCCGCGATCGGAGACCAGGCGATTGGTGCCGCCGGCGCCGCCGCTGCCGCCGCGGATCAGCTCGGCGAGCTCGCTGGCCTTTGCGTAGTTCACCTGGATGAACTCCGAGCGCAGCGGCTCGAGGGTCTGGAGCGCCTTTTGCGCCTGCAGGTCGGCCTGCTCGCGCGCGGCGATCTCCTCGGCCGGCGCCACGAGGATGACGTTGCCGTTGCGCCGCATGCCGAGGCCCTTGGTCGTCATCACGATGTCGAGCGCCTGGTCCCACGGCACGTTCTGCAGGCGCAGCGTGACGCTGCCCTGGACGGTGTCGCTGACCGAGATGTTCAAGTTGCTGTAGTCGGCGATCAGCTGCAGGGCTGCGCGCGTCTCGATGTCTTGGAAGTTCATCGAGAACCGCTCGCCCGTGTATTCGCGATTCTGGTTGAAGGCGCTGGAGCTGCCGGTGGCAGCCGCCTTCGGGACGGGCGGCTTGAGCTCGAGGGTGAAGACGTTGTCGGACTGGTACGCAACCTGGTCGTACTCGGCTGCGGCCGTCACGACTAGGCGCGCGTCCCGGTTCGAGCGCAGCGCGTCCACGGTGTAGACAGGCGTCGCGAAGTCCGTGACGTCGAGGCGCTTGAGGAGCTCCTGCGGCAGCGTCGTGTCCTGGAACTCGACGACGATTCGGCCGCCTTCCTGGCGGACGTCGACCGTCGTGCGCGGATCGCTCAAGTCGACGACGACCTGGCCCGCGCCGTCGGGGCCGCGGCGGAAGTCGACGCCGCGAATCGCGCGCTCGCCGGCGGCGGCCGGGGCGCGGGCGGCCGACGCGTTCGAGCGCGGCTGCTGCGCGGCGAACGCCGGCTGCGGCGCGGCGCCGGGCGCCTGACCGATCGTGACGTAGACGCTGTCGCCCTCGACACGCGTCTGGTACGGCACGAGCTGGTTCATGTTGAGCACGAGCCGCGTGCGGCCGTTGGCCTCGGCGGAAAGAATCGTGGTCAACGGCCCGAGATTCACGTCCTGGCGGCGCGACGGCAGCGCCAGCGTCGTGTTCGGCAGATCGAGCGAGATCCGCGCGGGATCGTTGATCGTGAAGCTCACCGGCTCCGGCGCCGGACCGCTCATGCGGAGCCTGAGCTCCACCTGCGCGCCGGGCAACGGCTGCACGTCGATGGCGGTGAGCTGCACCGCCTGCTGCGCCTCAACGACGAACGCCGACAGCGTGAGCGCAAGGAGCACGGCCCCTCCGCCCAAGCTTCGACGGAGCCACGAGGACACCAGCCCGCGTGCGGCGGGCGCTGAAGTATGCATACGGTTCACTCCCTAAAAACTCCCCACCGCTTCAATTGGACAGGCCGATCGCCGCGGGTCTCTCCAAGTACCCGCCGAGGCCGTCGGAGACGATCTCCACCAATTGAACCGCTGAATCCGAGATCGCGATGATGCGACCGTAGTTCTGTCCCATGTGATTGCCGACCGTCACTCGATGCACCAGCCCGTCGGCCGTCTGCACCAAGGCGTAGCTCGCTCGCCGATCGGCCAACGTGCCGACCATCGTCAACGAGTCGAGCGGAAACCCCTCCAGGATCTCGCGCACCCGATTGGGATCCGGGCCCTCGATCGCATTTGGATTGTTGCCCACGCGTCGTGCCGGCACGTCTGGGGTGAACGGCGAGCGCCTGTTGGCCGCCTGGTAGACGAACTGCGGCGCCGGTTGAATTTGCGGCAAGGCTTGCGGGCGGCCGCCGGGGCGCGCCTTGACCTCGTCGATGTAGGCCCGGAGGTCGTCGGTGGCGCCGCCGCAAGCGGAGAGCACCGCCGCAGCCGCGGCGAGCGCGAGCAAGCGCGCCAGGAGTGCGCTGCGCATCGACATCATCCCTCCGTCCCGTCCTCGAGGTACCGATAGGTCTTGGCGGTCACGTCCAACGTCAACTCGTCGGTGTTCTGCCCGGTCACCGGGCGAATCTGGATGTCATGTAATGTCACAATCCGCGGCAGCGCCGCGATGCCGCTCACAAAATTGGCCAGCTCGTGATAGCTGCCGGTGTAGCGCAGCTTGATCGGCTGCTCGGCGTAGAAATCCTTTTGAATCTCGGCTTGCGGCTGGAACGTGACCTCCTCGAGCCCCGCGCCGGTCGCGGTCTGCGAGATGTCGACGATCAGGCCCGGCATCTCGGTCTTGCCCGGGAGCTGGCGGAGCATCGCGCCGAAGTCGCGCTCGATCTCAGCGAGCTGCGCGCGATAGGAGTCGAAGTTGGCCGCTCGCCGCTGCCGGTCCTCGAACGTCGCTCTGAGCTCCGTCTCTTCCTTTTGAGCGGCCGCGAGCGGGGGCATCTCCTGCTGGACCACGAACATGTAGATGCCGAACGACATCACGGCGATGAACACGACGGCGATCGCGGCGATCCGAATCGGCAAGGGCCAGCGGCCCGGGTCGTTGGTGTCGAGTGAGCGCAGGTCGTCAACGATGCTCATTTCGAGCCCCCTGGGCCGCCGGCGGCCTTCTGCGCGGCGGTTGCCGCGTCGGCTTGTTCCGTGGAAACCTGCTGCGCGTACACCTTGAACTGGAACTGCGAGTTGCGCGCCGCGCCCTGGGTCGAGCCCGACACGACATCGAGGTGCGGATCCGCGAGCCACGGCGAGTTATCGATGTTGCGCATCAGCGCCGAGACGCGGCTGCTCGATTGTGCGATCCCGCCCAAGTCGATGCGGTTGTTCGCCTGCGTTACCGACGTGAGATTCACGCCCTCGGGCATTGCGTTGACGAGCTCGTCGAACAGGTGCACGACCTCGGGCCTCGCCCGCTGCAGCTGGTCGATCACGCGCATGCGCGCGAGCAACCGCTCCTTCTGGTTTTCGAGGCCTTTGATCTCGGCGATCTGCTTGTCGAGCTTTGCGATCTCCTCTTTGAGGATGTCGTTGCGAGCGTGCTGACCGCTCGTCCAGGACTGAACCGTGAGCTTCGATACGAAGACCAGCAGGCCCCCTACGAGCACGGTTCCGAGCAGGGCCGTAAGGAATTCCTTTTTGCGCTTCTGGCGCAGCTCCGCGCGCCAGGGCAGCAGGTTAATTCGTGGCATTAATCGAAACTCCTCAAAGCGAGACCGCAAGCGGTGAGAAGAGCCGTGGCGTCGCGGTCGACGCCTTGCGACTTCGCCCGCGACGAAACCTTCATCTGGCCGAGCGGATCGCCGATCTCGGTCGCAATGCCTACCCGGCTGCCGATCACGTCGGCGACTCCGGGGATGTTCGCGCAGCCGCCGCACACGAGGATTTGATCCGGTTGCTCGCGGCCGCTGCCGGACGCGAGGAAGAACTGCAGCGAGCGGCTCACTTGCTGCGACATGTCGTCCATGAACGCGTCGAGCACTTCGGGTTGGTAGTTGCTCGGGAGACCGCCTTCTTTCTTCGCGCGCCCCGCGTCCTCCATGCTGAGCCCGTAAGTCCGCATGATTTCCTCGGTGAGCTGCTGGCCGCCGAACGCGAAGTCGCGCGTGTAAATGACCTTGAGATCCTTGAGCACGCTAAAGGTCGTGGTGCTCGCGCCGAAGTCTACGATCGCGACGAATTTGTCTGCGCCGGCATCAGGCATTTGATGGGTGAGCAGTTGGCAGGCGTTCTCGACCGCGAAGGCTTCGACGTCGACGACTCTCGCGAGCAGGCCGGCCGCCTCGACGGCGACCTGCCGCTGCTCCACGTTCTCCGTGCGAGTGGCGACGAGCAGGACGTCGACCATGTCGGGATCGCGCTCGCTGTCGCCGATAACCTCGAAGTCGAAGCTGACTTCTTCCATCGGGAACGGAATGTATTGGTCCGCCTGGAGCTCGACCTGACCTTCGAGGTCGGTGGAGCCCAGGTTCTTCGGCATCTGGATGACCTTCGTGATCGCGGCGTCGCCGCTGATCGCGATCGCGGCCTCACGTGTCTTCGTGCCGGCGCGCTTGTGCGCGCGGCGAATCGCCTCACCGACCGCTTCGGCGTCGACGATCGCTTTTTCGTTGATTGCGTTCGGCGGAGTGGGCTCGGCTGCGTAAGATTCGACGCGGTAGCCCCTGCCGCTCTCGACGAGCTCGATGAGCTTCACCGACGACGTGGTGATATCGAGGCCGACCAGGGATCCTTTCCGACGCGTCGCAAACACAATTTTTCCTTTCCAACACCGGAGGTTGGGTTAGAATCCTGAGCGTGCCTTCAAATCCCCAATTTAACTATATCTCACTGGAGATATACACCGTTGTGATCGCGCTCTCGGTCTTGGCAACGAGGCTAGGCCGCCTCGGGCAAATCCGCCTCGGGAAAAACGGCCGGAAATGACCGGATTTCACCCGTTGCAGCGGGGACGGGCACACGGTCCGGAAGCGGGGAAGTGAGCAGCTGGCGAAGCGTAGGATTGCACCGTTCACAGCGCGCCATCCTTGGCCTTCGGCAGCCCCGCTATCCTAGGCGCGGCGGCCATTGCCGCGCCCGTAGACCGGAGGCTTTGCGTCCCCAACTTTCGGTGGGTTTGCCTAACGCCGCGGACTATGCACAAAGGCCCAAGGTCTGGCAAGGGCGTAGAATCCAAGTTCGAAAATGAGCCGTTACCTCCAGATTCCGCTCGTAATTGTTGTTGCGCTGGCGACACTCGCGCTCGCGGGCACGGCCGTGTTCGTGGGGGCGTACTACTACGTCGCGCCGAGCGTTCCGAGCGCCGGAGACCTTCGCAACATCCGGATCCAGGTGCCGTTGCAGATCTACAGCCGCGACGGCCGATTGATCGACGAGTTCGGCGAGGAGAAGCGCACGCCGGTCGCCTACGAGAACATTCCGCCGCTCATGATCAAGGCGGTGCTCGCGGCGGAGGACGAGCACTTCTTCGAGCATCCGGGCATCGACTGGCGCGGCATCGTCCGCGGCTTCCTGAGCGAGATCAGCGGCGGCGGCAACGAGACCGGCGGCAGCACGATCACGCAGCAGGTCACGCGCACCTCGAACCTGTTCCCGCGCGCCGGCACCCGCTCGGGCTTCGAGCGCTTCGTGCAGAAGTACCGCGAGTGGATCCTCGCGTTCCGCATCGAGCGGGAGTTTACGAAGCAGGAGATCCTCTCTCTCTATTTGAACACCTACTTTTACGGGAAAGGCTCGTACGGCATCGTGACGGCGGCGCGAACGTATTTCGGCAAGGAGCTCCGCGACCTGAGCGTCGCGGAGGTCGCCATGCTGGCCGGCATCCCGAAGGGGCCGAGCACCTTGAACCCGATCGCGAGCCCCGAGCGCGCCACGGCGCGGCGCGCCTACGTGCTCCGCCGCATGCAGGAGACGCGTGCCATCGACGTCGCCCAGTACAAGGCCGCGCTCGCCGAGCCGGTGGTCGCGAAGAAGTTCGCCAGCCAGAACCAGCTCTATGCGCCGTACGTCGCCGAGATGGTGCGTGCGGAGATGATTCGGCGTTTCGGCCCGGCCGCGTACACCGCGGGCCTCAAGGTCACCACATCGATCGACAGCCGGCTGCAACGCGCGGCCAATAGGGCGATCCGCGAGACGTTGACGACGTACGACGAACGGCACGGCTACCGGGGCCCGCTCGCGCACATCGACTTCGGCGCGGCGGCCGCGGATGGGGCCGGGGTAGCTCCGGACACGGCCAAGCTCGACGCAGTGCTCGACGACCATCCGGTGCCGCTGGCAGATTACGAGTCCGCGATCGTGCTCGCCGTAGAGCCGCAGTCGGCGCGCGTGTACTTCGCCGGCCGCGGCGAGGAGACCATCCCGTTCGACGCCGTCGCGTGGGCGGCGCCCTACATCGACGACGACGCGCAGGGCCGGAGACCCACCACCGTGCCGCAGGTGCTGCACGTCGGCGACGTCGTGCTGTTCCGGCGCGATCAGGCCGGCAACCGCCGGCTCGCCGAGCTCCCGGAGGTGCAGGGCGCGTTCGCGTCGGTGGACCCGCAAGACGGCGCGATCGTCGCGCTCACGGGCGGGTACGACTTCTTCCTGAGCAACTACAACCGCGCCACCCAGACCGATCGCCAGCCCGGCTCGTCGTTCAAGCCCTTCATCTATTCGGCGGCGCTTGCCCACGGGTTCACCACGGCGAGCATCATCAACGACGCCCCGGTGGATCTGGGCTATCAGCCGGAGCTCGAGCGCGTCTGGAAACCCGCGAACTTCAAGAACGAGTACTTCGGCGAGGTGACGCTGCGTTTCGCGCTGCGCAAGTCGCTGAACTCGGTGTCCGTCCGCTTGGTGCAAGCCATCGGGCTCTCGGATGCCGTGCGCTATGCGAAGCGCTTCGGCTTCGACGACGTCGCGGCGCCGAGCAACCTGTCGATCGCGTTGGGCTCCGGCGGGTTGGCGCCGATCGAGCTCGCGCGCGCGTACTCGTCGTTCGCGAACGGCGGCTTCCGCGTGCAGACCTATTTCGTCGACCGTGTGTCCGACTCCAACGGCAACGTGCTGTTCGACGCCGCGCCCGCGTTCGTCTGCGCCGACTGCGAGGCGCAAGGCACCGTCGTGCCCGGCACCGAGGCGCCGCCGCCGGCCCCGGCCGACGCGAAGCAGGCTCAGCCCGAGCTCATCGAAAACGTCACCGAGCTCTTTCCGCCGCTGCGGGCGGCCCCGCGAATCATCACGGCGCAGAACGCCTACTTGATGACGGACTTGCTCCAGGAAGTCGTGCGTAGCGGCTCGGGCGTGGAAGCGCGCCGCCAGATCCCCCGCAACGACATGGCGGGCAAGACGGGCACGACCAACGACGGCAAGGACACCTGGTTCGTCGGCTTCACTTCCGACGTCGTCGGCGCGGCCTGGGTCGGATTCGACCTGGACCGGCCGCTCGGCCCCAGCGAGCAGGGCGGCTATACCGCCATCCCGATGTGGATCGGCTTCATGAAAGAGGCGCTCGCCGGCCTGCCGCCACACACGATGGCGCGCCCGCCCGGCATCATCGAGTACCGCATCAATCCTCGGAGCGGCTTGGTCGCGAGCGACGCGACTCGCGACAGCATCTTCGAGAAGTTCGAGATCGGCCACGTTCCGGAGCGCGAGCCGGATCCCGAGTTCCCGGTCTCCGGCCCGGCGGGTCCGTCGGGCAACCCGGGCAGCTCGGTCAACCCATTCGATTTATGACGGCCGACGGTCGATGGGCGCGCGTAAGTCTCCGGCGTCGCTAGAGCTGCGTGAGCAGCTCGCGCAGGAAGCCGCGCGGCTCATGGCGGAGAACGGCATCGACGACTACGGCCTGGCGAAACGCAAGGCGGCGGAGCGGCTGGGCATCTCCCACGCGGGGGTGCTGCCGAGCAACAGTCGTATTCAAGAGTGCCTCGCCGAGCGGCAACGGATCTTCGCGCCGGCGAGCCACGACCGCAGACTGGGCTCGTTGCGCCGTTTGGCCGCAGACGTCATGGAGCAGCTCGAGGCGTTCCGGCCGCGCTTGGTCGGCGCGGTGCTCGCGGGCACGGTCACGCTCAACTCGGCCGTCGAGCTGCACGCGTTCGCGGACTCGCCGGAGCTCGTGGCCGCCGAGCTCGCGACCCGCGGCGTCAGCCCGCGCGACGTCCATCGGCGCTATCGCTTCGGCGGGCAGCGCGTCGAGCAGCTCCCCGGCTTCAGCTTCGTGCGCGACGGCGAGCTCGTCGAGGTGATCGTATTTCCGGAGCGCGGCGCGCATCACGCGCCGCTCTCGCCCGTCGATCGACGGCCGATGCGCCGCGCCGGCCGGGATGCCGTGATCGCGCTGCTCGCCGCCGACGTCTAGAAGACCTATTTACTCGCGCTTGGTGATGGGCACGTATTCCCGGCGGTTGTGCCCGACGTAGAGCTGGCGCGGGCGGCCGATGCGCGTGTCCGGATCGGCGACCATCTCGCGCCAGTGTGTAACCCAGCCGACGCAGCGCGCGATCGCGAACATCACCGTGAACATCGACTTTGGAATGCCGAGCGCGCGGTAGATGATGCCCGAATAGAAGTCGACGTTCGGGTAGAGATTCTTCGCGATGAAGTACTCGTCCTTGAGCGCGTGCTCCTCGAGCTTGAGCGCGAGCTCGAATAGCGGCTGGTCGCTCGCGTGGCCCAGCTTTTCGAGCACGCGGTGGCACATCTTCCTGATGATCGCGGCACGCGGGTCATAGCTCTTGTACACCCGGTGGCCGAAGCCCATTAGGCGGAACGGATCGTTCTTGTCCTTCGCCTTGGCGAGGTACTTGCCGATCTGATCGGCGCGGCCGATCTGCTCGAGCATGTTGATCACGGCCTCGTTGGCGCCCCCGTGCGCCGGTCCCCAGAGCGCCGACATGCCGGCCGCGATTGCAGAGTACGGATTCGTGCCGGAGCTGCCTGCGAGCCGCACCGTCGACGTGCTGCAGTTCTGCTCGTGATCGGCGTGCAAGATGAACAAGAGGTCGAGCGCCTCGGCGGCAACCGGGTTCACCCCATACTCGTCCGACGGCACAGCGAAGAACATGTGCAGCAGGTTGCTGCAGTAGTCGAGCCGATTTTGCGGATAGACGAAGGGTTGCCCCAGCGAGTGCTTGTACGCGGCCGCGGCGATCGTCGGCAGCTTCGCCATGATGCGGTGCGCGAACATGTCGCGATCCTGCGGGTTACGGATGTCGGTGCTGTCGTGATAGAACGCCGACATCGAGGCGACCACGCCGCTCACCATCGCCATCGGATGGGCGTTGTAGTGGAAGCCGTTGAAGAACCGCAGCAGCGACTCGTTGATCATCGTGTGCGTGCGGATGTTCTGGTCGAACTCGCCGAGCTGCTCATCCGTCGGCAACTCGCCGTGGAGCAGCAGGTACGACACCTCGAGGAAGCTCGACAGTTCCGCGAGCTGCTCGATCGGGTAGCCCCGGTACAGCAGCACGCCGGCCTCGCCGTCGATGTACGTGATCGCGCTCTGGCAGCTCGCCGTGGCCGCGAAGCTCGGGTCGTAGGTGAAGACGCCGTGCTCGGCGTAGAGGTGTGACACCTCGATGACGTTCGGGCCGAGCGTGGGCACGCGAACCGGTAGCCCGACCTCGGTCTTCGAATCCGGGTCGATGAGCTTGAACTGCTTGTCCGTCATGCAGGGTACCCGCGAGGCTTAAGGGCTATGACGCCCCGGCCGCGGAACGGACAGAGTGGGGCGGGACTCGGTCGCTAGGCTTCGCGCGCGCCGACCGGCGATCGACCACGCAATGCGGAGGCTCGAGTATAGCAGCGCCTATCGCGGCGCGATCGCCGAGGCTGCGTTCGAGTCGCCTGGATTCGGCGAGGCTCGGAGCTTGGACGTCAGGTCGACGCCTGCTTGCTGTAGCGCTTGCGGAATTTGTCGACGCGTCCGCCGCTGTCGACGATCTTTTGCTTGCCCGTGTAGAAAGGATGGCACGACGAGCACACTTCGACGTGCAGGTCCTGGCCGAGCGTTGAGCGCGTAGTGAATTCGTTGCCGCAGCTACAAATGACCTTGATATCAGTGTAGGCGGGATGGATCTCTGGCTTCATGGTGCGGCTCCGGGCGGGCGCGAGAGGATACTGCCCTCTTGACCCGAAGACAAGTTGACCCGCCGCGCCTCGATTTCAATAGGACAGGCCTGAACGCCCGTCGCGGCCTTATCCACAAAATCTGTGCATAACTCTGTGGAGATCCGCTGGTGCCCGCAGCGCGGTGCTCGTCCCGAAACAGTTTTGGCGGTTTTGGTCAAAAAACGATCAATGGATCGGTTTATAACAATATCAACGAGCTGCACGCTGATCCGCAGCTCTGCTCGGAGGAAAGCGCTGCAAGAGGCTTATTTTCGTTATCGGCGCGGAACGGTGTGTATAAGACGGCTCAGCGGCCGGTGTTTGGGCGCCCGCCGGACCGCCGCTCGCGCAGGCCCGCGACCAGCCGGCGCAGCGCTTGGCCCCGATGACTGAGCTCATTCTTGACGGCCGCTGGTAGCTCGGCGGCAGTCTTCCCGAGCCGCGGATCGAGGAACACGGGGTCATAACCGAAGCCCGCGACGCCGGCCGGCCGCAACGCGATCTCGCCGTCCCATTCGCCGCTGGCGACCACGGGCGCGGGATCGTCCTCGCGCTCGAGGGCGACGAGAACGCAATGAAAGCGCGCGGCGCGCCGGCCGGGGGGCACTCCGTCGAGGGCGTCGAGCAGCTTCGCGACGTTGGCCCGATCGTTCGCCGCCGCGCCCGCGAAGCGGGCCGAGCGGACGCCGGGCGCGCCGCCGAGCGCCGCGACCGCGAGCCCGGAGTCGTCGGCGATCGCAGGTAGACCGGTGTGCCGGGCCGCGTGACGCGCCTTGGCAAGCGCGTTCTCGAGAAAGGTGATCGCGGTTTCGTCCGCCGGAGGAACGCCGAGATCCGTTTGTGCGACGAGCTCGAGCGGACCCAAGTCGGCCGCGGCGAGCAGCGCCGTGAGCTCCGCGAGCTTGCCTCGGTTGCCGCTGGCGATGACCCAGCGCGCGGTCACGCGCCGAGCACTGCGGCCTGCGCCGCCAGCAGGTGCTTGATGCCGCGGTGCGCAAAGTCGAGCAGCTGCTCGAGCTCGCCCCGCTGCAGCGCATGCCCCTCGGCCGTCCCTTGGATCTCGACGAAGCCGCCGGCCTCGTTCATCACGACGTTCATGTCGGTCTCGGCCGCCGAGTCTTCGGCGTAGTCGAGGTCGAGGATCGGAATCCCGTCGAAGATGCCGACCGACACCGCCGCGATCTGCCCGTGGATCGGATTGCGCGCGATCTTGCCGGTCCTGGTGAGCTCGGCGGCCGCCAGCACCAACGCGAGGTAGCCGCCGGAAATCGCGGCCGTCCGAGTGCCGCCGTCGGCCTGCAGCACGTCGCAGTCGATCGTGATCGTGTGCTCGCCCAAGGCTCCGCGGTCGACGACCGCGCGCAGGCTACGGCCGATCAACCGCTGGATCTCGAGCGTACGTCCGCCCTGCTTGCCCTTGCTGGCCTCGCGCGGCGTGCGCGTGTGCGTAGCCCGCGGCAGCATCCCGTACTCGGCGGTTACCCAGCCTTGCTGCTTGCCCTTGAGGAACGGCGGCACTTTCGGCTCGATCGAGGCGGTGCAGAGCACGCGGGTGTCACCGAACTCCGCGAGCACGGAGCCCTCTGGATGGCGCGTAAAGCGCGGCGTGAACCGCACCGGGCGCAGCTCGTCCGGACGGCGTCCGCTAGGCCGTTTGATCGCTCTCTCCATCACTCGGCAACCCAGCGGACTGCTGCCGCGCTCGTGTTGTCGCTGTAGGGCGAGTTGCGCGCTACCGCGCGCTCGGCGAGCGAGCGCAGCGCTTTTTCGAGGGGTTCTTTGTCGTCGCGCGAGATCTCGGCAATAGCAGGGTCCTCGAGCCCGGACCACAGACCGTCGGTGCACACGAGCAGCATGTCGCCGGCGGCGAGCCGCTTGCGCGACGTGATGCTCATGTCCGGCAGCGGCACGTCGCCCCCGATGCAGCATTCGACGAAATTGCGCATCGGATGCGTGCGCATCTCGGTCTCGGCGATCAAGCCTTCGCGCAACAGCAGCTCCACGTGGCTGTGATCCCGCGTGCGCTCGCGCACGGCCCCCGCGCGCAACAGATAGACGCGGCTGTCGCCGACGTGAGCCCAATAGGAGCCCGAGTCCTGGACGAGACACACGGCGCAAGTCGCGCGCGGCTTGTGATCGAGCGCGACGCCGTCGCCCAAGCGCACGACGCGGTCGTGGGCGCGGGCCAGCGAGAGCGTGAGGAATCCTTGCGGGTCGAACACCGGCAGGGTCATCTCGGCGAAGCATTCCTTGAGCGTATTGACGGTGACCTCCGCGGCGCGCGCGCCGTGTGCGTGTCCGCCCATTCCGTCCACGACCATGAGCAACAGCGCGTCGCTGTGCGCGACGACGTCGACGCGATCCTGGTTCTCCGGCCGATTCCCGGCGAGACTCAACTTTGCATAGTCGACGCGCACGAATTCTCTCGCCCACCTTGTCCCATCATCTTACCCGTTCCACCGTCGTTGCCGGTGGCGCGCGGTCCGCGACCGAGCGGCCAACGGTCGCCGCCGGTACGGCGCGTGCTCATGTACACTCGGATCCGACCGCCCGAAAACGGCGCACAAGATTGGCCGAAACGCCGCACGGACTCAATCGAATGCCTCACAGCATGACCGGATTCGCCACCGCCGAGACGCTGCTCCCGCCGTTTCGCTTGGTGTGGGAGATCCGCAGCGTCAATCACCGTTTCCTCGAGCTCGGCTTCCGTTTGCCCGAGGAGGCCCGGGCGTTCGAGCCCGAGTGTCGCGACCTCGTCTCGGGCCAGCTGAAACGCGGCAAAGTCGATTGCACTCTGAAAGTCGTGGCGGCCGCGGGCGAGCTCCCCGAGACGACGTTGTTCGAGGACGGGCTCCGGGATCTGCGCGCTCTCGAAGACGGCGTGCGCGCGGTTTTTCCGGAGGCTCGTCCGCTGTCCGTGGGTGAAGTGTTACGCTCGCCCGGTGTGCTGCGCGAGCCGCAGCTCAAGCTCGCGGCGCTCGGCGAGCCCGTCAAGACCGGGCTGCGTACCGCGCTCGATGCGCTGCAGGCGAGTCGCCGGCGCGAAGGCGAGCGGATCGGCGAGCACCTCGAGAAGCGCAACATCGCGATCAGCGCGTTGCTCGCCGATGTGCGGCCGTTGCTCGACGGCGCACAGACGCGCTATCGCGATAAGCTTCGCGAGCGTTTGCAGAGGCTCGACGTCCAGGCCCAGCCGGAGCGCATCGAGCAGGAGCTCGTACTGCTCGCCCAACGGCTCGACGTGTCCGAGGAGGTCGACCGGCTCACGACGCACATCGTGGAGCTGCGCGGCGTGCTCGCACGCGACGAGCCCGTCGGCCGCAGGCTCGACTTCGTGATCCAGGAGCTCAATCGCGAGGCCAACACATTCGCCTCGAAGGTTCAGGACGAAGCGCTGACTCGCGCCGCCGTCGAGCTCAAGGTGCAGATCGAGCAGATGCGCGAACAGGTTCAAAATCTCGAGTAGCCATGCCTCGCGACGTCCGCGGCCGGCTCTGGGTGATGGCGGCGCCGTCCGGCGCGGGCAAGACCTCGCTCGCTCGCGCGCTGCTCGAGCGCGAGTCGCGCCTCAAGTTCTCGATCTCCTATACGACGCGCACGCGCCGCAGCTCCGAGATCGACGGCCGCGATTACTTCTTCGTCGACGTGCCGACGTTTCAAGACATGGTGCGGCGCGACGCGTTTCTCGAGCACGCGCGGGTCTTCGACAACTGGTACGGCACCGGCCGAGAGCACGTTGAGGGGCTACTCGCCGGCGGCGACTCCGTGCTGCTCGAGATCGACTGGCAGGGCGCGCGCCAGGTACGCGAGCGAGCGCCCGCGGCGCGCAGCATCTTCATCCTGCCCCCAAACGTCGCCGAGCTCGAACGTCGCCTGCGCGGCCGCGCCACCGACACCGAGGCCACCATCCAGCGCCGCCTCCGCGACTCCGTCGCCGACATGACGCACTGGCCCGAATTCGACCACGTGGTCATCAACGACAATTTCGACGCCGCGCTCGCCCAACTCACCGCCATCATGGGCGGCGCCCCCGTCCAGCGCACCGCCGACGACGCGGTCCGCGCCGCCGCCGAACGCGTCCTCTCCACCGCCCCCCGCTGACCCCCGGAACGTGGCGAGCGTGCCGCGCCGCGCTTTGTCTCACTTTGGCCGCGCGCTACCCGTGATGGCTGCCGACGTACCTCGAACGGTCTTCCCGAGACCCTCGCGGCACAGGGCCGCAATATGCATCCTGCAATTGCGGCACTCCCGCCATCCATGGCGGTCGGATGTGCCGCGCGGAGCCACAGGGACGGTCTTCCGGCGTGTCTCGGGAAGGCCGTTCGAGGTGCGGCCGCAGCCACCGCAACACCAAACCGGCCAAAGTGAGACAAACCGCAACCCGACACGCTTGCGACGTTCCGGGGGTGATGCATTACACTTGCAGGTCCGAAGCCCGCAGGAGGGCCGTTTCCAATGGCGAGAATCACCGTAGAAGACTGCTTGGGGAAGATCCCGAACATGTTCCAGCTCGTGCTCGTGGCCGCCAAGCGCGCCCGGCAACTCGCCAACGGGGCCCATCCGATGGTCGACTGGGAAAACGACAAGCCCACCGTCGTCGCGCTGCGCGAGATCGCCGACGGCTACGTCACGGAAGAGATCCTCACGCAGCGCGACCAGCCGGTCGAAGACCTGCTCGATCTCGCCGTGGCCGCCGCGCCGCCCGTGATGCCGGACGACCTGCTCGGATCGAGGCCGATCTCGATCGGCGACTGATCTTTACCTACAAGGACCGGCCGCCGTGGAACAAGGGGGCCGTTAAGTAGCCGAGCCATGGACTACGGTGCCGCCATCCGCGAACGTCTCCCGTCGGTATGGCGCACCGATGACTTCGGCCGGCTCACTTCTCAGCTCGCGAACTACCTCCCCGAGTCCGAGCTGCCCAGCATCACCGCGGCCTACGAGTTCAGCGCGAAGGCGCACGAAGGCCAGCAGCGGCGCAGCGGCGACGCGTACATCACCCATCCGATAGCCGTCGCGGAGATCCTCGCGGGATTGCACTTGGACTCGGGGTCGATCAAGGCGGCGCTACTGCACGACGTCGTCGAGGACACCGGCCGCACGGTCCAGGACATCGAGCAGGAATTCGGCGAGGACGTGGCGCGCCTCGTCGACGGCGTGAGCAAGATCGACCATCTGCGCTTCGATAGCGCGGCCGAGGCGCAAGCCGAGAGCTTCCGCAAGATGCTGCTCGCGATGGCGAAGGATCTGCGCGTGATCCTCGTGAAGCTCGCCGACCGCACGCACAACATGCGCACGATCGGCTCGCTGCCGGTAGAGAAGCAGCGGCGCATCGCGCGTGAGACGCTCGACATCTACGCGCCGATCGCGAATCGGCTCGGCGTCTACACCCTCAAGATCGAGCTCGAGGAGCTCGGCTTCAAGACGCTCTATCCGTATCGCTACAAGGTGCTGCAGCGCTCGCTGCGGCGCGCGAAGGGTAATCAGCGGCAGTTGCTCCGTAAGATCGAGAGCAAGCTCGGGAAGACGTTGTCGGACGCGAAGATCCCCGCGCGCGTGCACGCGCGCGAAAAGCACCTCTACAGCATCTATCTCAAGATGCAGCGCAAGCACGCGCATCTCGCGGACATCGTCGACGTATACGGCGTGCGCGTCATCGTGCCCGACGTCGACAGCTGCTACCGCACGCTCGGCCTCACGCATCAGGCGTTCAAGCCGATGCCGGGCCGCTTCAAGGACTTTATCTCCATCCCGCGCGTCAACGGCTACCAGTCGCTGCACACGACGCTGTTCGGGCCGAACGGCCTGCCGCTCGAGGTGCAGATCCGCACCGAGGAGATGGACAAGGTTGCGGAGCGCGGCCTCGCCGCGCACTGGCAATACAAGGCCGTCGACAAGCATACCTACAGCACCGAAGAGCGCGCGCGCGAATGGCTTGCTGGCCTCATGGAGATGGAGCGCGCGGCGAACTCCGAGGAGTTCTTGGAGACCGTCAAGGCCGACCTCTTCCCCGACAAGGTCTACGTGTTCACGCCGAAGGGCGCGATCATGCGGCTGCCGCGGGGCGCGACCGCCGTCGACTTCGCGTATGCCGTGCACACCGACATCGGCAACCGCTGCGTCGCGGCGAAGATCGACCGCCGGCTCGTGCCGCTCAAGACCGCCCTGCACAACGGCGAGACGGTCGAGATCGTCACGGCGCGCGGCGCGCGCCCGAACCCGAACTGGGTCAACTTCGTAACCACCGCCAAGGCGCGTAACGCGATCCGCGGGTATCTCAAGAACCTGAAACGCGACGAGGCACAGGAGCTCGGGCGGCGGCTGCTCAACCAAGAGCTCATGGCCTACTCGACGAGCTTGAAGAAAGTGCCGAAGGACCGGCTCGACGCGTTGCACAAAGAGCTCGGCGTGAAGGACATGGAGACGCTGTTCGAGCAGGTCGGCTTGGGCGAGCGCTTGGCGCCGGTGATCGCGGGCATGCTCGCGCAGCAGAAGGACGAGTCGGACCCCACGGCGGCCGAGGAGCGCAAGCCCCTCGAGATCGCGGGCACCGAGGGCATGGTCGTCAACTACGCGCGCTGCTGCTACCCGATACCCGGCGACGAGATCGTGGGCTTCATGTCGAGCGGCCGCGGCATCGTGATCCACCGCGGCACCTGCCGTAATCTCGCGGAGTACCGCAAGCAGCCGTCGAAGTGGATCCCGGTGAACTGGACCAAGAGCGTGAAGGGCGAGTTCGACACCGAGATCCAAGTTCGCACGCTCGACCGCGTCGGACTGCTCGCCGAGGTCGCGGGCAGGATCTCCGCCACGCACACCAACATCGAGCACGTGCGGGTCGACACCGAGGGCGACGCGTCGGCGCTGTCGTTCAGGCTCAAGGTCCGCGACCGCCGGCAGCTCGCGCAGGTCGTCCGCAGCATCCGCACGATTCCCGGCGTCGTTCGCGTGGCGCGCAGCTCGAGCTGAGCGGGCCAGGCGCGAGAAGGAGTCCATGGCGAAGCAACCGATTCACACGAAGGACGCGCCCGCGGCCATCGGGCCCTACAGCCAGGCCGTCCGCGCCGGCAACACCGTGTATCTCTCCGGGCAGATTCCGCTCAAGCCCGCCACGATGGAGCTCGTGACCGGCGACGTGCGTGCCGAGATTCGCCAGGTGTTCGACAACCTCGCGGCGGTCGCCGCGGCGGCGGGCGGGTCGCTCGCGGACGCAGCGCGGCTCACGGTCTACCTCACGGACCTCAAAAACTTCCCGCTCGTCAACGAGATCATGGCGGAGTACTTCGCCGAGCCGTATCCGGCGCGCGCCGCGATCGGCGTCGCGGCGCTGCCGCGCGGCGCGAACGTGGAAGTGGACGGGATCCTGGTCCTATAGGCGCGCTCATCGAGCCTCGCAAGCCATCGGCGTTCGAGCGGCCGGTCGAGAGCCTCGCGGGCATCGGGCCGAAGCTCGCGGCGCGGCTCGCCAGGCTGGGCGTCGAGCGAGTCGGCGATCTCTTGTGCCTCCTGCCCCTGCGCTACGAGGACCGTACGGCAATCCGCGCCGTCGGCTCGCTGCAACCGGGGGAGAGAGTGCTCGTCGAGGGCGAGATCGCGCTCGCGGAAGTCGTGTTCCGCCGGCGCCGCTCGCTGCTTTGCAAGCTCGTCGACGGCACCGGCGCGCTGACGCTGCGGTTCTTTCATTTTACGCCGTCGCAGCAGCGCACGCTGGCGCGCGGCGCGCGCGTCCGCTGCTTCGGCGAGGTGCGGCCCGGCCCGACCGGGCTCGAGATGGTTCATCCCGAGCATCGCGTGATCGGAGCCAACGAGCCCGAGCCGACGGCGGCGCTGACCCCGATCTATCCGAGCACCGAAGGGTTGCACCAAGCGGCGCTGCGCCGCCTCGTCGAGCAGCTGCTCGCGCGGCTCGAGCGCGAGCCGTTGGCCGATTACCTCTGGGACCAGGTGGCGCGGGGCTCGCCGACGATCACGGACGCGATCCGCTACCTGCACCGGCCGCCCCAAGACGCCGACGCCGCGCTGCTCACGAGCGGCAAGCACCCGAGCCAGCGGCGGATCGCGCTCGAGGAGCTGATCGCGCAGCGGCTCGGGCTGCGCCGCAGCGGGGCCGCGCAACGGATGGAGCGAGCGTACGAGCTGCGCGCCGAGGGCGCGGAGCTCGCGCGCTTCCGCGCCTCGCTGCCGTTCGCGCTCACCCGCGCGCAGGAGACCGCGGCCGCGGAGATCCTCGCGGATCTCGGCCGCGGTACGCCGATGAACCGGCTGCTACAGGGCGACGTCGGCTCGGGCAAGACCGTGGTCGCGGCGCTCGCGGCGGTGGTCGCCGCCGCGGCGCAGTGCCAGACCGCCGTGATGGCGCCCACCGAGCTGCTCGCGGAGCAGCACTTCGCGAGCTTCGACCACTGGCTCGCCCCGCTCGGCATCGGCGTGACGCTGCTGTCGGGCTCGCAGCCCGCTCGCGCGCGTGCCGGCACGCTCGCGAGCATCGCGGGCGGAACGGCCGCCGTCGTCGTGGGCACGCACGCGTTGTTCCAGGAGAGCGTCGAGTTCAGGCGGCTCGCGCTCGTGGTCGTCGACGAGCAGCACCGGTTCGGCGTTGAGCAGCGCTTACTCTTGAGAGCCAAGGGCGAAAGCGACCAGCGCTCGCCGCATCAATTGATCATGACCGCCACGCCGATCCCGCGCACGCTCGCGATGACAGCCTACGCCGATCTCGACTGCTCGGTGATCGACGAGCTCCCGCCGGGTCGCCAGCCGGTGAAGACCGTCGCGTTGCCGGAGGAGCGGCGCCCGGAGCTCGTCGAGCGGATCGCGGCTCACTGCGCCGGCGGGCAGCAGGCGTACTGGGTGTGCCCGCTGATCGAGGAGTCGGAGGCGGTCGACTCGAGCGCGGCGACCGCGCTCGAGAGGGAGCTCGCGGCGGCGCTGCCGAAGCTGCGCGTGGGCCTGATCCACGGCCGGATGAAAGCCGCCGACAAGGAGCTGGTGATGCGCACCTTCAAGGCCGCGAAGCTCGACCTGCTCGTCGCGACCACCGTGATCGAAGTGGGCGTCGACGTGCCGAACGCCACGCTGATGATCGTCGAGAACGCCGAGCGCATGGGGCTCGCGCAGCTGCATCAGCTGCGCGGCCGCGTCGGCCGGGGCAGCGCCGCGTCGAGCTGCGTGCTGCTCTACAAGTCGCCGCTCAGCGAGCACGCGCGCGAGCGTTTAGGCGTGATGCGCGCGACCAACGACGGCTTCGAGATCGCGCAGAAGGACTTGCAGCTCCGCGGGCCGGGCGAGGTGCTCGGCACCCGGCAGACCGGCATCGTGCAGCTGCGCGTCGCCGACCTCCTGCGCGACGCCGACCTGCTCCCGTCCGTCATCGAGATCTCCGAGCGGCTCCTCACCGAGCACCCCGACCGCGTCGACCCCCTCATCCGCCGCTGGGTCCGCGGCCCGACGGAATACGCGAAGGTCTAGGAAGCGTCTCGCTTTGGCCATGCGATGCGCCTAACGGCTGCGGACGTACCTCGAAGGGCCTTCCCGAGACTCTCGCCGCACAGGGATGTGCGGCGAGAAGCCACAGGGACGTTCTTCCGGCGTGTCTCGGGAAGGCCCTTCGAGGTGCGGCCGCAGCCACTCCGCCGTCAACGGCCAAAGTGAGACGCGACCCGCGCAATTGCTGCGGCCGCAGCCGGCCGCCTAGAATCGCGGCGATGTGTCGAGAGCGGGCGGTGCAGTGAGCGAGGTTCCGCAAAGCGAAGAACGCGTCGACGCCGCGCCGCCGCGCGCGGTGCCGGCGCCGCGTCCCGCGTCCACGCTGATCGAGCACTACTCGCGCTACGCGCGGCTCATGCGACTGCACCGGCCGATCGGCATCTGGCTGTTGCTGTGGCCCACGCTCTGGGGGTTGTGGATCGCCGCCGCGGGGCGGCCGGACGAGAAGATCTTCCTGGTGCTCGTGCTCGGCACGATCGTCGTGCGCTCCGCCGGCTGCGTGATCAACGACTTCGCCGACCGCGACATCGACCCGCACGTCCAACGCACGAAGGACCGGCCGCTCGCGACGCGCGAGGTCGCGCCGGTAGAGGCTCTGGTGCTGTTCGCCGCGCTGATGCTGATTGCGCTCGGCCTGGTGCTCACGCTCAACCGTCTCACGGTCGAGCTCGCGGTAGCCGGCGCGGCGATTACCGTCGTGTATCCGTTCGCCAAGCGATTCTTCTCGGCGCCGCAATTCGTGCTCGGCCTCGGGTTCGCCTGGGGCGTGCCGATGGCGTTCGCCGCCACCCAGGGCGCCGTGCCGCGCGTCGGCTGGCTTCTGTTTCTCGCGGCGGTGATCTGGGTGATCGTCTACGACACGCAGTACGCGATGGCCGACCGTGACGACGACCTGAAGATCGGCGTCCGTTCGACGGCGATTCTGTTCGGCGACCTCGATCGCGTTCTCGTCGCCGGCTTGCAGCTGTTGCTGCTCGCGACCCTCGTGCTCGTGGGCCGCGCCGCGGAGCTCGGGACTTGGTACTACGGCGGGCTCGTGGCCGCCGCCGTGTTCGGCATCCACCAGCAGCGTTTGATCCGTGGCCGCGATTCCGTGCAGTGCTTTCGCGCGTTTCTCAACAACGCGTGGTTCGGCGGCGCGGTGTTTTGCGGGATCGCTCTCGACTATCTGTTTCACTGAAGAGGGTTTCACTGAAGAGGGTTTCACTAAACAGGGTTTCACCGAAGAGGGTTTCACGGAGAGGGTCTCAACGGGGCCGCGCGCTCCGGCGTGCGCGCGACGGCCCACGCCTCGCAACGCCGCGCGCCGGCGGCGAGCAGCGCGGCCGCGAGCGCGTTGACGGTGGCGCCCGTGGTGATCACGTCGTCGACGATCGCGACCGCGAGCCCGCGCAAGCTCCGGTCCGCGGCGAACGCGGCGGCCACGTTCGCGCGCCGGCGGCCGGCGCTCTGTCCCGCCTGCTGCCCGGCCTCGCGCAGCCGCCGGATGCCGCCGAGCAGGATCGGGAGCGCCAGCTCTGCGCCGAGCGTGCGGGCGATCTCCGTGGCCTGGTTGTAGCCGCGGTCGCGCAAGCGGTGTGGATGCAGCGGCACGGGCACGAGCGCGTCGACCGCGAGCGGCTCGCGCCGCGACTCCGCGGCGAGCAGCAGCCCGAACGCGCGGCCGAGCTCGCGTGCGCCGTGGTACTTGAGCGCGCGGACGTAGTGATCGAGCGGCGCCGCGTAGCCGAAGGGCGCGAGGACCCGCTCCACGCGCCACGCGGCGTCGAGGGCGGGGCAACCGCCGGCATCGTGCGCGAGGCCGCAAGCGCGGCACGGGGCCGCGACGCGGGGCAAGTCGCGGACGCACGCCGCGCAGAAGCCGGCGGTCGTGGGCGCAGAGCAGCTCGGGCAGATTTCGCCGAACACCTTCTCCAAAAGAGGCTCGAAAAGAGACCCGGACATTCCCCGTAAACCGAGCGATCCCGAGCAGGTTGACAGCCCCGCTCACCGTTCCGATACTCGCCCACCATCGATTCGGCCGCGAGCACGGAATGTCGGCACTTGAACGGGAAATGGGCGACTTGCGCGTGACCGCGGAGCCGCGAGGGGACTGGACGCGCGAGCAGGTCGCCGCGCTGTTCGACCTGCCGCTGAACGACTTGCTGTACACCGCGCAGTGGGTGCATCGCCGGCACTTCGACGCGAACGCCGTGCAGGTGTCCACGCTGCTGTCGATCAAGACCGGCGCCTGCCCCGAGGACTGCGCCTACTGCCCGCAGAGCATCCGCTTTGCGACCGGCGTCGACAATCACGATCTCCTGCCACTCGCCGAGGTGCGCGCGGCCGCGCGCCGCGCCAAGGAGGCCGGCGCGACGCGCTTCTGCATGGGCGCGTCGTACCGCGGACCGAAGGACTCGCAGCTCGAGCCGATTCTCGAGATGGTCGCCGCGGTCAAGGCCCTCGGCCTCGAGACGTGCGCGACGCTCGGCCTGCTGCGGCCGGGCCAAGCGCAGAAGCTCGCGGCCGCCGGGCTCGACTACTACAACCACAATCTCGACTCGTCGGAAGAGTTCTACGGCAAGATCATCAGCACGCGAACCTACGACGCG
>DASQOL010000104.1:0-14975 GCA_035644475.1 Gammaproteobacteria bacterium | reverse complement strand
ATGTAACGCATTTGCCCGAACATCACCAGCGTGCATGCGATCACCGTTACGGAGATCAGAAACTGCACGAACACGAGGCCCTCCCGCAGCCCCGAGCTGCGGCCGCCGCCCTTGGCTCCCCCCACCAGCGCCGTGACCGGCACCGCCGCCGACAGGTAGAACGCGGGATACAGCCCGGCGCCGATGCCCACGAGGAGCGCAAGCCCCACCAGCCAGAGATAGAGCTGCGGCGTGTCCGTGAAGGACAGCGAGAGCGTCTTGCCGAACAGCTGGTCGATCGGCGTGAATGCTATCGCGAGCTTCACGAGCAGCAGGCCGAGCAGCACGGCCACGACCGCCAGCAGCATCGACTCGGCGAGGAATTGCACGATCAGCGCTCGGCGGTTCGAGCCCAAGATCTTGCGCATGCCCACCTCTTTGGCGCGCTTCGCGGCGCGTGCGGTGGCCAGGTTCATGTAGTTGATGCAAGCCACGAGCAGCGTGAACACCGCTACGGCGATGAAGCCGTAGAGGTAGTAGCGATTGCCCGTGGGCAGGTCGTTCGGCAAGTCGGAGTACAGGTGAATGTCCGCGAGGGGCTGGAGCCAGCTGCGCCACTTCGCGTTGATGCGGTCGCCGAGCTCCTTCATGTTGCGTTCGAAGAACGCGTTCGACGCTTCGCCCCACTGCGCGGCGTCGTAGCCGGGGCGCATCAAGACGTAGGTGAAGACGCCGACGTTGTACAGCACCTGCCGTCGAAGGTTCTCCGGCACCGTCATCATTCCGAGGTTTGCCGAGAACAGCGCGTCGTACCTCAAGTGGCTGTTTTCCGGCAAGTCCTCGAACACGAGGGTGACCTGGGTGTTGTTGCCGTCGGAGGCCAGGGTCTCGCCGATCGGATTCCGCTCGCCGAAGTAGTGCCGCGCGACGGAGTGGCTGATTGCGATCGAGCCCGGCGAGTCGAGCGCCGTGTTCGGGTCCCCGTAAAGAATCTTGTGCGTGAACACCTTGAACAGGTTCGTGTCGACTACGTAAGTGTCGCGCCAGTAGTAGCCGTCATCGCCGTGCGTCAGGAAGTTCCGGCTATTGCCGCCGCCCAAAAAGCGCACGTAGGCCTGCACGTCCGGATTCTGTTCCTGCAGCATCGGTCCGAGCGCCGGCGACGTCCGCGGGATGCGGTTGGTCGTGCCGTTGATCTCGAGCTCGTTGACGACGCGGAAGATGCGCTGGTAGTTCTCGTGACTTCGATCGTAGCTGAGCTCGATACGGAGGTACGTGCCGAGGACCAGGCAGCAGGCGACCGCGATGGCGAGGCCCGCGACGTTGATCAGGGCGTAGGTCTTGTCGCGCGCGAGCGTGCGCAGCGCGATCTTCCACATGGTCGAGTTCATGGAGGTGACTCGCAATTTCGAAGTGGTGACGGGTGCGCGAAGAATAGCGCCACTCACTCGGCCGCGCCACGTGGCCTCGGCCAGCACCCTCGTCGCGCTACAGCCGAATTTCCACTAGAGTCTCGCCTACCGCGCCTCGAGTTGGGTGAGCGCCATGATCGGCCACTACCTGCACCTAGCCGCCCGCAACATCCCGCGCGCCGGGCCGTTCGTGTTCATCAGCATTGCCGGGCTCGCGATCGGTCTCGGCGCGGCGCTCTTGATCGGCCTCTACGTCGAAGACGAGCTCAGCTACGAGCGCTGGCTGCCCGACAGCGACCGCGTCTATCTGATCTCCGTTCGCTCGCCGGACGGCAGCATGAGCTACGGCAGCCCGTCCGACGTCGGCCGCTGGGTCGCCGCCGATTTTCCGCAGTTTGAAGCGGTGACCCGTCTCGGGCGGACGAGCACGTTCTTCAAGCGCGAGGAGCACGAGTTCACCGAGCAGGTCGTCTGGGCGGACCCCAACGTGTTCGGCGTTCTCGAGTTCCCCGTGGTGGCGGGCACGCTCGAGGGCGCGCTCGGCGAGCCGGACACGCTGGTGCTCACGCGGCGGCTCGCCGAGAAGTACTTCGGCCGCCCGGACCCGCTCGGCGAGACGCTCGCGCTCGAGGGTGCGCGGCCGATGAAGATCACGGCCGTGATCGAGGACCTGCCCTCGAATACGCAATTGAGCATCGACGTGCTCGCGTCGGCCGTGTCCGGCCACTCGCCGACCGTGGCGCAGGACGCGCGCCCGATGACCGTCGTCGGCGCGAAGAGCTGGGGGTTTCAAACCTACGCCTTGCTCAAGCGCGGCGAGTCGATCGAGCCGCTGCGCGAAAGCATCCGCACGCTGCCGGACCGCCATTCGGAGAGCGCCGCGGGCGGACAGGCCGCAAGCGAGATCTGGCCGCTGATCGTCTCCCAGCTCCGCGCGCTCCATTTGGGCGCGCGCAACGTGGCGTCGCCGGACACCGAAGACTTGAGCCGGCTCTACGGCGCGCTCGGCATCGGCATGCTGATCGTGCTCGCGGCCGCGATCAATTTCGTGACACTGAGGACCGCGCTCGCGATGCGCCGTGCGGTCGAGGTCGGCGTGCGCAAGGCCTGCGGCGGCAACCGCGGCGCGCTGTTCGCGCAGTTCATGGGCGAGGTGTTCGTGCACGTGTGCGTGGCCACGCTGGCCGGCGTGGGGCTCGCCGCGGCGTTGCTGCCCGCGCTGAACACCTTTCTCGACCGCACGATCGCCTGGCGGACGTTGCTGGGCGCGCCGTTCTTGGGCGGCATCGCGGCGCTGCTCGTGGCGGTGACGATCCTCGCGGGCAGCTACCCGGCGTTCGTGCTCGCTTCGTTTCGTCCGAGCGTCGTCACCAAGGCGCGCTCCGCCGGGCGGCTCCAGGGCGGCGTGCGCCAGGCCCTCGTCGCGCTCCAGTTCGCGATCGTGGTGGGCGTGCTGATCGCGACCATCGTCGTACATCGGCAAACCGCGTTCGGGATGCGCGAGTCGCTGCGCTCGAGCTCCGATCCCACCGTTCTGCTGCGCGCGGAGTGCACCGACGCGCTCAAGGACGCGCTGCGGCGAGCGCCGGGAGTGAAGGGCGTGACCTGCGCGGGCAACGTCCCGCAGGCCGGCGGCGGCGGCGTCGGGCCGGTGATCTACAACGGCAGCGAGCGGCTCGTGCTCGGCGAGGTCTCGGTCGACGTAGGGTACTTCGAGCTCTACGGCTACGAGCTCGCGGCCGGGCGGTTTTTCTCGGAGGACGTGGGCGCCGACAAGACGCCGAAGGATCTCGTCTGGTCCATCCCCGAATCGATCGTCTTGAACGAGGCGGGCGTCGCGCGGCTCGGCATCGCGTCGCCGCAGGCGGCGATCGGCGAGCTCGTCACGATCAACCATCCGTCCGGGCTCATCGGCACGTTCTCGGGCGAGCACACCGCGCAGATCGTCGGCGTGGTGAAGAACTTCCAGATGGGGTCCGTGCGCAACGACTACTACCCGAGCGTGTTCTTCGTCGACCCGTGGCGGCTGTACGTGATGAGCATCAAGATCGACGGGCGCTCCACGCCGGAGGCGCTCGACGCGATCGACCGGATCTGGAGCGAGATCGGCGAGCCGGGGCCCGCGCAGCGCCGGTTCTTCGAGGACACGGTGCAGGACATCTACAGCGACCTGCGGCGCGACTTCGAGCTGTTCTCCGTGTTCGCGGGCGTCGCGATCTTGATCTCGGCGCTCGGGCTCGTGGGTCTCGCGGCGCACACGGCGAGCGCGCGGACGAAGGAGATCGGCGTGCGCAAGGTGCTCGGCAGCGGCCGCACCGCGATCATGGGCCTGCTGATGTGGCAGTTCTCGAGGCCGGTCTTGCTGGCGAACGCGATCGCGTGGCCGGCCGCGTACTTCTTCATGAGCCGCTGGCTCGAAGGTTTTGCGCGCCGGATCGAGCTCGAGCCGTGGATGTTCGTCGCGGCGGCGCTCGCGACGCTCGCGCTTGCGGCGGCCACCGTGGTCGTGCACGCCTGGACGATCGCGGGCGTGCGGCCGGTGGTGGCGCTGCGACACGAGTAGCGCCGCACGCATCAATGCGCCGTCCGAGGGTCATTGACATGGCGCTTTGAGCGCGGCTTATCATCGTGCGCATGCAGGCGGAGTCGCTCGAGGTTCTGGAAAAGGCGGATCTCCCGTCGGCCCAGGCACGCGCGATCGTTCGCGCAATCGAGATCGAGCTCGGCAGCGCCAGGGACACGCTTGCGACGAAGCGGGACCTGGTGGTTTTGCGCCACGAGCTTGGGCAACAGATGTCGGATATGCGTGGCGAGCTACGCGCGGAGATTCATGGCGGCACGAGCAGCACCGTGCGACAGATGTACGTTGCGGTGCTCGGCCAGATGGCAGTGCTGCTAGGGTTCGCGTATTTCTTTGCGACCCATGTGCGATGACGCCAAGGATAGCGGCGACTCAGATCAGATCTCTTCGCTGCGTGCGCTTCGGTAGGTCTCGAGGAAGTCCGATGTCTGAACGGAAAACACCGGACGACGCGACGTTGCTCGGTGTGCTCATCGACGGCTTCGAGAAGAACGAGCTCATGGACGGATTCCACTGGCGCCAATTGCCGATGTCCGACGAGGGTGCCGCAGCGCGCAAATTCTCGTCGTTGGTCGACGAGGCGCGGCAGTGGAAGGGCTCGCCCACCCGCGTGGAAGAAACACCCGGACGCCGGCTCGCCGCTTGGTCCGACCTCGAAATCCGTGTTGCAGGGCGCGGGTTGATGGTGCGAGCTCGCATGCCGCGCTTCGCCGACTGGTGGCACGACGAGCGGACGTGGCAGGGCGATCCGATGGGCCCGGTGTTCGACTGGATTGCGGAAGACCGGCGCTCGTGATCGTTCTCCGTCGGCCGTCGCGGGCCGGCGTTCGCGGCTCGGCCTCGAGCGCAGATCAGGCGCGGTCCGGTAGGAAGCGCGCGCAGAAGAACAACGCGCCTTCGAACAGCAGGTACATCGGGATCGCGAGCACGGTTTGCGAGACCGGATCCGGCGGCGTCAGGACCATGCCGAGCACGAACGCGCCCAAGAACACGTAGGGCCGCGCTTTCGCGAGGGCCTGCCGCGACACGGCGCCGGTCCAGACGATCACGACGATCGCGACCGGCACTTGGAATGCAACGCCGAACGCCAGCGACATTCCGATCGTAAAGTCGAGATATGCCGCGATGTCGGTGGCGACCCTCACGTGCGTGGGCGTGCTCGATTGGAAGAACTTGAAGGCCATCGGCAGCACGAGGAAGAACGCGAATGCCACGCCCGTGTAGAACAGCCCGGCGCTCACGGCGATGAACGGCGCCGCGATTTTGCGCTTCGACGTGGGCAGCCAGCCGTCCACCAGCCGCCAGACGTGATAGAGGATGAATGGCATGGCGACGAACAACGCCACCCAGAACGTCGCCCTGATCGGGGTCATGAACGGGGACGCGATGCCGCGCGCGATTATGCTGCCGTTCGCCGGCATCTTGGCCATCACGGGCTCCGCGACCAGCCGGAACACGCGATCCGAGAACGGCGTGAGGCACGCGAATACCGCGAGCAGCGCGAACGCCGCTTTCAGGCCGCGCGAGCGCAGCTCCAGCGCGCCGGCCAGCAGATTCTTGCCGAGACGGCTTACGTCCGGATTTAGATCGGTCATTCGGGCGATGGAAGTCGGCGGGGCATCCTTCGGCATTGTAATGGAAGCGATGACTGGGGTGCGGGGGCGGCGTAGACTCGCGCTCGCATGACGACCATCGTCGGCATTTCCGGAAGCTTGCGGCGTGGGTCGCTGAACTCCTCGCTGCTGCGCGCGGCCGGGCAGGCCATGCCTGCGGGCGCGGAGCTCGACGTCGCAACGATCAAGGGCATTCCGCTCTATGACGGCGACGTCGAGGCGGAGCAGGGCGTGCCTGACGTGGTGACGAAGCTCAAGGACCGAATCGCCGCGGCGGACGGCCTGCTGCTCGTTACGCCCGAGTACAACAACTCGCTCCCCGGCGTGTTCAAGAATGCGATCGACTGGCTGTCGCGGCCGGATACGGACATTCCGCGCGTGTTCGGCGGCCGGCGCGTGGCGGTGATGGGGGCGTCGCCGGGCGGTTTCGGCACGCTCCTATCGCAAACGGCGTGGTTGCCCGTGCTGAAAACGCTCGGCACGCAGCCCTGGTTCGGCGCGCGCCTCCAGGTCTCGCGTGCCCGCGAGGTCTTCGACGCGGAGGGCAACCTCGTCGACGCGCGCGTGCGCGAGCAGCTCACGAAGTTCCTGGCCGGCTTCGCCGCCTTCTGCGGAAAATAGGGACATGCTACTTTTTCGACGATGCCATTGAAGCGGCACGACACCTGACGAAAAGGCAACATGTCCCTATTTTCCGCACGCGCGCCGTCAAAAAGAAGTCTGTCCCTATTTTCTTGGTTGATGGTGGTGGCCGTCGTGCTTGCCGCCGGCATCGCCGAAGCGCAGTTCCGCCGCTTCCGCGGCACCGGGCGCATGGCCGACTGCGTCTACGACACGGAGCACCGGCCGCCGCGCACCGAGTTCGTCGTGGCGCGCTGGCATTTCGGCACGAACGGCCTCATCGGCCACTGCGGCTGGTCGCACAACTTCCCGGAGTCCGAGATCAACCTCAACGAGTTCATCGGCCGCACCACGCGCGTGGACGTGGACGAAGGCTCGTACCGGTTGCTCGAGCTCTCGAGCCCCGAGATTTTCGAGTACCCGTTCACCTACATCTCGGAGCCCGGCGAGATGGAGATGACCGAGGCCGAGGTCGCGAACCTGCGCGAGTACGTCGACCGCGGCGGGTTCGTGCTCATCGATGACTTCGACCACGAGCACATGGACAACCTGCGCGAGGAGATGCGGCGCGTGTTCGGCGATCGCAGCTTCGTGCGTCTCACCGAGACCAATCCGATCTTCGACCTCGCTTACAAGGTCGAAGACCTGCACGGCATGGACCCGTACGTGCAGGGCGACGACCCCGTGTACTACGGCTTCGACAACGACCAAGGCCAGATCGCGATGGTCGCGCTGCACAACAACGACCTCGCGAACTTCTGGGAGTGGTATGGGAGCCCGAATTACCCGTTGAAGCCCTCGACCGACGCGTTCCGTCTAGGCACGAACTTCCTCGTGCACGCGATGACGCACTGAACGGGCGCTCGGCCGCCAGCGCCTTGCTGCTAAGCTTGCCCAAGCATCGCCTGCGACGAGGATAGACAATGTTCGAGCCGACCAAGACTACGCGCCGTGAGCTCGTCATGGGGGCCGCGGCCACAGCGGCGATGGCCGCGCTCGCACCGTGGCGCGCGCTAGCGCAAGCGGCGATCCCTCAGCGCCGCATTCCGGGCACCGGCGAGGCGCTACCCGTGATCGGGCTCGGTTCGAGCAAGGTCGTGCAGGAGATCGCGGAGAAGGGTACCGAGCCGGTGGCGCAAGTGATCCGCACGCTCGTCGCGAACGGCGGCAAGCTCATCGACACGTGGCCGCGCAACGCCGCCAACGATCAGGGCTTCGGCAGCGTCGTGAGCGCGCCCGAGTTCGCCGGCAAGCTATTCCTCACCACCAAGATCGATCAGGTCGGCAAGGATGCGGGCATCGCGCAGTTCAAGGCGACGCAGGAGAGCTACCGGCGGCAGACGCTCGATCTCGTCCAGATCTTCAGCCTCACGGACTTGGAGGTGCACTGGCCGACGCTCAAGGACTTGAAGCAGCGCGGCGCCGCGCGCTACATCGGCGTGACCGTCGCCGAGGTCGGTTTGTACGACAAGCTCGAGGCGTTCCTGAAGCGCGAGAAGCCGGACTTCGTGCAGATGAACTACTCGATCACCGAGCGCACGTCGGAGAACCGATTGCTGCCGCTCGCGGCCGACCACGGCCTCGCCGTGCTGATCAATCGGCCGTTCATGAACGGCACCTATTTCTCGAAGCTCGAAGGCAAGCCTCTACCCGATTGGGCCGCGAGCTTCGAGTGCACGAGCTGGGCGCAGTTCTCGCTGAAGTACATCCTCGCGAATCAAGCCGTGACCTGCGTGCTCACGGAAACGACCGACCCGAAGCACATGGCGGAGAACGCGCTCACGGCGCTCGGTCCCGTCCCCAGCAAGGCGGCGCGCAAGAAGATGCGCGCGTTCATCGACGCGGTGTGACCCGAGCGCCAACCGGTTGCGAGGTGCGCGCGCGATCAACAGCGGCAGTCGCACGTTTCCGCGAGTCGGCTCGAGCATATGCACGCGAGCGCGGCCCCGGAGGCGCATGCGTAGCGGTCCACGTACTCCCTGTCCACCCGATGCGGTACGCCGTTCGTGAGGTAATAAACGGACGGGCGATAACTCGAGGGCGCGAAGCTCATCGGGCCGCCGCTCGGAGCTCCGTAGCTCGGCGGTGCGGAGATGCCGCCGCTCAGCAAGCTGCAGCCGCTCAGCACGAAGGCGAGCGCCGCGAGTTGCGCGATCGGTCGCGCCCAGACGACCCAGACGAAGACGTGGTGTAGAACGGTCAAGAGACGCATGGTCGGCTCCTTGCCCAGTAGATCCATGAACACGTGCCCAAATCCTTGGCAGACTCTCGCCAAGCTCCTAAGCAGGAAGCGTGCCGACGCGTGCGTCGACGCCGCGCCGCGCCGTTGCGCGATTCTCGTGGGCTCGGGAGCCGGGCAGTGCGCGGCGATTGTGCGTGGCGGGTCGGCGGGCGCACGCTAGCGGTGCTTGTGAGCCGCCGAAACGAGAGCTACGTCACGATCGAGAGTTCAACCAACGGGGGAATGCCATGCGAGTCACTGTTTCGTTCGCCGCCGGGATCGCCGTCGTCTTCGCCGTTGCGTTCGCCATGGGCAGGCTGTCGGCGCAAGAGGCCAAGCCGTCGTGCGTGATGTGCAAGGCCACCTACATCCGCGCGAGCGAGCTCGCGGCCTACGAGGCGGCGAGCCGCGCGAACAACGTGATCGACCAGCAGATGCGCTCGGTGGACGTCGGCAAGACCAAGCTGCAGCTCGCGCTCGTCCATCGCGGCAAGCTCGACGCGCCGGCGCCGCGCTCCGTGGCCGAGCACGATCTCGTCACCGAGGTGTACTACATCCTGAGCGGCTCGGGCACGAACCGCACGAGTCCCGACATCGTCGACGCGCAGCGCCGCCCGGCGGACGATCGCGCGGTGCGCACGCTGAACGGGCCCGGCAGCAACGGCACCGACATGCGCGGCGCGGAGACGCAGGAGCTCAAGGCGGGCGACGTGCTCGTGATCCCGGCCGGCACCGGACATCAGTTCATGAAGATCGACAACGAGATCACGTACCTCATGGTGCGCGTCGACCCGGACAAGATCGTGCCGCTGATGGACGAAGCCGCGTCGCGCGCGTATCTCGAGCAGCAGCTGCCGAAAAAGTAACCTGTCCCTAATTTCCGGGTTCGATGCGGAGGATGGCGCCGGTGTCCTCGCCGGTTAGGAGATAGAGCAGCTCGTCGGGGCCTTGGCGCACGTCGCGGATGCGTTGCCGCAGGTCGACGAGCAGCTGCTCGCGGCGCAGCTCTTCCATCTTGTCGTTGAACAGGATCCGCTCGAGGTGGCCGGTGCCCGGGACCTCGCCCATGCGCATGCCGCCGACGAACACGCTGCCCTTCCACTTCGGCAGCTTGTCGCCGGTGTAGAACGCGAGGCCCGAGATTGCAATCGCGGGCGTCCAGTAGACGACCGGGTCGATCATCCCTTCGCGCGAGAAGCCCTTCGACTGCCACGGACCGGGATACGTGCGTCCGAGGCTCACGAGCGGCCAGCCGTAATTGCCGCCGGCGACGAGCACGTTGATCTCGTCGCCGCCGTTCGGGCCGTTCTCGTTTTCCCAGAGCTCGTTCGTGCCGGGGCGCACCGCGAGCGCCATGCCGTTGCGATGGCCGAGCGTCCAGACCTCGGCCGAGTTACCGCCCTTGCCCGCGAACGGGTTGCCGGGCGCGGCCGTGCCGTCGTCCTTCAAGCGCAGCACCTTGCCGGCGTGGGTCGTCGGGTCTTGCGTCGTGTCGTCGTCGCCGCCGCTGGTCATGTACAACAACCCGTCGGTGCCGAACGCGAGCCGCGACGACTCGCCCGTGCCCTTGCCCGTCACGAGCAAGTCCTTGACGCCGGTGAGCGCCTTGCCGTTCCACGCGCCGCGCGCGAGCGCGATCACGGCCGTGTTGTCGGGCAGCGGCTTCGTGTAGGTGAGGTAGACCCAATGGTTGGTCGCGAACTGCGGATGCAGCGCGACCTCCATCAAGCCGCTCAGGCCCTGCGCGCGCACCGCGGGCGCTCCCGCGATCGGCTGCGCCTCGAGCGTGCCGTCGGCGTGCACGAGCCGCAGCTGGCCGCCGCGCTCCGTGACGAGCATGTTGCCGTCGGGTAGGAACGCGAGGCTCCACGGCTGCTTGAGCCCGCGGGTGAAGACGCGCACGAGGATGTCCTGGCCTTCGGCGGTGTGGTACGCGACCGGCTTGTCGGGCAGCGGCGGTACTTGAATGCCGCTCGGCGCGACCGGGAAACCGTTGTTCGGGTTGAACTTGACGGTTTGCTGCGCGCTGGCGGACGACGCGCCGAGCGCGAGTGCGGCGAGGCCGGCGAGCTTGGTCATCGATCGCATGAATTTCCCCCACAGAGCCAAAACGGCCGCGGCCTCGCCCTAGCGACCGCCGCGGGTGCATCTTAGCCCGCTCGGATCTCGGCCGGTACTAGTCGGTGCGGTGCTTGCGAGCCGCTTCGTACTTCTGGCTTGCCGCGTAGAAGTCGAGGATGGCCTGCGCGAAGCGAGCATCCTCGTTCGCGAGCCGTGTTATCTCGTCACTAAACTGCTGACGTTTACCCTGCAGTGGGTTCTCGACTCCCTGCGCACGGGAAATACCGCGTCCGCCGGCTGAACTGAACATACATTCCTGAGTCACGCCTCCGGGACCGTTGCAGCTCAGCAGCAACCCATCCAGATACTCCTTCCCTGCCTCGCTTGAAATGCGACTCTCGAACCGCGCTCGGCAAGTCCGCCGCTTTGCGTGCGAGAAAATGCGCGTCTCGCCGCTACAGTTAACGTCGAAGTCGTTGTCGCTGTTGATCTCGTTGAAGACGCCGTAGGCGCGCTCGCGCGCCGCCTGCACGTCGAGCCGGAGCTTCGCGAGCCGCTTGGCGGTCACGATGACCTCGTCCGGGGTGTCCTGCGCAGTCGGGGCTTCGGCGCCGACGCGGTCCGCGCGCTCGCCCTGCGCCGCGGCAACGCTCCAGCCGAACACGGCGATAGAGATCGAAACGAGTGCTGTCAGGTGCATAGCACGTTGCCCCCCGAATCTCACGTTCGGCTCAGTCCTCGCGGCGCTTGCGAGCCGCGAGGGATTCCGCCGAGCCGGCTCACGCGTAACCGCGCCGACGCGCGAAAGCTCAAGTCACGACGCGAATTCCCAGCCGCGCGACGACCTCCGCCGGCACGTCGTAGTGTGCGAGCAGGAACGACGGGTCCGCAAAACCGTAGGCTTCGCGCTGCACGAGCAAGCTGGTGACGCGCTCCGCGGCGCGCGCGACGAGCTCGCGGCGGCGCGCGTCGCCGGTGTCGCTCGCCGCGTCGAGCTCGTGGAGCGCGCGCAGGGCTTCCTCGAGCTTCTTGCCCGCGAGCCCGAGCGCCTCGGCCTTCTCCTGGGCGACTTCTCGGGCGACGGCGTCGACGGCGGGGCGATTCATGCGGGTTTTATCGAGCTAAACGATGGCGATGTCAACGACGTCGTAGAGGGGCTCGTAACCGATGCGCCGGTACACCGCGTTCGACACCGGATTCGCGAGGTCGGTGTACAAGAAGCAGCTATGCCGGCCCGCGTCGAGCAGCTGTTGGCTCAGTGTCGCGACTGCGATGCTCGCGTAGCCGCGGTTGCGAAATTGCGCCGGCGTGTACACCGCGGCGATGCCCGTCGTGTGCGGCGTGTCGCGCACTGCGCCGACCATACAGCGGGGCTGCCCGTCCACCCAGAGGTACAGGCGGCGTTCCTCGATGAGCCGCTCCGCGGTGTCCGCGCCGAGATGGCGAACGCCCGTGTCGCGGATGAAGCCGGCCATCCACGCGCGCGCGACGGGCACGTCGGCCGGCAACGCGAGCCGCAACGACCCAGCGGCGGGCGCGTTCGGGAACCGCACCGCGGTCAAGTTATGCAGGCGCTGCTGGTGATGCACGGACCACGAGCCGCCGAACCGCGCGACCCATGCCTTCGCGAAGGAGGTCGCCGTGTGCTCCGGTCCGCCGATGCCGGGCACGCTCGCGTAGGCCTCGTGCAGGCTCGCGACGAGGGGTCCGATCGTGGCGTCGGACAATTCGGTCACGCCCACCTGGTGCGGCGGCGTGCGAAACGCGCAGCCCAACACCGCGGGTCCGCCCAACGCTCCGTCCTCCTCGACCGTGGCCCAATAGATTGGCTGCTTGTATCGGTGCGTGCCGCTCTGAACCAGGCGCGCGACGCCGTACAGGAGCCCGTAGCGATCCTCGTGACGGAGCAGCCAGGGCTCCGCTCGGTCGAGGAAGGCGCGCACGTCGGCGTGGCTGATGACGCGGATCATGCACGGCAGTGTAAACCGGCACGCCCGTGGCGCGTTTAAGGCGTGGTGCAACCCGCGACTCGCGCCCTTGACCGGCTGCGGCCGCGTGCCTACCGTTGCCCGGCACCGAAGGAGGCTCTCGCGATGGCTCGGATCGGCAATCTGTTCGTCGCGTTGCTCGTGCTGTCGGCGTTCTTCTGGCTCGTCGAGACCCTGTTCGCGGCGAAGCCCGAGCAGCCGCGGCTCCATCGCCGCCGCGGCTTCAAGACCGACCTCTGGTACTGGTTCGCGACGCCGCTCGTGACGCGGGGCGTGTCGCAGCTCGGCCTCGGCGTGATCCTCGTGCTCGTCTACCGGCAGAACGTGGGCGATCTTCGCGCGATGCTGGCCGCTCGCGACACGCTGCTCGCGCGCCAGCCGCTCGGCCTCCAGGCCATCGAGATGCTCGTGATCGGCGACTTCATCGCCTATTGGATGCACCGTTGGTTTCACGGGCGCACGCTCTGGAAATTCCATGCGATCCACCACTGCTCGCAGGATCTGGATTGGCTGTCGTCCGTGCGGCTGCATCCGGTCAACGACTGGCTCACGCGCTGGGTTCAGGCGTCGACGCTCGTCGTGCTCGGCTTCACGCCGGGCGCGGTTGCGGCCTACGTGCCGTTCCTCACGTTCTACGCCGTGTTCCTCCACGCGAACGTGTCGTGGGGCTTCGGGCCGCTCGGCCGGCTGATCGCGAGCCCGAAGTTCCATCGCTGGCATCACACCTCGGAGGACGAAGGCCTCGACAAGAACTTCGCCGGGCTCTTCCCGATCTTCGACGTCGCGTTCGGCACCTACTACATGCCGAAGGATCGGCTGCCGACCAAGTTCGGCTTGAAAGACGAGACGGTGCCGCAGACGTTCTTCGCGCAGCTCGCCTATCCTTTCCGCCGGCCGTTCCGCCGTCCCCGCTCGGTCGCGCCCATCGCAGCTCCCGCCGACTGACTCCCGCGGGCGCTTTTGCGCAGCCGCCCTCGGCCGCCGTTGGACCGCTCCGGCTATTGGCTTATGCTGAGGGGCTTATGCTGAGGCGGGCGCATGCCGCGCCCGGCATCGGGTAGGGGGGGATCATGGCAACGCTCACTCGTTTGATCGTGCGCTCGTCGCTGTCGCTGCTGTTGTTGCTACTGGGGGCGGCGCCCGTCGCCGGCGTCTTGGCCGCCGCGCAAACCGCGCCGCCGGAGAGCGTAGGCATCTCGGCGGAGCGGCTGCACCGCATCGATGAGCTCGTGCAGCGCAACATCGACGCCGGCGAGATCTCGGGCGCCGTGACGCTCGTGGCGCGCAACGGCCAGATCGTGCACCTCGCGGCGCACGGCGTGATGGACGTCGCGTCGAAGAAGCCGATGCAGCCCGACACGGTGTTCAGGATCGCGTCGATGTCGAAGCCGGTGGCCGCCGTCGCAATCATGATGCTGATGGAGGAGGGCAAGGTTCGGCTCAGCGACCCGATCTCGAAGTTCATCCCGAGCTACGCGGACGCAGAGGTCGCCATCGAGAAACCGCGCGCGGCCGGAGCGCCGCCGGCGCCTGCGACGGCCGGTCCGGCAGCGGCGGCGCCGCCGCAGTTCTACACGGTGCCGGCCGCGCGGCCGATCACCGTGCTCGACGTGCTCACGCACACGTCGGGCGTCATGAGCGGCGCGCTGAGCAACTCCGTGGGCAACCCGTCGTTCCAGAAGCGCCACGAGGTGGGGCTCAAGTGGGTGGAGCCGGTCGGCGACGCGCCGCTCGAGTTCCAGCCCGGCTCCCGCTGGTCATACAGCGCCGTGGCCGGCTTCGACGTTCTGAGCCGGATCGTCGAGGTCGCCTCCGGCCAGAGCTTCGACCAGTTCCTCGCGCAGCGGATCTTCCAGCCGCTCGGCATGCAGGACGCGACTTTCTGGCCGAGCACGGCGCAACGCGCGCGGCTCGTCACCGCGTACCAGCGGCGCGACGGCGCGCTCGTGCCGAACCAGGACCCGGACTCGATGTCGGGGCAGAAATACTTCTCGGGCGCGGGCGGCATCATGGCCACCGCCGAGAGCTACGCGCAGTTCGGGATGATGCTCGCGAACGGCGGCGCGCTGAACGGCAAGCGGCTCTTGAGCCCGCGCACGATCGAGCTCATGGGGTCGGCGTTCATCCCGGACACGCTTCCGGGCCGGCAACCGGGCGAGGGTTACGGGCTCGGCGTGCGCGTGATCACGAGCTCCGCCGCGCGCGGGACGTGGCTCTCGGCCGGCAGCTTCGGCTGGAGCGGCGCGTACGGCACGCACTTCTGGGTGGACCCGTCGAAGAAGCTGGTGGCCGTGCTGATGGCGCAGACGCCGAACCGCCAGCTCCAGGCGGATTTCGAGAACGCGGTGATGCAGTCGGTGGTCGACTGATCGACGTCAGCGCAGGTGGGCGGTGAGGAACACGCCGAGCCGCGCCAACAGGTCGATCCGATTCGGCGTCGCCGGATGCTCGAAGATCGCGTCGTCGTATTTGACGACTTCCACGGACGGCGTGCCGCGG
>DASQOL010000103.1:0-19896 GCA_035644475.1 Gammaproteobacteria bacterium | reverse complement strand
GCCTCCGCCTTCCGGAGCATGGATCGGTACGGGCAGCTACAGAAGGCGGAGGCGGCTACGACCAAGGTCGAGCGGCCGGAACGGTTGCCGAACGGTGACCCGAACATCAACGGGGACTGGGCCGGCGAGCAGCGCGTGATGACCGATCGGCGCGGGATCGAGGGCGCACTGGTGCCGCTGTCAGTCGCCGATGGCCTCGCGCCCGGCGCGGTCCCGGCCGGCGGGCGCGCCTTTCCGGGCGCCCGCGGCACGCCGGAGTCGCTCGCGGCGGACGCGATCCACACGGCTTGGACGCGGCCGAGCCCGGTCGCGCTCACCGAGGCCGGCAAGAAGGCCGCCGAAGGGTTCGATCCGTCGTCGTCTGACAACCCGCGGCTGCGCTGCGAACCGACGAATATCCTGTTCGATTGGACGTTCGAGACGTTCGTCAATCGCATCGTCCAGGACGAGAACGCGATCCGGATCCGGTACGGCGCGATGGGCGTCGACCGCACGATCTGGCTCAACGAGAAGGAACATCCGGCGGCCCTCGAGCCGAGCCTCGCGGGCCACTCGATCGGCCGCTGGGAGAACGACGTGCTGGTCGTCGACACCGTGGGCTTCAAGCCCGGCGTCTTGTCGGCGGATACCTCGACGATGCACAGCGAGGCGCTGCACGTCGTCGAGCGGTTCTCGCTCGAGCGCGACCGGAGCGCGCTGCGGCGCGAGTACGTCGCCGTGGATCCGAAGTACTTCACGGGCGAGTACCGCGGCGCGGACACGGTGCTCATCTCCGATCTGCCTTACGAGACGCCGTCGTGCGACGATCGGAGCTACGTCACCGGCAAGGAGACCCCGGCCGCGGCGCAGCCCGCGCCCGCGCCGGCCAAGCCGTGGTGGATGTTCTGGAAATGAGCGGCCGGCGGTTGAACGCGCCTATCGGCTCGCTGTCCGAGCCAAGCAATAGCGGAAAGGAGCTCCCGTGGCTTTGAAGAAAGGTTGGCTCAAGTCGGAGTTGTTGTCGCTCGCGATCGTGCTTGCGCTGGTCACCGCCGCGCGCTCGTCGCTCGCCGATCACTACTACGTGCCTTCGGGCTCGATGGAGAACTCGCTGCTGCCGGGCGACCGCGTATTCGTCGACAAGACGGCCTACGGCGTCCGTATCCCGCTCACCAAGATCGACATGTTCGGCGCGCGCACGCCGAAACCCGGCGACATTGCGGTGTTCGATTCGCCGGACGACGGCGTCCGCCTCATCAAGCGCATCGTCGCCGTCGGCGGCGACGTCGTCGCGCTCAAGGACGGCCATCTCTCGGTGAACGGCCACCCCCTCGGCGACGCCAAGCTCGAGTGGTTCGGGGACCGGCAAGCGCTGCTGAATCTCGACAAGGGCGGAGGGCCGAATATCGACACGAGCGTGATCCCGCCCGGCATGGTCCTCGCGCTCGGCGACCACCGCGGCGACAGCAAGGACGGCCGCTACTGGGGCCTGATCAGCGAGCACGAGCTCTACGGCCGCGCGGTCGCCATCTACTATCGGCGCGGCGAAGGCTTCGTCTGGAAGCCGCTGTAGCGGGAGCCTCTCCCCGAGACCGGTTTTATTGGAGTAGGGGGCCACGGAGCCCTGATGGCCGAATCGCGACAGTTGATCGACGCGCGCCGCTGCCTCGCCGAGGGCGAGGCGGACTACCGGTCCGCGGACGGGCTCGCGAGCCTCGCCGACGGCCTCTCGCTGCTCGACGAGGTGATGGCCGCGGCCAGGCCCGCGGAGGCCAAGATCGCCCGCAACCTCGCGGCGACCTATGCGGCGCGGATCTTCGGCCGGATCGGCGAGGTCCTCGCGCGCGACTCGCAGGTGCCGGAGCCCGCGCTCGAGCACTTCTTCCAGGTGGTGCTCGCGTTCGATCAAGTGGCCGCCACGCTGCCCGATTCGGCCCGCGACCTCAAGATCACGGTGGTGCGCCAGCTCATCGACCGCTACTACGAAGGACACCCGCCCGAGAAGAAGCGCGAAGCGCTCCGGGAGCTCGAGCAGCTCGCAAGGAGGCACTGATGCTCGCAAAGCAAGCGCAGACGATGGCGGCGTACAACCGCTGGATGAACGACACGCTCTACGCCGCGTGCGCCGAGCTCAGCGACGCGGATCGCAAGCTCGACCGCAAGGCGTTCTTCGGCTCGATCCACGGCACGTTGAACCACATCCTGCTCGCCGACCGCATCTGGTTCGGCCGCTTCATCGGCCGACCGGTGCAGGTTCAGAGCCTGCGTCAGGAACTGTTCGCGGACTTCAACGAGCTGCGTGCCGAGCGCACGCTCACCGATCAGGACATCGATGGCTGGACGCAAGGACTCACCGACGCGCAGCTCGCGGGCAAGCTCAGGTTCACGAGCGTCGTCAATCCGGCGCCGCGCGTGTACGACGTCTGGCTGTGCGTGACCCACTTCTTCAACCATCAGACGCATCATCGCGGTCAGGTCACGACGCTCTTGTCGCAGTGCGGCAAGGACTACGGCGTGACGGATTTGATCTGGCTGCCGGAGCTTGCGCCGCGGGCGTGAGACGGGCCGCCGGCGCGAGACTAGAACGGCCCGATTACGCCCGGCCCGACGAGAATCCGGTTTGCCTGCTCGCGGAGCTCCGGCGCCGTGACGTATCTATCGATCAGCGCGCGCGCCTCGCTCGGGTTTCGGCGCGCGAGCTGCTGTACGGCGGTCAGGACGGCTCGTTGTCGCGGCAACTCGCCGCTGAACGATGCGAGCAACGAGGTGTCGATGCCGTTGCCGCCGGCGGTGAGCAACGGACGCAGCGCCGCGTCACGCGACGTGCCGGCCGGCAAGCGGAGCGTCCAGGCGCGCGCGGCGCCGTAGTCGCTGGCTCCCCATATCTGCGCGATGGTGGAGAGCGGTTGCATGCTGCGCTCGTCGGTGGCGAAACCTCGGGCCCATTCTGCCGCCGCGAGCGGGTTCGTGCGTGCCCACGAGCTCGCGACGTTGCTGGACGCGATCGCCATCGATGGACCTGGGATGCTGCCTCGGTCTGCGATGCTGTCGAGCAGAGCGGCGGCGGCGGGCGGGTCGCTGCGCGCCAACCCCTGCGCGATCGCGCTCGCGGCGGCCGGGTAGGCCGGGTCGCCGCGCAGGCGCTCCACCCAGGCCAAGCCGGCTTTCACATCCGATTGCGCGTAGCTTCCGGCCATCCCCTGCAGCCAGGCGGTGCGGCCCTCGCTCGGAACCTGCGCGAGCAGCCGTTCGGCGGCTGCCGGATCGTTCTGCGCGAGATAGCTGCCCACCGACCCGAACGCGGCCGGCGGGAGGCGCGCGGCATTCGCCATGACCCACTCCACCGCGCGCTCCGGCGCGCGCCTTTGCCAGGTCCCCAGGAGTTGCGCGAGGCCGGTCGTGTTCGCGAACTCGTCGTCGACCGAGAGCAGGCGCTCGGCGAGCCCTGCGAGGTCGGCGTCGCGGTTGTTCCCCGCGCCGAGCATCACGATCCCGATTACGGCCGATGCGCGGTCCTGTTTCGGCAAGGTCGCTGCAACGTCGAGCGCCCGTTTCGGGTCGCGGGTCGCGATCCCGGTGAGCACGCCCACCATCGCTTCGCGGTCCGCTTCCGCCTGCGCCCACGCGAGCGCCGCGTCGGGATTCCTCTTGCCGTAGGCGCGCGCGAGCGACTGCAGCGCATTTTGCTGCAGTCGTCCCGGTGGCAGTTTGCGGACGCGTTCTAGGGCGCCCTCCGGATCGGCGCGCGCGAGCGCCTCTACGGCGACGCGCTCGAGCTCGCCGCGCACCCCGCTCGAAAAGCGGTCGATGAGCGCGAGCGTGCGCTCGGGATCGAGCCGCGCCACCTCGAACAAACCGACGGTGCTGAGTTGCCCCTGCGCCTCCGGAGCGAGCGCCGCGACGTAGTCGAGGAGGCCCTGCGCGTCGACCAGCGCCCAGGCGCGCAACACGGCATTCTGAAAAGGCGTGCGTAGCTCGTTGTCGTCGATCGCTGCGGCGCCCTCGAGCGCGGCGCGCGGGTCGGTTCGGGCCCAGGTGGCTCCAATGCGCTCGATGGCGAAACTGCTCGTGCCGAAATCGTCTAGCGCCAGCGCGTCGTCGAGCGCGGCCACGGGGTCGCGCTCCGCGCGCTTCGCCAGCGCGCCGACTCGTAGACCGTCGTCCGCCGCGCGCGGCAGCGCCGTGAGCACTTGTCTGAGCGCGTAGTCGTCGTCGCCGAGCACAGGCAGCAACGCGAGCCCGATCGCCGTCGCCGTGGCAGGGTCTTCCACGTCGCCGAGGGCGGCGAGCGCGTCGGTGGGATCGGTCTCCGCCCATCGCGCGAAGAGCATGGCGAGGGTCTCCACGTTCACACCGAGCTTGCGCGCGATTGCGACCGCTCGCTCGCCGTCGAGCTCGGCATAGCGCGCGAGCAGCACACCGAGCTCCTCGTCCCGCGCCCGCGACGGCGCTCGCGCCGCGGTCTGCGCGATCATCCGCGCGAGACCCGCGCCGTCGGCGTCGGCTGCTGTGCGGTACAGCGCCGCGCGCTCGGCCGTAACCGACTGCGCGGAATCGGGCCGCGTCCGCGCCTCGACCGGAGCCGCGCCCGTGGCGAGGGGCGACGCCGCGACGCCGGCGTCGAGGATGTGCGTTACGCGGGCTGCGAAGGTGAAGTAGGTGATCGTGGCGCCCGCGACGGCGCCGAGAACCAGTGCGAGCAAAGCGCGCGGCATGGCCCGATTCCTCGCCAATCTCCCCAAGAGAGCGGTACCGATATAACAGAAAGTCCCGATCCAGGGAACGGATTTTCCCGCCAATCGGCCGCCATTTTTCGTCAGAAACCGGCCAGCGGTACGTCAGATCGCACCCGTAGAGTGGCAGCTCGTGGTCGGGCCGAAGGGGCGATACGCGTGCCGCATGCGCGACGGTAGGATTCGGAGCTTATGACACGAAACCCAGGAGTGCGCGTCCGATTCGCGGCGCGCGTGCTCGCGATGCTCGCGGCGGGCGGCGCCGCGCTCGCGCAGCCGGGCGCGCAACCGCCGGCGCTCAGGATCACGCGCATCACGCCGTCCGGCGTAAACGTGCCCGAGGGCCGGCAGATCGTGATCCAGTTCGATCGGGCCGTGGTGCCGATCGGGCGCATGGACCGTACCGCGGCAGAGATCCCCGTCGAGATCACGCCACCGCTCGCGTGCCAATGGCGCTGGCTCGACACGAGCGCGCTCGCGTGCCAGCTCGGCGACGGCGATGCCTTTCGGCCCGCCACTGCCTACACGCTCGTCGTGAGTCCCGGTATTCGCGCGCAGGACGGCGCAACGACGGCGAGCGACTTTCGCCGGCGCTTCACCACGGAGACGCCGAGCCTGGCCTACCCGTCGTTCGCCACGTGGCGCGGCCCTGGAATGCCCGTGGTGCGCGCCGTGTTCAACCAGCCGGTGGCGGAGTCGTCGGTGCGCGCGCACGTGTTCATGGCGGTGACCGGGCAGGGGCCGAGCCGCGTGCCGCTTGCCGTGATGCCCGACACCGAGCAGCGCGAGCTGCCGCGGTATTTGCGGCTGCCCGGCGAGACCGTGTTCGTCGATCTCGGCGCCCGCCAAGCGCAGCCGGTCGACGATCGGCCCACCGAGGCGCGGGGAGAGACGGCGCGCAGCGTCTGGCTGCTGTCGCCCACCGTTGAGCTGCCGCTCGACGCGACCGTGCGGCTCATGGTCGAGCCGGGGCTCGAGCCCGCCGTCGGCACGGAGCCCGGCACGCAGAATCGCGCCGCCGTCGAGTTCGCGACCTTCCCCGAGCTCGAGTTCCTCGGCGTGCGCTGCCAAGGGCTCGACCGCCGGCCGATTCAGATTCGCCGCAGCGACCCCGCGCAGCAATGCAATCCGCTCGGCTCCGTAGGGCTCGCGTTCAGCGCGCCGGTGCTGAGCAGCGAGGTCAAGCAGCACGTCGAGATCGCGCCCGATCTCGCCGGGGGTCGCACCGACTACGATCCTTGGGCCAACCGCGGCGAGTATTCGCTGCTGAGCTGGCCGCACGTGCGCGGCCGCGAGTACGTCGTTTGGCTGCCGGAGCGGCTCAAGGCGGCGGAGCCGTACCGCGTTGCGCTCTCGCGTCCGACCGACGGCCCGAAGGACGAGTTCGGCAGGACCCTTGCGGCGCCGGTCGACTTGACCTTCGCCACGACCCATCGACCGCCGGACTACACGCTCGAGCACACCACGGCGGTGCTCGAGCAGGGCGTCGACTCCGACGTGCCTCTCTACGTGACCAATCTCGAGCGTTACACGCTCCGCTACAAGAAGCTCACGGCTGCCGGCGCGGACACGGATCTCGTGCGAGCCACCGGTTTACCGGCCATCGCGGACATCCAGTACGGCGTGCCGTTGCGCGTGCGCGAGTTGCTCGGCGGCGCCGCGGGCGCAGTCTACGGCCGGCTCGACACCGATCCGCCGGTCGAGCGGAACTTCTACCGGCCCGCGCTGTTCGCGCAGGTCACTCCTTATCAAGTGCACGTGAAGGTCGGGCACTACAACACGCTCGTATGGGCCACGGAGCTCGCGAACGCGGCGCCGCTGCGCGACGCGCGCGTGTCGATCTACGTGGACTCGATCTCCGGGCTGCGCGCGAATCCCGAGCCGCTCGCGGTCGGCCGCGAATTGCCTCCTGCAGTCGCGGCACTCCCGCCATCCCTGGCGGTCGCCCAGACGGACGCGTCCGGTGTCGCGCTGCTCGCGGGCACGCGCGACCTCGATCCGCAGCTCGCGCTCTTGGGCTACGGCTGCCGCGGGCCGACGGACGACGATTGCCCGCGGCTGTTCGTGCGCGTCGACGGGCCGCAGGGGATCGCCCTGTTGCCGCTCAGCTACCGGTTCGAGGTGAACACCTACCGCGCGTCGAGCTTCACCGTGTTCCCGCGCCAAGAGCGCGAGTTCGGCCACGTGCACGCCTGGGGAACGACGGCGCAAGGCGTCTATCGCGCCGGCGACACCATCGACTACAAGCTGTACGTGCGCGACCAGGACAACGAATCGTTCGTCGCGGCGCCGCGCGGTCCGTACGAGCTCGCCATCGTCGACCCGAAGGGCGAGACGGTACAGACGATCCCCGACGTGACGCTGTCGGCGTTTGGCGGCTACAGCGGCAGCTACGCGATTCCGGAATCGGCCGCGGTCGGCTGGTATCAGTTCAAGTTGACGAGCAGGTTCGGCGCGACCGAGCCTGACGAAAGCGATATCGTCCGGTTTCCGCTGCGCGTGCTCGTCAGCGACTTCACGCCGTCGCCGTTCGGCGTGCGCACCACACTCAACGGCGACCTGTTCGAAGCCGGCGACGAGGTCACGGCCGAGACGCACGCGACGCTGTTCTCCGGCGGCCCTTACGCCGACGCCGATGCGCGTGTCACGGCGCAGATCGTGCCGAGGCCGTTCGTCTCGAAGCACCCGCTGGCTGCGTCGTTCCGCTTCGACACGGGCATGCAGCCCGCCGCGCTCACGGTGTCGCAGGGCATGGGCCGAGTGGACGCGCAGGGCGAATTCGCGCACGCATTCAAGATCGACGCCGACGTGGGCAACCGGATCGTGTACGGCGCGCTCACCGTCGAGGGCGCGGTGCGCGACGATCGCGGCAAGTACGTCGCGTCGGCGGCGAGCGCCGACTTCGTCGCGGTCGACCGGCTCGTCGGCTTGCGGTCCACGCGCTGGGTGTTCCAGGAGGACCAGCCCGCCGCGGTTCAATATCTCGTGGTCGACGGTGCCGGCGCGCCGGCGGCCGGCACCGATGTCGCGATCGCGGTGCAGCGGCTCGAGACGAAGGCCTCGCGCGTCAAGGGTGCCGGCAACGCGTACCTCACGCAGTTCATAGAGGACTGGGTCGATGCCGGTAACTGCGCGGGCCGGTCGAACGCCACGCCGCTGACCTGCACGTTCACGCCGGACAGCCCAGGGAGCTACAGGCTTACGGCGACGATCCGCGATACTCGCGGCCGGCCGCACACGACTACGCTCAACACGTGGGTCATCGGCAAGGGCGCCGTCGTTTGGCACGGCGAGAATGACGACGCGCTCGAGATCGTGCCCGAGAAGACGACCTACCGCGTCGGTGACACCGCGCGCTATCTCGTGAAGAACCCGTATCCGGGTGCGCGGGCGCTCGTCACGATCGAGCGTTACGGCGTGATGAAGCGCTGGGTGCAGACGCTCGAGGGCAGCACGCCTGTCATCGAGTTCCCCGTCGAGCGCGACTATCTTCCGGGATTCTTCGTGTCGGTGCTGGCGATGTCGCCGCGCGTCGCCGCCCCGCCACCGACCGCCAGGGATGGCGGGAGTGCAGCAATTGCAGGGAGCAAATTGCTGCCGGAAGCCGGCGAGCTCGACCTCGGCAAGCCCTCGTTCAAGCTCGGCTACGTCGCGGTGCCGGTCGAGGACCCGTCCAAGCAGATCGACGTCGACGTGAAGGTCGAGCGCGCAGTGTACAAGCCGCGCGAGAAGGTCCGGGTGCGCATCAAGGCGGCGCCGCGCGAGCGGGAGCGGCGCGAGCCGATCGAGGTTGCGGTCGCGGTGCTCGACGAGTCGGTGCTCGATCTCATCCAAGGCGGCACCGGCTATTTCGACCCGTACAAGGGGTTCTATCAGCTCGACGGCCTCGACGTGCGCAACTTCGGCCTGCTCACGCGGCTCGTGGGTCGGCAGAAGATCGACTTGAAGGGCGCGAACCCGGGCGGCGACGGCGGCGCCGCGCTCAGCATGCGCTCGGTCTTCAAGTACGTGAGCTATTGGAACCCGTCGCTCGAGCTCGACGCGCGCGGCAACGGGTCCTTCGAGCTCGAGGTGCCCGACAACCTCACCGGTTGGCGGGTGCTCGTGCTCGCGGCCACGCCCAGCGACCGGCTCGGCTTGGGCCAAGCCAGCTTCAAGGTCAACCAGCCCACGGAAGTCCGCCCCGTGATGCCGAACCAGGTCACCGAGGGTGACCGGTTCGAGGCCGGCTTCAGCGTGATGAATCGAACCGCCAAGCCGCGTGACGTGCGCGTCACGCTCGAGGCCGCGGGCGGCGTCGCCGCGGCGGCGAAGCACGAGCAGGTGGTGCACCTCGAGCCGTACGCGCGCGCGACCGTGCAAATGTCCGTCGAGGCCGCGACCGTCCCGGCCGACCGCAACGTCGCGACGGGCAAGATCGCGTTCACGGCCACCGCACGCGACGCGACTGACGGCGACCGCGTGCTGCACGAGCTCGCCGTGAACAAGCGGCGCTCGCTCGAGACCGCGGCGAACTATGGCTCCCTCGACGGCGCGACGGTGACGGAGCAGCTGCGCTTTCCCGAGCGAATCCATACCGACACGGGTGACGTCGGCGTCGTGCTGAGCCCCAGCGTGCTCGGCAACATCGAGGGCGCGTTCCGCTACCTGCGCGATTATCCGTACCTCTGCTGGGAGCAGCGGCTCACCAAGGGCGTGATGGCCGCGCACTTCTTGAACCTCAAGGCCTACCTGCCGCCCGATCTCGAGTGGCCGGGTGCCGAGGATCTGCCCGCGCGCACGCTCGCGCAGGCCGCGAGCTTCCAGGCGCCGAACGGCGGCATGACGTATTTCGTGCCCGAGGACCAATACGTGAGCCCGTATCTGAGCGCGTACACCGCGCTCGCGTTCGGCTGGCTGCGCGACGACGGCTATGCGATCCCCGAGGCCGTGGAGACGAAGCTCGACGAGTATCTCGACACGTTCCTGAAGCGCGACGCATTCCCCGACTTCTATACCCGCGGCATGGCGTCGACGGTGCGCGCGGTCGCGCTCGCGGCGTTGGCGAAGCGCGGCAAGGTGGGGCTCGCTGATTTGCGGCGCTATCGCGACCACGTCCAGTACATGAGCTTGTTCGGCAAGGCGCATTTTCTTGAGGCCGCGCTCGCCGTGCCGGGCGCCGAGGCGATCGCGCGCGAGACGGAGGAGAGCATCCTCAATAGCTCCGTGAGGAGCGGCGGGAAGATCGCCTTCAACGAAGTGCTCGACGACGGCTACTTGCGGCTCTCGGCGACACCGCTCGACTCCAACTGCGCGATCCTGAGCGCGCTCGCCGCCGGCTCGATGGGTCAGGGCGAGAGCCGCGAAGCTGCTCCTGCGATCGCGGCACTCCCGCCATCCCTGGCGGTCGCCGGCCCGTCGGTGAACGGGGCGGCGAGCGACGTGCCGTTCGAGCTCGTGCGCGCGATCACGCAGGCCCGCGGCAGCCGCGATCACTGGGAGAACACGCACGAGAACATGTTCTGTATGAGCTCGCTGCTCGACTATTCGCGCCGCTACGAGTCGGTGACCCCCGACATGCGCGTCGCCGCGAGCGTGGGGGGCGTGCCGATCGGCACGGCCGAGTTCGCGAGCGTGCGCGACGCGGCCGTCACGCTCGCGCGGCCGATCGGCCCCGCCGATCCCGGCACGGACAACACGCTCACGATCGAGCGCAGCGGTGCGGGCCGTCTCTACTACTCTGCGCGCATGACTTACGCGCCCACGGACGATGCGGCGATCGAGACGAACGCCGGCGTTGACCTCCACAAGGAGCTTAGCGTGCAGCGCGCCGGCCAGTGGGTGCTGCTCACGAATCCGCTCACGGTGAAGCGCGGCGAGCTCGTGCGCGTGGATCTTTACGTGTCGCTGCCCACCGCGCGGAACTTCCTCGTCGTGGACGACCCGGTGCCCGGCGGCCTCGAGCCCGTTAACCGTGATCTCGCGAATGCGTCGCGCGTCGACGCCGCGGCCGGCGCGTTCCAAGCGGCCGGCGGCTCGATTTGGTTCCGGTTCAGCGACTGGATCGGTTACGGCGTATCGCGATGGACCTTCTACCACCAGGAGCTGCGCCACGACTCGGTGCGGTTCTATTCGGAGTATCTGCCGCCGGGCAACTATCACCTGTCGTACACCGCGACGGCGATCGCGGAAGGCGAGTTCGGAAGCGCTCCGGCGCGCGCCGTCGAGATGTACGATCCCGACGTCTACGGTCTCAGCCTGCCCGCGACGCTCGTCGTGGAGGCCGCGCTTTGAGCGGCGCGTCGTCATCGGGGCAACGCGCGCGGAGCGGCGCGCGCCGGCTGCGGCTAGCCGCGCTGCTCTGCGGCGTGGTCGTCGCGGCTGCGGTTGCCGCGCTCGCGCTGCGGACGAGTGCCGATCTCCGGCCGCTGCCGGCGACGCTGCGGCTTGCGGAGCTACCGGACGGCGCGGCCGACGACGGCCTCGACGACACGCCCGTCGTGCGCGTGGTGGATCGCAACGGGGAGCCGCTCAACGCGACCTTCGGCGGCGCGTGGAATCGTTACGACGTGGCCGCGTTGCACGAAGTGCCGCAGTTTCTCCGCGACGCGTTCGTCGCTGCCGAGGACAAGCGCTTCTTCGACCACGCGGGCGTCGACTGGCGCGCACGCTTCTCCGCCGTGCTCACGAACGTCCGCAACGGCCGCGCCGTGCGCGGCGCGAGCACGATCACCGAGCAGGTCGTCGGCATGTTGCACCCCCGGCCGCGCAGCGTCTGGAGCCGCTGGCTCGAAGGGTTCGAGGCCGCCGAGCTCGAGCGGCGCGTGAGCAAGAACGAGGTCCTCGAGTTCTACTTGAACCAGGTGCCGTACGCGGCGAACCGCCGCGGCGTGGTGCAGGCCGCGAGCTACTACTTCGCGCGCGATCTCGCGACCCTCGGCAAGAAAGAGATGCTCGCACTCGCGGTTCTCGTGCGCGCGCCGACGCGTTTCGATCTCGCGCGCAATCCGCGGGCGAGCGAAGGCGCGATCGAGCGGCTCGCGGACGCGCTCGTCGAGCGCGGCGCGTTGACGGGCGACGAGCGCGCCGAAGTGCTCGCGGAGCCGCTAGTACTCGAGGCTCCGCGGCTCGCGGTGTCGGCGCCGCATTTCGTGCGCCACGTTCGCACCGAGCTCGGCCGCAATTTGCGTCCTGCAATCGCGGCACTCCCGCCATCCATGGCGGTCGGCCGCGATCGAGCTCCTGCGATCGCGGCACTCCCGCCATCCATGGCAGTCGGCCGCGATGCGACTGCGAAGGGGGGTGTCGCGACGACGCTCGACGCGCGTTTGCAGTCGACGGTGCAGCGGCTGCTCGACGAGCGGCTGCGTTACCTTGCCCCGCAGCTCGTGGACAACGGCGCGGTGCTCGCGGTGGACCACTCGACCGGCGAGGTGCTCGCCTGGGTCGTCGCCGGCGGCGGCGACCCGGACGGGCCCGCGAGCTACATCGACGCGATCACGACGCCGCGCCAGCCCGGCTCCGCGCTCAAGCCGTTCCTGTATGCGCTCGCCCTCGACCGCGGCTGGTCCGCCGCGCAGATCATCGACGACGCGCCTCTTGCCGAATCCACGTCGAATGGGATCCACAATTACCGCAACTACAGCCGCAGGTTCTACGGCCCCGTGGCGTTGCGCGACGCGCTAGGCAACTCGCTCAACATTCCGGCGTTGAAGACGCTGCAGTACGTGGGCGCGGACAACTATCTCGGCACGCTTGCGGCGCTCGGCTTCACGGAGCTCACGGCGCATCCCGACTTCTACGGCGACGGCATCGCGCTCGGCAGCGGGGCCGTGAGCCTCTACGAAATGGTGCAGGCTTACGCCGCGCTCGCCAACGGCGGCGTGTTCCGGCCGCTCACAACGCGGGTCGACGACCCCGGCGCGCGTCCGTCGCGACGGGTATTCAGCGCCGACGCGGCCTCGCTCGTCGCGAACATCCTCTCCGACGCCGACGCTCGCGCGCTCGAGTTCGGCCGTTCCGGCGTGCTGAGCTTGCCGGTGCAGACGGCCGTGAAGACCGGCACGTCGAGCGACTTCCACGACGCCTGGGCCGTCGGCTTCGACTATCGCTACACGGTCGGCGTCTGGATGGGCAACCTCGACCAGCTGCCCTCCGACGGCCTCACGGGCTCGACGGGGCCGGCGCTCGTGTTGCGCAGCGTGCTCGCAGAGCTCACGCGCGCCCAGCGAACCGAGCCGCTGTACTTGAGCCCGCGCCTCGTGCGCCGGCAGGTTTGCGTGCCGGTGCTCGGCCACCAGGATGACGGGAGTGCCGCAATTGCAGCGCTGCGAATGGCGGCCGCGCGCGATCCCGAGTCCGCGGCGTGCGTCGCACGCGAGGAGTGGTTCGTGCCCGGCACCGAGCCCGGCGCGGTCGCGCCGCCGGCGCCGGTTGCCGTTCCGGTCCGCTTGCGCCGGCCGACACCGGGCCTGCAGCTCGCGTACGATCCCCGGCTGCCGGCCGAGGCGCAGGTCTTCGAGCTCGCGATCGACGGCGTAGCCGCAGGTGATCGCGTCGCCTGGGCGATCGACGGCAGCACGCCCGAGGCGCGCTCCGCGACCTATCGCTGGCCCGTTGCGCGCGGCAGCCATCGCGTCGGCGCGCGCGTATTTCGCGGCGAAGCGCTCGTCGCCGCGCTCGACGAGGTCGAGTTCCTCGTCAAATAGAAGCGACCCAGCCGGCCAAAGTGAGACACGACCGTCGACGCCCGAGCCTCTCGAGCGCGCGCGTCATCGCGAAATCTTAAGATTGGCCCACCCGCCGGCTATTCACGGAGGCCCCGCGTCCGGTCACGCTTGCAGCCGTTCGCGAGACGCCAACCCGCCGTGCGCGCCGCCGAGCGGTGCTCATCGAGCGTAGAGGGCATATGCTATAACGTCCGCGACCGCCGACTTTTTTTGGATCAAAGACTTATGCCGCTCATTGGACGCGAGTCCACGTTGCGCTCCGGCGTCTGCCGCCCACGGAACGGGTCTCCCGTCGCTGCCGTCGTCCTGTCCATTTTGTCGCTCGTCCCGCTCGCGGGGTGCGACAAGCCGGAGGCGCACACGCAGGCGGCGTCCGCCAACCCGGCCGTCTCCGTCGTCACCGCCGAAGCGCGCATCGAGCCGATGGGCGTCGAGATCGAGGCCGTCGGAACGACGCGGGCAAACGAGTCCGTCCAGGTAGCGTCGAAGGCGTCGAACACCATCACGGCGATCCGGTTCAACGAAGGCGACGCGGTGCAGCAAGGAGCGGTGCTCATCGAGATGGACGACCGCCAGGCGCAGGCGGCGTTGGCCGGCGCCGAGGCGTCGCTCATCCGCAGCCGCAGCCAATACGACCGCGGTCGAGACTTGAGCGCGCGGCAGGCGATGTCGGCCGCCGACCTCGAGCAGACCGAAGCCCAGCTCAAGGCCGACCAAGCGCGCGTCAACGCGGCGCGCGCGAACGTCGCGGACACGGTGATCCGCGCGCCGTTCGGCGGGCGCACCGGGTTTCGCCAGGTCAGCGTGGGCAGCTACGTGAGCGCCGGCACGCCGATCACCACGCTCGACGACACGTCGGTCATCAAGCTCGACTTCACCGTGCCGGAGACGTATCTGTTCGTGTTGCGGCGCGGCTTGCCGGTGAAGGCGGCGGCGACCGGATTGCCCGGCCGCGCGTTCGCGGGCGAGGTTACGAACATCGAGTCGCGCGTCGACCCGATCACGCGCTCGATCGTCGTGCGCGCCGAGCTGCCGAACGCGGAAGGTTTGTTGCGTCAGGGCATGTTCATGACCGTGAGCCTGCAAGGCCAGGTCGAGCCGACACTGCTCGTTCCCGAGGAGGCGCTCGTGCCCGAGCGTGGCAGAACCTACGTCTTCGTCGTGCGCAACGACGTCATCGAACGGCACGAGGTGAAGACCGGCAAGCGCCGGCCCGGCGACGTCCAGATCGTCGAGGGGATTGCGGAGCACGATCGCGTGGTCGTCGAAGGCACGCAGAACGTGCGCGACGGTACGCCGGTTCAAGAAACGCGCGCCAGCGCGAGCTGAGCCGGCGGCGCCATGCGCATCTCCGAGCTGTCCGTCCGCCGCCCCGTCTTCGCCACCGTCATGAGCATGCTGCTCGTGATCTTCGGGCTCGTGTCGCTGCAGCGGCTGGCGGTGCGCGAGTACCCGGACATTGACCGCCCGGTGATCTCGATCACCACCAACTACAAGGGCGCGTCGTCCGCCGTCATTGAAACCAAGGTCACGCAGCCGATCGAAGACTCGGTCGCCGGAATCGAAGGCATCCTCAAGCTCGAGTCCGACAGCGAGGACGAGCGCTCGCAGGTGCGCATCGAGTTCGACGTGAGCCGCGACGTGGACGCCGCGGCGAACGACGTACGCGACCGCGTCGCGCGCGTGATCCAGGCCCTGCCCGACGAGGCCGATCCGCCGCAGATCGTGAAGGCCGACGCGAACGGCGAATCGGTGGTCACGATCGCGTTCTACTCCGACTCGATGTCGATGCTCGAGCTCACGGACTACGCCGAGCGAAATCTGACCGACCAGCTCTCGACGGTGCCCGGCGTCGCGCGCGTGACCATCAACGGCGCGCGGCGTTACTCGATGCGCGTCTGGCTCGACCGGCAAGCGCTCGCGGCGCGCCAGCTCACGGTCACGGACATCGAGGACGCATTGCGCCGCGAGAACGTGGAGCTGCCGGCCGGGCGGCTCGAGTCGCGGACGCGCGAGTTCTCGTTGCGCACGATGGTCGGGCTGCAAACGGCCGAGGATTTCGCGAACCTCGTGATCGCGCGCGGCGCCGACGGCCATCTCGTGCGCCTCGGCGAGCTCGCCGAGGTGAAGGTGGCGGCCGAGAACGAGCGCTCGTACACGCGGATGAACGGGCATCCCGGCATCATCCTGCAGGTCGAGGCGCAGTCGAAGGGCAACACGCTCGACATCGCGCGCGGCGTGCGCGAGCAGGTCGCGCGCCTACAGTCGAGCGTGCCGCGGGGGGCGACGCTCGCCGTCAGCGTCGACAATGCCGTGCCGATCGAGGCCGCGCTGCACGAGGTGCTCGTCGCCGTCGGCTTCGCGCTGGTGTCGGTGCTCACCGTCATCTATCTGTTCCTCGGTAACCTGCGTACGACGCTGGTGCCGGCGGTCACGATCCCGGTGTCGATCATCGCCTCGCTCACCGTGATGTACGCGCTCGGCTATTCGGTCAACGTGCTCACGCTGCTCGGGCTCGTGCTCGCGATCGGCCTCGTCGTCGACGACGCGATCGTGGTGCTCGAGAACGTGCACCGGCGCACCGAGCTCGGCGCGCCGCCACTCGTCGCGGCGATCACGGGCTCACACGAGATCGGCTTCGCGGTGATCGCCACCACGCTCACACTCGCGTCGGTGTTCGTGCCGATCTCGTTTCTCCCGGGCGACTTGGGACGTTTGTTCCGCGAATTCGGTTTCACGCTCGCGGCGTCGGTGCTGTTCTCCGCGCTGATCGCGTTGTCGCTCACGCCGATGCTCGCGTCGCGGCTGCCGCAATCCGCCTCGCACACGGGGTTCGCCGAGACCGTCGACCGGGCGTTCCGCGCGGTCGCTCGCTTCTACGAGCGGACGCTGCGCGCCGTGATCCGGCGGCCGGTGGCCGTGATGGTCGTCGTCGCGGTGCTCGTGACCCTGGGCATCGTGACGTTCCGCTCCGTGCCGAGCGAGTTCGCGCCCACGGCGGACGTCGGCCGCGCGTTCATCAGCATCGAGGCGCCCGAGGGCACGAGCTTCGACCACATGGACACCTACGCCACGCGGCTCGAAGACATCACGATGAAGGAGATGCAGGACAGCGGCGAAATCGAGCGCTTCCTGATCCGCGTGCCGGGGCAGGGCGGGGCGGACGCGCGCACCGGCGACGTCAACACCGCGCGTTCGATCATATTGCTCAAGCCGTGGAACGAGCGCGCGCGCACGGTGCAGCAGGTGTCGGACGCGATCGTGCGCGAGGGCTCGAAGCTGCCCGGCGTGCGCACGTCCGTCGGCTATCCGCAGAGCTTGGGTAGGCGCGGCGGCGCGAACAAGCCGGTGGTCGCAGTGATCGGCGGCCCCGACTACGAGCACCTCGCCGAGTGGTCGGACAAGATCCTGCAGCTCGCGCAAGCGAACCCCGGCCTCACCAACGTCGACACCAGCTACAAGGAGCGCAAGCCGCAGATCCGCGTGTCGATCGACCGCAACCGCGCGGCAGACCTCGGCGTGTCGCTCGAGGTGATCGGCCGCACGCTCGAGACGGTGCTCGGCTCGCGCGTCGTCACGACCTACGTCGACCGCGGCCGCGAGTACGACGTGATCCTCCAGGGCCGCGACGACATCCGCGAGACCATCACGGACTTGACCAACATCCGGGTTCGCTCCACGCGCACGCAGGACCTGATTCCGCTGTCGGGTGTGGTGAGGCTCGAGGAGACCTCGGGCACGATTCAGCTGTCGCGCTTCAATCGGCTGCGCGCCGTCAAGATCTCTGCCGCGCTCGCGCCGGACTACACGATGAGCCAGGCCGTGCAGTGGTTCGAGGACACGGTGCCGAAGGAGCTTCCACCCGAGGCCACGTTGCAGTGGGACGGCGAGTCGGGCGAGTTCACGCGCACCGGGCAACAGCTCTACTTCACGTTCTTCCTCGCGCTCGCGGTCGTCTATCTCGTGCTCGCCGCGCAGTTCGAGAGCTTCGTGCATCCGATCATCATCATGGTCACCGTACCGCTCGCGATGCTCGGCGCGGTGTTCGGGCTCAAGCTGTTCGGCCTCACCATCAATATCTTCAGTCAGATCGCGGTGATCATGCTGATCGGCATCGCGGCGAAGAACGGCGTGCTGATCGTCGAGTTCGCGAACCAGCTGCGCGACCGCGGCGTCGAGTTCGGCGAGGCGATCGTGCAGGCGGCCGTAATCCGGCTCAGGCCGGTGCTCATGACGAGCCTCTGCACTTCGTTTGGCGCGTTGCCGCTGTTGCTTGCCTCGGGCGCGGGCGCGGAGCAGCGCAGGCCCATCGGCATCGTGGTGTTCTTCGGCATGCTCGTCGCCGTGTTCCTCACGCTGCTGGTGGTGCCGACGGTCTACGCGGTCCTCGCGCGCACGACCAAGTCGCCGCAGCACGTGAGCCGCCTCGTCGACCGTCTGATGACGGGCGTGGGCGGCGGGGCGGCGCCTACCGCGGCAGCCCCCCACGCGCGCCGCGAAGAGTGATCGGCCCCTACAAGATCGACCCGCCGCTGATCCTCGCGCCGATGGCCGGTGTGACGGACAAGCCGTTCCGGCTGCTGTGCAAGCGGCTCGGGGCGGGCTACGCGGTGTCGGAGATGACGAGCTCGAACCCGCGACTCTGGCAGACGCGCAAGAGCCGCCTGCGTGTCGATCATGCGGGGGAGCCCGAGCCCGTGGGCGTGCAGATCGCGGGCGCCGATCCCGATGCGCTCGCCGCTGCCGCGCGGCACGCGGTGGAGCAAGGCGCCGAGATCGTCGACATCAACATGGGGTGTCCCGCGAAGAAGGTCTGCAGCGCGTGGGCGGGGTCGGCCTTGCTCCAGGACGAGCCACTCGTGGCACGGATCCTGGCGGCGGTCGTCGGGGCCGTGCGCGTGCCGGTGACCCTCAAGATCCGCACGGGCTGGCATCGCGATCACAAGAACGGGCTCAGGATTGCCCGGATCGCCGAGGACGCGGGCATCAGCGCGCTCGCCGTGCACGGCCGCACGCGCGACATGCTGTACACGGGCGATGCCGAATACGCGACCATCGCCGCGATCAAGCAGTCGATTCGGATTCCGGTCATCGCGAACGGCGACGTCGATTCGCCGGAGAAGGCCCGCGCGGTGCTCGAGGCGACCGGCGCGGACGCGCTGATGATTGGTCGCGCCGCGCAGGGGCGTCCGTGGATCTTCCGCGAGATCGGGCACTACCTCGCAACGGGCAGGCGCCTCGCGCCGCCGGCGACTGCCGAAGTGCGCGACGTGCTGCTCGAGCACGTCCGCGCGCTGCACGAGTTCTACGGCGAGCCCGCGGGCGTGCGGATTGCGCGCAAGCACCTGGGTTGGTATGCGAAGGATCGTCCGGAGAACGCGGCGTTCCGCGACGTCGTGAATCGCGCGGAGACCGCCGTCGAGCAGCTGCGCTTGGCGCGCGATTACTTCGACGCGCTCGAGGCCGGAGCCGTGCCGAGCGCGGGGAATCGCCCGCTCAGCGACGCGGCGTAGTCTTCGACCGCCATGGATGGCGGGAGTGCGGCGAATGCAGGACGCAATTCGCCGTCGACGGTCGCGTCGCGCTCGTAGACGAGCGGGATGTTGCGGCTCGCGGCATACGACACCGCCCATTCGAGGGCAGCGGAATGCGTCATCGGCACGGATTGGCCGAGAGTCATCACGTTCCAGCGATCGCGGCCGTCCACTTGCTTCGTGCTCATGTGATCGATGGTCGTGACCGGCTCGCCGCGGTCGTCGAGCGACGTCTCGACGAGCACGAAGACCGGGTCGACGTACGAGTCGCCCGGCTCGAGGGCAGGTAGGATTCGGACTTCCGTGGCCTTCATTGTTGTTGTTCCTTGGCGGGTCCGGACGCGAACAATATAGGTGGGCGGCGCTCGCTTGCGGAAGGGCTGTTTCGACATAACGGCGGCAGCGCGGCGCCCGCCCTTTCGGGGCCTGTCGCCCGGAACCTACCGAAGAGATGGGTCTCCCGCCCAGCTGCGTTGGGGCTTCTCTTGGGGAGGAAGGCAGCAACTGTTAGCGAGGGCGGGAGACCCGTGAGCGATCGTCCTATGAACGTTTAGATGCTCGTTCCCAGATGCTTAGATGCACGAAGCGTGGACTTGGTTACGAGAGCGCGCATCGCGGGTGTAGGAGAGCGGCGTCGCCGGCGGGGAGCGCCGCCGCTGTTACCTTCAGTGCCGGGCCCGCGGGCATGCGCGGCGGTCAGTCAGCCCGCGAGTAGCTCGGCGGCGGGACGGTCGACAGGCCGCCGAAGCGGCGCTCGCGGCGCGCGAACTCGCCGAGAGCCGCGGCGAACGACGCTTCGTCGAAGTCGGGCCAGTAGGTGTCGATGAACACGAGCTCGGCGTACGCGCATTCCCAGAGTAAGAAGTCGCTCAATCGGCGCTCGCCACCCGTACGGATCAGAAGGTCGACCGCGGCGCCGGCGTCGCAATTCGCGGCCTCTGC
>DASQOL010000102.1:0-26454 GCA_035644475.1 Gammaproteobacteria bacterium | reverse complement strand
GCCGCGTGCCGCCGCGTTCTGGATGCTCGCCTGCGGCTCGCCCCCGGGCGCTGCGCGCCCGGGCTCCGCGGCTCTCGGCGCTGTGGCTCGGCTCGTCGCTACCGCCGCGGCGGAGTGCGCACGGCCCCGGCGACGCCCACGGCCAAAGTGAGACACGACGCGGTCTCGCGGTTGAGAGCGTCGGGCTTTTCACCTAGCATCTGCTAGCTCCGGCCCGGGTGGCGCGGGGCGGAAGGGAGATCTCCTTATGGCTGACGATAGAGACGACGACCGGCCCCCGTTTCCGGAGCCCCGCTACGACGTGGGCCCCCTCTCGAAGGCCACGTCGCGCCGCAACTTCATCAAGGGCGTGATCGCCTCGGGCGCCGCCGTGTCGAGCGTCGGCTACCTGTTCACGGCCGGTTGCTCGCGGAGTACGGGCTCCGTCGGCGGCGTCGAGCGCATGCTCGTGCTCAACGTCAACGGCCAGATGCGCCCCGTCGACGTGCTGCCGCAGGAGACGCTGGCGATGACCTTGCGCTACCGCCTGGGCCTCACGGGCACCAAGCTCGGCTGCGATCGCGGCGAGTGCGGCGCGTGCACCGTGCTCGTCGACGACGTCGCCAGCTATTCGTGCTCGACCCTCACGCATGCCGTGCGCAATCGCGCGATCACCACGATCGAAGGGCTCGAGGGTCCGAACGGCGAGCTGCACGTCGTGCAGCAGGCGATGATCGACGAGCTCGGTCCGCAGTGCGGGTTCTGCACGCCGGGCCAGATCATGTCGGCCGTCGCGCTGCTCAAGGTGAACCCGAAGCCGACGCGCGACGAGGCACGGCACGCGATGTCGGGCAATCTGTGCCGTTGCGGCGCATACGATCACTACTTGAACGCCGTGATGCGCGCGGCGGATGCCGGCGACCGGCTGAGCGAAACGCGGGCGCCGGTCTGAGCGCGGCATAAGGAGCGTTGGCAATGTCCAGAGATATGATGGGAGCTTTCGAGCTGTATCAGCCGGACACGGTTGACGGCGCGGTCGCTCTGCTCGAGAAATTCGGTAAGGACGGCTGGGCGCTCGCCGGCGGCAACGACAGCCTCGACTGGTTCAAGGACCGCGTGAAGCGGCCCAAATACGTCGTCGACTTGGCCGGCATCAGTACGCTCAAGGGCATCCGCGAGAGCGCCGACGGCGGCGTCGAGATCGGCGCACTCACCACGCTCACCGAGATCGAGCGCAGCGAGCTCATCAAGGGGCGTTACACGGTGCTCGCCACCGCCGCGGCGCGGGTCGCGAGCCCGCAGATCAGGAACACCGGCACGATCGGCGGCAACGTCTGTCAGGACGCGCGCTGCTGGTACTACCGCTACGGCGTGGACTGCTATCGCGCGGGCGGCAACCGCTGCTACGCGGACACGCCCGAGGGTCAGAACCGCGAGCACTGCTTGTACGGCGCCGACCGCTGCGTCGCGGTGAGCCCGTCGGACACCGCGCCGGCGCTCGTGGTGCTCGACGCGAAGATGCTCGTCGTCGGCCCGAAAGGCCAGCGCGAGGTGCCGGCCGAGCAGTTCTTCATCGGCCCGAACGTCGACATCACGCGGATGACCGTGCTCGAGGACGGCGAGGTGCTGACGGCGATCCACCTGCCGATGGACTGGTCGGGCGCGCGCTTCTACTTCGAGAAAGTCGCCGACCGCAACACCTGGGACTTCCCGCTCGTGAACATCGCAGCCGCGATGTTCGTGACCGGCGACAAGATCGACCGGATCCGGATCGCGGCCGGAGCGGTGCAATGCGTGCCGCGGCGGCTCACCGCCGTCGAGGCCGTCGTCACGGGCCAGCCGAAGAACGCGGAGACCGCGGGGCTCGCGGGGCAGAGCGCGGTGCGCGGGGCCACGCCGCTCAACTTCAACCATTTCAAGATTCCGCTGCTGCAGAATCTCGTCACGCGCGCGATTCGCGACGCGTAACCGAGACGGCGCGGGACCAACAACGCGCTTCGGGCACGACGGCGGGCTTTCGTGGAGCTGTTCCGAGTAACCAGCGACGCATACGGCCGCGAGGCCCTGCAGGGGCTCTCGTGGGATTTGCTCTGGGTCTTCGCAGGCGCGGGCGTGGCGCTGATCGTGGCCCACGCCCTGTATCGAGCGTTGCTCGCACCGAAGCACGAATAGACTTGCGCACCACGTGACCGAATCCAATCGAGCCGGGCCGCCCGGCGCACCCACCGCCTTCCGCGTCGTGCGCCACGCGCTCGTGGATCGCGTGTTTCATTGGGTCACGGCCGCCTGCGTGCTCACGTTGCTCGCGACCGCGTTCCTACCGATCTTGGGCGTCAAGTTCGACTGGGTGAACATTCACTGGATCACGGGCGTCGTGCTGACGATCGCGGTGCTGTTTCACATCGTGCGCGGGTTGTTTTGGCAGCGCATCGGCACGGTCTGGTTCGGCGCCGCGGACGTTCGCGAGGCAGCCGCGATTCTGAGCGCAACGCTGCGCCGCTCGGGCAGGCCTCCGAAGCCCGGCAAGTATTCATTCGCGCAGAAGCTCGTGCACCTCTTCTTCACGCTCGTCGTGCTCGTGGCGATCGTCACGGGTGGCTTCATGCTGGCGCACGTCGAGACGCCGTGGTGGCGGCCGAACGCGTACCTGCTTTCGGGGGCGAGTTGGGGCGTCGTCTACGTGCTGCACGATCTCTCGGCGCTGCTGTTGGTCACGATGGTGATGACGCACGTCTACTTCGCGCTGCGGCCCGAGAAGCTCCTGTTCACGCGCGCGATGCTCCGCGGCTGGATCACGCGCCGCGAGTACGAGGAGCATCACGACCCGACGAGGTGGCAGGTAGATAGATGACGCAGACGACAGACCCCAAGACGACAGACCCACGCGCCGATCTCGAGCAGCGCATCGAGGCGATCGAGTCCGGCTACGAGTTCATGCTCGCGTACGCGGCGCAGGGCCGCGAGACGGACAAGGGCGCGGGCTCCGGCCGCAACGTGCGTGAATATCTGGAGCGCATGGCCACGGCGCTCGACGGCCTCGGCGCGGTCGTCACGGCGTGCGCCGCGTCCCTCGATCCGAAGCTCGCGCAATCGAGCGGCGCGTTCTTCGCCGCTGTCGAAACCGACGCGCGCATCGCGCAGGCCGCCGTGCGCCTGGTGCTCGCGCGGGCCGACGTGAGCTCGCAGCTCGTCGACAACCTGAACGCATCGATCCACCTACGCGCGCTGCTGACCGACCTCTTCATCGTCGACGAAGCCCTCAAGCCCCCCAAAAAATAGGGACATGTTGGATTTTTCGCCGATCGACACCGGCGCAAGTTGCGCGCCGCGCGACCGCGAAAAATCCAACATGTCCCTATTTTTTCCTTGCGACGCCGCGCGCGGATTGGCTATGCTGCCCGGGATTCCCCGACGGCATAAGAGAAGGTCGACACGATGAACACCCGCTCCCACAAGCTCGCGTTGCTCGGTGCGTTGCTGCTCCCGCTGTTCGTTGCGTCGTGCGGAGGTGGTGGCGGTGCCGCGACCGAGGACGACTCGCCCGAGGCGGCGGCGTTCCGTTACCGCGACGGCGTGATGAACGGGATCTCGTTCAAGATGGCGCGGATCGGCGGCATGGCCGCGGGCGAAATCCCGGCGAACAACGAGCAGTTCACGAAGGACGCGCGCGACCTCGCGGCGTTCGCCGGCATGCTTCCCGAAGGGTTCATCCCGAACAGCATCGTGAAGGGCAGCATCGCGCTGCCTGAGATCTGGACCAACGCGAGCGACTTCCAAGCAAAGGCGAAGGCGTTCCAGGACGCTGCTCAGGGGCTCGCGGATGCGGCCGCCCAAGGCGGTGTCGAAGGCGCGAAGGGAATGGTCCGGGCCGTGCGCGATACGTGCGGCGGCTGCCACCGGACGTATCGGCACAAGGACCAGTAACGCTCGCCGTCGCAGTGCGACGGATCAGCATCTAGAGATCGTGCTACAGACGTGCGCCGCGTTTCCCGCGGCGCGTGCGTTATTGGAGCGTGCCTTTGCGTTGAAAGCCGGCGCGGTCGCCCGACTGCACCGTGAACTCCATTCGCTCGGCGTTGCGCAACACGTTGAGAGGTACTTCGACGCCCGCGGCGCCGAGGCTCCAGACTCTACGGAACATGTTGGCTAGGCCGGCGACGGGCTCGTCGTCGACGCCGATGATCACGTCGCCGGGGCGCAAGCCCGCTTTGTCGGCCGGGCAGTTGCGATAGACGCCCATGACGGTGAGGTCACGGTGGTCGTCGTGCACGAGCATGCCGAGCCACGGACGGGGCGGCGTGAGGCGGCGGCCGTGCTCGCACAACTGGTCGACGATCGGCATGAGCAGGTCGATCGGCACGAACATGTTCACGTCCGTCGCCGTACCCTTCACCTCGAAGCCCTGGATCACCAGCGAGCCCAAGCCGCAGAGCCGTCCGTCGCTGTCGATGAGCGCGGCGCCCGACCAGCTCTCGTGCGCCGGCGAGGTGAACACCGCTTGCTCGAGCAGGTATTCCCAGCGGCCCGCGAACTCCTGTTTCGCCACGACGTAGCTTTCGATGGTGCGTTCGGGGCCGCCGCTGCCCATCACCGTCACCGAGTCGCCGACCGAGAGCGCGTCCGCCGTGCCGATCTCCATGACCGGGCCGTGCAACGGTAGCGTAGGTCTCACGAGCGCGAAGCCGCTGTCGAAGTCGTAGCCGACGACCACACCGGGCACCACGGTGGAGCGCGAGCCCACCCACACCTGCTCGGCCTCGTGGACCACGTGACCGATCGTGGCGATGAGCCCGTCGTCGCGGATCCGCACGCCGTGACCGGGGCGCTCCGTTCCCAGCAGGCCGGCACTCATTGCGTCTTCCGGGATGTGCGCGGTGATCGAAACCATCGCGTCGATCCCGGGTACTTTCGGCGCTGATTGGGCACTCACGTGGCCAATGGTAGCGTTGCGCGCGGTGGCGCGCGAGGGGAAGCCCCGCGGATCGACGGGTCAGCGGTCCTCGAACGGGTAGATCCCGGGCTCCGGCAGGAAGTTGTCGACGAGGCCGTCGATCGCGGTTTCTCCCATGCGCCAGCGTGCTTCCTCCGCGCTCGCGCCGAGGTGCGGCGTCGCGATGAAGTTGGGCAGGCTGAGCAGCTCGTCGTCGGTGGGCGGCTCCACGGCGAACGCGTCGACGGCCGCGGCCGCGATCCGCCGCGCCTTCAATCGCTCCTTGAGCGCCGTCTCGTCGACGATTCGACCGCGCGCCGTGTTGATGAGCACGCAGTCGGGCCGCAGCTTGTCGAGCGTCGCGGCGTCGTAGAGGCCGCGCGTGAGCTTCGTCACCGTGAGGTGGATCGAGAGCACCTCCGAGCGCGCGAGCAGCTCGTCGAAGCTCACGGGCGTCACCCCGTAGCGCGCGTAGAATTCGGAGTAGTCCTTGGTGTCGCACGCGAGCACGGTGCATTCGAACGGTTGAAGCAGCCTCACGAATTCCTTGCCGATCTCGCCGCAGCCGTGAACGCCGACGACGCGGCCGCTCAGGTGCCGGCCCATGCGCTGCAACGGCCGCTCCGCGCGGCGCATCGCGGCATTCAAGTCGACGACGTGACGCAGCGCGGCGATCGCGAGGCACAACGTGAGCTCGGCCACCGAGCGCTTGTTGACGCCTGGAGTCCAGCCGAGCCGCACGCCATGCGCGCGCAGCGCCGCGGGATCGATCTTGTCGAGACCCACGCCGAGCTTCGAGATCACCTTGAGCTCGGGCAGCGCGCCGAGCGTGCGCTCGTTGATCGGCTCGAACGAGACGATCGCGGCGTCGTGGCCGCGCAAATAGTCGATCGTCTCTTGCTCGCTGCGATAGTACGGAACGCCTTCGACGTTCACCTTCGCGCCCGGGTAGCGCTCGAGCAAAAGCTTCACGAGCCCGGGGTGCTGGGCGAAAGAAATTGCAGGAACTGCCACGCGTTTCGGAGTCATGCGAGTGCGGCGGCGCGCGCCGGCATAACGGCGCGCGACCGTGCATACCTTAAGAAAAAAACAGACGAAAAGTATAACGGCGCCGCGGGTTAGCCGCGGAACGCTATGGCATACTGACCCCGTCGTCGCGCGCCTCGCCCGACTGCGAAAAATGCTCGGCAGGGGAAGCTGAGCTCACAACCTCCGGGACTCGAGGGATTCTAGGGACACTCATGAAGAACGCGGTGCTCATCGTCCTTGCTTTTGCGCTCGGCGGCGGCGCTGTTTGGTACTTCATGCGCGACGATGGCGCGCCTGCGATGGCCTCGTCGGGACGTCCCGTCGGCTTCCCCGGACAGCCGGGCGGCCCCGGCGGACGCCCGGGCGGCGGCGGCCCCGCGGGCGCGGGCGGTTTCGGTCAGACCCAGCTACCGCTCGTCGTGGTCGCCGCGGTGAAGCGCCAGCCCATCTACGACGTCATCGAAGCGCTCGGCACCGCGCAAGCGAACGAGTCCGTCACGATCACCGCCAAGGTCACCGACACGGTGCGGCGCGTAAACTTCAACGACGGCGATTTCATCCAAGCGGGCGCGGTGCTGGTCGAGCTCACGAATCAAGAAGAAGAGGCGTCGCTCGCCGAAGCGCGCGCGAACCTCGACGACGCCGAGAACCAGCTGCGTCGTCAGCAAGACATTCACGACAGAGGCTTAGGCTCCGCGTCCGATTTCGACCTTGCGAGGTCGCGCCAGGCGGCGCAGCAAGCGCGGCTCAACACGGTCGTCGCCCGCTTGAAGGATCGCGTCATCACGGCGCCGTTCAGCGGCATGCTCGGCTTCCGCCAAGTGAGCCCGGGCACGCTCGTGAGCGCCAACACGCCGATCACGTCGATCGACGACATCTCCACGATCAAGCTCGACTTCACCGTGCCGGAAACGTTCCTCGGCACGATGAACATCGGCGCGAAGGTGATCGCCGAGAGCGTGAGCTATCCCGATCGCAAGTTCGAAGGCATCGTGAAAACGGTGGGCTCGCGCGTAGACCCGGTGACGCGTTCGGTCACCGTCCGTGCACACGTGCTGAACGCCGATCACGCGCTGCGGCCGGGTATGTTGCTCACGGTGCAGGTGGTCACGGCCGAGCATCTCGCGCTCGTCGTGCCCGAGGGCGCCGTGTTCCAGGTGCAGAACCGCGCGTATGTGTACACCGCCTCCGATCAGACCGCGCATCAGACGCTGATCGAGGTCGGCGGCCGCCGCTTCGGAATCGTCGAGGTACTAGGCGGGCTCAAGGAAGGCGACATCATCGTCACCGAAGGCATCGTCAAGCTTCGCGAGGGTGCGAAGTTCCGCACCAACGACGCCGAGACCGCGGTCAGCGACCGGTCCGACTCGGCCGAGCACCTCAAGCCGCGCACGCGCAGCTGACGGTAGCGCCCGATGTGGCTGTCTGATACTTCAGTCAAGCGCCCGGTTTTCGCGACCGTCTTGAGCCTCATGCTCATCGCGCTCGGCGCAATGTCGTTCCGCGACCTCACGGTCCGCGAGAATCCCGACACAGTCTCGCCGACGGTGCAGGTGCAGGCGAGCTATCCGGGCGCGAACGCGGAGATCGTCGAGACGCGCGTCACCCAGGTGCTCGAGGCCGAGCTCTCGGGCATCGAAGGCGTGAAGACGATTCGCTCCTCGAGCCGCGACGGCCAGGGGTCGATCACCGTCGAGTTCTATTTGAATCGCCGCCTCGACGAGGCGGCCAACGACGTGCGCGACCGCGTGTCGCGCGTCGTCCGGCGTCTGCCGGCGGACGTCGACAACGTGAGCGTCCAGAAGGCAGACGCCGACACTCAACCCATCATGTGGCTCACGCTCTCCGGCGAGGCCATGAACATGATGGACCTCACCGACTACATGAAGCGGTACCTGCTCGACCGCTTCGCCACGATCCCCGGCGTATCGCAGATCAACATCTTCGGCTCGGGCGGGCCCTCGATGCGCGTGTGGATCGACCGCACCGCGCTAACGGCGCGCAATCTCACGGTCTCGGACATCGAGTCCGCGCTGCAGCGCGAGAACATCGAGCTGCCCGCGGGCCGGCTGCAGTCGAAGGACCGCGACTTCCAGGTCCGCATCGGCCGTGCTTATCAGACCGCCGACGATTTCCGCGACCTCGTGCTCTCGCAGGGCAAGGACGGCCACCTCGTGCGGCTCAGCGAGGTCGCAAAGGTCGAGATCGCGTCGCGCGAGCAGCAGCGCTGGTTCCGCACCAACGGCAAGACCACCACCGGCTTCGGCATCATCAAGCAGTCGACCGCGAACACCGTCGAGGTGCTCGACGCCGTGAAGGCCGAGGTCGTGCGCGTCAACGAGAACCTGCCGAAAGGCATGACGTTGATCACGAGCGGCGACGACTCGCTCTACATTCGCGCGGCGATCAACGAGATCTACTGGACGATCGGCATCACCACCGCGCTCGTCGGTTTGGTGATCTTCGTGTTCCTGGGCTCGATCCGGGCCACGTTGATCCCGCTCGTCACGATTCCTATCTGCCTGATGGCCACGTTCTCGGTCATCGCGCTGTTCGGCTATTCGATCAATCTCATCACGCTGCTCGCCCTCGCGCTCTCGATCGGCCTCGTGGTCGACGACGCGATCGTCGTGCTCGAGAACGCGCATCGGCGCATCGAGGCCGGCGAGACGCCGCTGCTCGCGGCGTACAACGGCACGCGCCAAGTCTCCTTCGCGGTGATTGCGACCACGGTGGTGCTGGTCTCGGTGTTTGCGCCGGTCGCGTTCTTGAAGGACAGCATCGGCCGTGTGTTCGCCGAGCTCGCGGTCACGATCGCGGCGGCCGTCGCGTTCTCGGCCGTGCTCGCGCTGTCGCTGTCGCCGATGATGTGCTCGAAGCTGCTCCGCTCGAGCGTTAAGGAAAGCAAGCTCACGCACACACTCGACAAGGGGTTCGAGTGGCTGTCGGACCGTTATCAGCACCTGCTGCGCTTCACGCTGCGCGCGTCGTGGGTGTCGGTGGCGGCATGCTTCGCGATCGCCGCGGGCGCCTACGGTCTCGTCCAGCTCCTGCCGCGCGAGTACGCGCCGCAGGAGGATCGCGGCCAGTTCAACGCGCAGATCCAGGCCCCGGAAGGCACCGGCTTCGAGCGGCTGATGCAATCCGCCGCGCAGGTGGAGGCGCAGCTGCAGCCGTACTTCGACGACGGCACGGTGCAGCGCGGCGTCGTGAGTATCCCCGGCTTCAACGGCGGCAATGCGGGTAACGTCAACGTCACGCTCGTGCCGTGGGGCGAGCGCAAGATCCGCACGGCGGATTTGCTCGCGATCCTCAACAAGGGTTGGGAAGAGATTCCGGATCTCAGGATCACGGCGTTCATGGGTGGCAACAACCGCGGCGGCGGTGGTGGCGGCGGGTCTCCGGTGCAAATCGTGCTCGGCGGGCCGAACTACGACGAGCTCGCGCACTGGCGCGACCTCCTCATCGACCGCATGTCGCAGAACCCCGGCCTCACGCGAATCGACTCCGACCTCCGCGAGACGCAACCGCAGGTGCTCGTGCGGGTCGACAGCGATCGCGCCGCGAGCCTCGGCGTGAGCTCGCGCGCGATCGGTTCCACGCTGCAAACGTTGATGAGCGAGCGTCAGGTCACCACCTACGTCGTCGACGGCGAGGAATACGACGTGGTGCTCCAGGCCAAACAGGACCAGCGCGCCACGTACTCGGATCTGAGCAACATCTTCGTGCGCTCGGAGCGCAACCAGGGCCTGATCCCGCTGTCGAACCTCACGAAGCTCGAGGACATGGCGGGGCCGAGCCAGCTGAACCGCCACAATCGGATGCGCTCGGTGCAGATCAGCGCGAATCTCGTGGGCGACTACACACTCGGCGAAGCCCTCACGTACATCGAGAACCTCGTCCATACCGAGCTGCCCGGCACGGCGCAGCTCGACTACCGCGGCGACTCGCTGGAATACAAAGAAGCGTCCGGCGCGCTGTACTTCACGTTCGGCATCGCGCTGTTCGTGGTGTTCCTGGTGCTCGCGGCGCAGTTCGAGAGCTTCGTGCATCCGCTCGTGATCATGGTCACCGTGCCGCTCGCGGTCGCGGGAGGTCTGCTCGGCCTCTGGGCCAGCGGCAAGACGCTCAATATCTATAGCCAGATCGGCCTGATCATGCTGGTCGGGATCGCCGCGAAGAACGGCGTGCTGATCGTCGAGTTCATCAACCAGATGCGCGACAAGGGTATGGCGTTCCAAGAGGCCATCATCGAGGCTTCGCGCATCCGCCTACGGCCGGTCATCATGACCGCGTTCTCGGCGGTCATGGGGTCGGTGCCGTTGATCATCGCGCACGGGCCCGGCGCGCTGAGCCGTCAGGCGCTCGGCGTCGTGATCTTCTCCGGCGTGAGCTTGGCCACCCTCTTCACGCTCTTCATCGTGCCGTCGGTGTACAACCTCATGGCGCGGAACACCGGTTCGCCGAACGCCGTCGCGAACAAGCTCGAGTCGATGCAGGCCGCGGCCGCCACGCACTAAGTAGGCGCGCGCGGGATCCGCAGCTGGCTGCGGACGAATAGCGCGAGGGCGAACAGCACGCCGTTGCCCGCCGCGATGGCGAAGTCTCCGCGCTGCATCGCGGCGGCGAGGCTCAAGAACGTCAGAGTCGCGACGGCGAGATACGCAAGCGGGTGGCGCCACAGCACGGCGAGCGCTAGCAGGGAATAGAGAGCGCACGCGATTGCGCCGAGCCGCGTCGCACCGAGCGCCAGCAGGCTGCCGGCCGCCCCGGCCGCGAGCAGAGAGGCGAGAGCCCAATTCGCCGCGCGCGCGACGCCCGTAACGAGCTGCGGCGCCGTCATCGCGCCGCGTGCTGCGCGGCGTCACGCATCCGAGGTCTCCGCGATCACCACGCGATCTTCCTCGGCGGGCTTGCCGTCGGGGTAGTGGTACCAGTCCTCGTGCGGCGACATCGCGCGGCACGCGAGACACGCCGTGTACTGCCACTGATGGCCGCAGCCTGGGCAGAGCGCGCGCGTCCAGAACGTGTTCCAGACCGCGCCGCAGCCGGGATGGCACTGCCACCGGTCCTCGGCCGACGGGCGCCACGTACAGCGCGGACAATGTATTTCAGCTTCGCCCTTCATGGCTCCGTGCCGGCCCGGATCCGCCGGGGTCGACCGCACGACACGTTATCACGCTCGATGGACTTCGCGGCGCCTGGGCCTCGTCGATACCGGGGCCACCAGCAGGCCGATGACGAACAGCACCATGATGTCCACCGTCACGAAGGCGAAGTAGAACCAGTGCTCGTCGTCGTCTCTGAGCGAGGACACGACGTGGTAGGCGAGCGCCAGCGCGAGCGCGATGCCGAGCAGTGCGGTGAGCGGTCGTCCCAAGCGGCCCGAGAGCAGAATGCAAACCACGGATCCCACGACCAAGGTCGGAATGTGGACGAAGCCGACGGCCATCGGGATCGGGAACGTGTAGAGCACGAACGCTTCCCAAAAACGTCCGTGCGAGGAGGAGTAGGTGGAGAAATGAGCGAGGCCGGCCACGGTGCCCGCTCCGGCGATGCTCGTGATCCAGTAGCACGCGACGCGGAGCACAGGCATCGGCGGGATCCTCCGACTCGATCGCACCAACGTAGCAGAGCGTGGCGTTGCCAGCCGAGCGCCAGCTCACACGCCGGCTGTCCCGCCGTGCGTCAGCTACCTTCGTCCGAGATCGGATTGTGCAACGTGCCGATCCCCGGCACGTGCACCTCGACGAGGTCCCCCGCTTTCAGGTACTTCGGGGGATCGAAGCGGGCGCCGGCGCCGGTGGGTGTTCCGGTCAAGATCAGGTCTCCCGGCGTGAGCCGCATGAAGCTCGACAAATACGCGATCAGCCGCGCGAACGAGAAGATCAGGTTCGCCGTGGTGTCGTCTTGCCGCACCTCGCCGTTCACTCGCGTCGTGAGATGCAGCTCGCCGCCGTCGCGCGCGAATTCATCCGCAGTCACGAGCCACGGCCCCAAGCTGCCCGACCGCTCGAAGTTCTTTCCCGGCGTCACGTTGAACTTGGAATGCCGGAGCCAGTCGCGCACCGTGCCTTCGTTCGCGAGCGTGAGCCCCGCCACGTGGCTCCACGCGTCCGCTGCCGCGATCCGCCGGCCCGGCCGGCCGATCACGAGCACGACCTCTCCCTCGTAGTCGAGCTGCTCCGACTCGGGCGGGCGCCACAGAGCCTCGCCGTGGCCCACGAGGCTGCCGGGCGTGCGCATGAACACGCTCGGGTGCTTCGGCGCCTCGGCGCCGTCCTTGTATTCCTCGTTGCGGTTGCCGTAGTTGATGCCGATGCAGACGATCTTCTCCGCGTCGGGCACGGTGGGCAGGTGGCGGATCTCGTCGAACGCCACGCTCGCCTCGCGCGCCGCACCGAGCTCAACGGCGCGCGACAGCGCGCCCGCGCGTAACACCGAGCCGAGCGACGTGAGACCACGGCCCAGCAGCTTGCCGACGTCGACGATGCCGTCGTCCTTTACCGCGCCGAAGCTTGCGTAGTCGCCGCTGCGAAAGCTCACGAAGCGCATGGCGTTGGGGTCAGCGTGCCGCGGTCTTGCGGCGCGGCGCGACGGTCGGCCGCGAAACCGCTCCTGCGTTCGCGGCACTCCCGCCATCCCTGGCGGTCGGCCGCGAAACCGCTGCGTGCGCCGCGCCGAGCTTCGCGCGTTCGAGCACGCCGTCGAGCTTCGCCGCGAGGTCGGCCGTGGCCGGCACCATCGGCAAGCGGTGCTCGTTCGTGGCCAGCAGCCCGAGCTTCTTCATCATGTACTTCATCGGGATCGGGTTGGTGTCGAAGAACACGGCCTTGTTGATCTCGAGCAGCTGGTCGTGCAGCGCGCGGCCGGTGTCGAGGTCGCCCGCTTCGACAGCCTCGCACATCTGCGCGAGCACGCCGGGCCGCAAGTTGCCCACCGCGTTCATGAGCCCGCACGCGCCCACGGCCATCATCGGAAAACTGAGCTCCTCCAGGCCGACGAACACCCTGAAGTCGGCGCCGAATTCGTGGAGGCACTCCGACACGAAGCCGAGGTCGTTGACCGCGTGCTTGATGCCGACGAAGGTCGGCGACTTGTCCTTGCACGCCTTCAACGTGTCTAGCGTGACGCCGACCGCGGTGCGTCCCGGGATGTGATAGATCATCCACGGCAAGTCGTGACCCTTGGCGAGCTCGAGGTAGTACGCTACGAGGCCGCGCTGCGGCGGCTTGATGTAGTAGGGCGTGACGATCAACAGCGAATCGGCGCCGGCGGCCACCGCGTGCTCGGTGAGCACGTGGCTTTCGGCGAGCGACTGCGAGCCCGTGGCCGCGACCACCGGCACGCGGCCGGCCGTGACCTCGATCGCGAGCGTGACGAGCCGGTTGCGCTCCTCCGTCGTGAGCGTCGAAGGCTCGGCCGTGGTGCCGTTGACGAGGATGCCGTGCGAGCCTTCGTCGATCTGGAAATTCACGAGCGCGGCGTACGCATCGTAGTCGACCTCGTCGTTTTTGAACGGCGTGATCAGCGGCGGGATCGAGCCGCGGAGCTCGGCCCGGGCAAGAAGGCGGGCGGCATCCGCGACGACGCGTTCGCGCTCGTCGTCCGTTTGCTGCTTCGTTACGTGCGGTTTCGCCTTGATGCCGGCGGCAGCCGCGCGTTCTTGTTGCTTCTGGGTTTCTTTTCGTCGGGCCATTCGAGACCTCGTAACGTGGTGTTCGGCCGGTGAAATTGACAGCCGTCGAAGCCGTCATTTACCGTGTCTGATCGGCCTCGAAGTCTACGTCATGCCGTTACGGTATTCACCTTGCCCCACCTGATCGTCGAGTATTCCGCGAACGTCGAAAAGCTCATTGCGCTTGACGACCTGCTCGACAAGCTGCACGCGTGCGCGCTCGAGACGGGCGTGTTTCCGCTCGGCGGGTTGCGCGTGCGCGCGCACAAGACGGAGCACTACCGCATCGCCGATAAATCTCCCGACAACGGCTTCGTGCACGTCACCGCGTTGATCGGTCACGGCCGCCCGCTCGACGTGCAGCAGCGCGCGGGCGAGCAGCTGTTCGCGGTGCTCACCGAGCATCTCGGCCCCCTGTTCGCGCGCAGCCCGCTCGCGCTCTCGCTCAACATCCAGGAATTCCATCCGGTGCTGAACTTCAAGAAGAACAACCTGCACGAGTACGTGCGCAAGCGCGGCGGCGCCGCGGCGGAAGCCTGATGAGCGGCGGCAAGAGTCTCGCGGAAAACCTCGCGAACGGCGAGCGCTACCTCGAGCGCTTCGCCCGCGACGGCGTGCGGCACTTCATCGACGGCGCCGCGGTGGCTGCGCGCTCGGGCCGCACGTTCGAGACGCGCACGCCCATCGACGACCGCGTGCTCGCGCGCGTGGCGCAGGGCGACGCGGCTGACGTCGGGGCCGCCGCGAGCGCGGCGGAGCGCGCGTTCCCCAGGTGGCGCGACGTGCCGGGCGCCGAGCGGCGCGACCTGCTGCACGCGATCGCCGACGCGATCGAGGCGCGCGCCGACGAGATCGCGGTGCTGGAGTCACTCGACACCGGCCAGGCGATCCGCTTCATGTCGGCCGCGGCCAAGCGCGGCGCCGAGAATTTCCGGTTCTTCGCCGACAAGGCGCCCGAGGCGGACCGCGGTCTGTCGCTGCCGGCGCGCGAGCACGTGAACTACACGCTGCGCCAGCCCATCGGGCCCGTCGCCGCGATCACGCCCTGGAACACGCCGTTCATGCTGTCGACCTGGAAGGTTGCGCCGGCGCTCGCGGCCGGCTGCACGGTCGTGCACAAGCCGGCCGAGTGGAGCCCGATCACGGCCACGCTGCTCGCCGAGATCGCGCACTCGGCCGGGCTGCCGGCCGGCGTGCTGAACACGGTGCACGGCTTCGGCGAGACCGCCGGCAAGGCCGCCACCGAGCACCCGGCCATCCGCGCCGTGGCGTTCGTCGGCGAGTCGGCCACCGGCAGCGCGATCATGGCGCAGGCCGCGCCGACGTTGAAGCGCCTGCACTTCGAGCTCGGCGGCAAGAATCCCGTCGTCGTGTTCGCCGACGCCGATCTCGACCGCGCCCTCGACGCCGTGGTGTTCATGATCTACAGCTTGAACGGCGAGCGCTGCACGTCGTCGAGCCGCTTGCTGGTCGAGCAGTCGATCGAGCGCGAGTTCACCGAGCGGCTGGTCGAGCGCGTGCGCCGCATCAAGGTGGGCCACCCCCTCGACCCTGCGACCGAGGTCGGGCCGCTGATCCATCCGACGCACGTCGAGAAGGTGCTCGGCTACTTCGACGTGGCGCGCGGCGAGCGCGTTGCGATCCCGGTCGGCGGCGCGGTAGCCGCCGCGGGCGGCAACTACGTGCAGCCGACGGTGTTCGCGGGCGCCAACAACTCGCTGCGAGTGGCGCAGGAGGAGATCTTCGGGCCCGTGCTCACCACGATTCCGTTCAACGACGAGGCCGAGGCGCTGAAGCTCGCGAACGACGTGCGCTACGGCCTCGCCGGCTATCTTTGGACCAACGACGTTGGCCGGGCGCATCGCTTCGCGCGCTCACTCGACGCCGGCATGGTGTGGGTGAACTCGGAGAACAACCGCCATCTGCCCACGCCGTTCGGGGGCATGAAGGCGAGCGGCATCGGCCGCGACGGCGGCGACTACAGCTTCGACTTCTACATGGAGACGAAGAACGTCTGCGTCGCGCACGGCACCCACAAGGTGCCGTCGCTCGGCAAGTGAGCCGCCGGCTCAGTCCCGAGGATCGCCCAGCTTCTCGAGCGCCGCCGCGATCACCGCGGCGTCCATCTGGTCCTTCGGGCGTGCGCCCTGTTTCGTCTTGAGCAGCCCGCGGAGATCGAGCAGCCGGACGACGACATCGTCGATCTTCGTGGACGCGATGTGAGGCTTCATCTCTTCCCAGGACAGGCCCGCGATCGACGGCATTACGTCGATGGTGAATTCGTCGTTGATGCGAATCGCGTAGCGTTTGTCGTCGGCGAACACGTCGCTCTCGGCGGCGAGCTCCGCTGCGGCGGCGTCCGGCAGGCGCGACAGCGCCAGTATCCATCGACGCGAATTCTCGGCGGAAGGATTCACGAGAATGTCGATGTCCTCGGTGAATCGACTGAACCCGTGCGCCGCGAGCGCGTAGCCTCCTACCAGCGCGTACTCGACTCTTTGCTCGTCGAGATAGCGCGCGAGCGATTTCACGTCATCCCAAGTCGCCGGGCGGGTGTATTCCGTCAACGGTCTCGCTCGACGATCGCGTCCACCGTCCAACTCAGCCGATCGCGGTCCATTTCCTCGGCCGAGTAGTAGACGAACACGCCTTTCGGCGCGCGCGTTCGGTAACGGGCCATGCTATCGAGCGCGGCGCGATCCCCGGGCCCCGGAGGGCCGCCGTCGCGCGCGACGCGGCGGCCTACGGTGCGTCGTATCGGCTGCTGATTCGGATCGCCCGGCAAGTCTCGTACTCCGCGATGAATCGCGACGAGCGTAGCCAATTGCCCGCGCGCCGGCAACGCGGCCGCGCCAAGACGTCACCGGACGCTTCGCCCCGCGCCCTTGCTGGATCTTCTATCGTTGACGTAACGTTGGTTCACGGGCAGCCGATGCGGCATCCCGATCGTCGAGTGTTCGTCACGAGCCGTTTAGCGATGAGTCTCTACTACGTCCAAAAGCTGCTGTATCAGCTGAACCGCGATCCGCTGGTTCGTAAGCGCTTCGACGCGGACCGCGACGAGCTGCTCGCCGAGTACGACCTCACGGACGAGGAGCGTGCCGCGCTCCACGACGGCGACGTCGGCTTGCTCTACGTAATGGGCGTGAATGGCCAGATCCTGATGCACTACGCGGCGCTGCTCGGCATGCCGTGGGATGCCTACATCGCCGCGATGCGCGCTGGAGTGGACGAGCACGGCCCCGTGCGCGCCGGCCTCTACAGCATGCTGAAGGACCGCGCGCGGTGAGGCTCGGGACATGAGTCTCGCCCCATGAGTCTTGTATTCGCCGGCGTCTGCAGCCACGCGCCCGGGATCACCGGCCGTGCCGCGCGCGCGGACGCGAAAGTCCGCGACGCGTTCTACGCCAAGCTCGGCGAGCTGCGCGCGCGGCTCGAGGCCGCGAAGCCCGACGCGCTGATCGTGGTCGCGGCCGAGCACTTCGCCAACTTCTTCATGAACAACATGCCGGCCTATTGCGTGGGCATGGCCGACGGCTACGAGGGGCCGATCGAGGACCCGCAGTGGCTCGCGATCGCGAAGCAGCACGTGCCCGGGGACGCGGATCTCTCCCGCCGCCTGATCACGGCGCTGATGAGCGACATCGATGTCGCGTACGCCGAGGAGTGGAAGTTCGACCACGGCATCATGGTGCCGCTCCATTTTCTGACGCCGCGCTACGACCTGCCGATCATTCCGGTGAACGTCAACTGCCAAGGCCCGCCGCTCACGCCGCTACCGCGCGCTTACGAATTCGGCCGCGCGCTGCGCCGCGCGTGCGACGCGCAACCCGAGCGCATCGCGCTGGTCGGCACCGGCGGCATTTCGCATTGGCCCGCGACGCCGGACTCGGGCGTCATCAACGAGGCCTGGGACCGCGAGTTCTTGGACCGCTTCATCGCCAACCGCCGCGAGGACCTGATCTCCTACAGCGACGAGGAGACGTTGCGCGACGCCGGGCAGGGCGGATTCGAGATCCGCACGTTCCTCGCGGTTGCCGGCGCCACCGAAGGCGCCAGCGGCGAGCTCCTCTTCTACGCCCCGATCCCGATCTTCGCGGTCGGCTGCACCGTAGCCACGATGACCGTCAAAAAATAGGGACATGTTTGATTTGCGGCGCTGCCCCCGGCGCGGCGGGCGACCGCTGAAAAAATCAAACATGTCCCTATTTTTCCCCTTGGTCCGACGGCGGGTCCCGGGCGATCCAAGTAGACTCGGGCGAGTGCGTGGAAAAAGTAACCTGTCCCTATTTTTCGTCGCGCTGCTGGCGGTTGGGCCCGTGGCGGCCGACGTCAAGCTCGGCGGCATCGACGGGCCGCTCGCGGAGAACGTGCTCGCGCATATGTCGCTCGACGAGGAGCCGTGCGACGCACCGCGCTGGCGCATCGAGCAGCAGCAGCAGACGGCGCTGCCGCGGATCCGCGAGGCGCTCGAGGCGTTCGGCTACTACTCGCCGAAGATCGACGCGAAGCTCGAGTTTGCGCCGGAGTGCTGGCATTCGACGTTCGACGTTACCCCGGGCGAGCCCGTGTTGCTGCGCGTGGCCACGATCGACATCACGGGCGCCGCCGCCGCCGACGGCGACTTCACGGGCGCGATCGAGCGCGACGCGTGGCGCACGGGCGAGCCGCTCAATCACGGCGTCTACGAGGGCCTGAAGCGCCGCTGGTCCGACCTCGCCCTCGAGCGCGGCTATCCCGACGCCAAGTTCGTCGCGAGCCGCATCGACGTCTATCCCGACGAGCGCGTGGCCGATGTGGAGCTGCGCTTCGATTCGGGCGCGCGCTACACGTTCGGCGCCGTCGACCTGCATCAGGACGTGGTGAGCGACGAGCTTGCGCACGCGTATCTGCCGTTCAAGCCCGGTGACCCCTACGACGCGCGCGTGCTCACGATGCTTTACGTCGCGCTCGCCGACAGCGGCTACTTCCAGACGATCGACGTGCGGCCGCTCGAAGCCGACCGCGACGCGCACGCGATCCCGGTCGAGATCACGCTCACCGCCTCCCGCCGCAAGCAGCTGACCTACGGCATCGGCTACTCCACCGACACGGGTCCGCGGCTCCGCTTCAGCCGCACCTACCGGCGATTCAACGAGCGCGGCCATCAGTTCAGCGTGAGCGCGCAGATTTCGCCCGTGATATCGGAGTTCGGGGCGAGCTACCGCATTCCGTTCGGCGACCCGCGCAAGGAATGGGTGGCGTTCGACGCCGGCATCAAGACCGAGGATACCGACACGTCGACGAGCGACAGCCTCGAGCTCGGCGCGCGGCGCGTGGCCGTGCGTCCCGGCAACTGGACGCGCACCCAGCTCCTGTCGCTGCTCGTCGAGGACTTCGAGGTCGGCGCACAGGCGGGCCGTGCGCACCTGCTGATGCCGGGCATCGACTGGACGAGGATTCTCGCCGACAACAACATCCGGCCGCGCACCGGGTCGAAGATCTCGCTACGCGTGCAATTCGCGGCCGACGAGCTCGGCTCGGACAACAGCCTCGTGCAAGCAGTCGTGCGCGGCAAGTGGATCTGGTCCACGCCGAAGATGTCGCGCTTCATCGTGCGCGGCGAGCTCGGCGCCATGGCCGAGGACTCGTTCGAAGATCTGCCGCCGTCGGTGCGGTTCTTCGCCGGGGGCGACAACAGCGTGCGCGGCTACGACTTCGAGGCGCTCGGGCCCACGGACGCGACCGGCCAGGTAATCGGCGGGTCGTCCCTCGCCACCGCGAGCTTCGAGTTCGAGCATCCGATGCGCGCGAAGTGGCCGAAGTGGTCGATGGCGATGTTCGTCGACTCGGGCAACGCGTTCGAGCGCCACTCGTTCGACACCAGGACCGGTGCCGGCCTGGGCGTGCGCTGGCTGTCGCCGCTCGGGCCCATCCGCATCGACATCGCGCATCCGTTCGACGATCCGACCACCAGCTGGCGGCTGCACATCAACTTGGGGCCGGACCTGTGAGGTGGCGCTGGCTGCACCGGACGCTCGCGGGGCTGCTGGTGCTCGGCACGCTGGCCGTCGCGGCCGTGGCCGCGCTCTTCTGGCTGCTCGGCAGCCAGTCCGGGACGGACTGGCTCCTCGCGCGCGTGCGGCCGCGAATCGAGCCGGCATTTCAGATCGGCCGCGTCACCGGCACGCTGCTCGGCGGCCTCGCGATCGAGGACGTGCACGTGCGGCTCGCGCGCGACGAGGTCGACTTCGCGCGGCTCGATGCGGAGTGGGACGTCGGGGCTGCGTTGCTCGGCGTGGTCGGGTTCGACGCCGCGCACGTCACGCCGGTCGAGTACCGGCGTCTGCCGCCCGGGGCGGCCGACAACCGCTCCGCGCCGTTCGAGCTGCCGTTCACGCTCACCGTCGACGATGCGACGGCCGACGGCCTCACCCTGCACATCGGAGATACCACGACCGCGTTCGGCGTCTCGCGGCTGTCGCTGCGGATGGCCGGGCAGCTCGTCGAGCTGCGCGACGTGACCGCCGACTTCGCCGGCGTAGTGCTGAAGGGCGACGGCGCCGTGACCATCGCCGACCCCGTCCACGTCGAGACGCGCGCCGAATGGGCCGGCCCGGCGCTCGGCCTGAACGGCGCCGCCCGTTTTACGATCGCGGGCGACTGGCCGAAGCTGCGCGTGCACCACGAGCTCACGGCGCCGTACGCCGTCGTCGCGGACGGCGACCTCGACTTCACCGATCGCATGCGTTTCGACCTCGCGATCTCGTGGCAGGACGTGGGCATCCCCAACGCGGAGGAGTACAAGACCCCGCGCGGCGAGCTCAAGATCGCCGGCACGCTCGACGCCTATCGTTACACGGGCAACGGCACGCTCGACGTGGACGGCCGCGCGGCCGACTTCACGCTCGCCGGCAGCGGCGCGGGCGCGATCCTCGACGCGCAACCGCTCACCGTGGCCGTCAAGACCTGGGACGGCGCCGCGCTCGGCGAGCTCGACGGCCGGGGACGCGTCGCGCTCGACGCGCGCGTCGCCGATCTCGACGTGACCGCCCGCGACCTCGACCCGCGCTGGCTTGTCGACGGCTGGCCCGGCGGGCTCTCGGGCACCGCCAAGCTGCACGCGACCGTGCAGCCGCTCGAGGCGCAGTTCACGGCCGCGGACTTGAGCGGCCTGCTGCGAGCCTATCCCGTGACGATCCGCGGCGGCGCGACGCGCTCGGCGCCCGACCGCTGGCAGCTCGCGGCGTTGACGCTCACGTCGGGCGACGCGAACAAGCTCGTGCTCGACGGCAGCGTCGACTCGAGCACGCTCGCGTTGAAGGTCGACGCAGACCTCGTGCAGCTCGGCGTGCTCGTGCCGGGCGCGAGCGGCTCGCTCGCGGGCAGCGTCACTTTCGACGGCGCGTTCGACGCGCCGATCGCGCGCGGCGAGCTCTCGAGCCGCGGGCTCGACGTCGCCGGCGTGCAGTTCGCGCGGCTCAGTGTGTCGGGCGAGGTGGGCTTCCCGCCGGGCACGCCGCTCGCGCTCACGGTCGACGCCGAGGGCGTCGCGCGCGGCGTGATCGAAGCGGACAGCGTGCACGCGCGCCTGAACGGCACCACGGGCGCGGCGCGCATCGGCGTCGAGGCGCGCGCCGCGGATTGGACCGCGATGCTCGCGGCCACGGGCGGCCTCGACGAGGCGCGCGTTTGGCGCGGCACGCTCGAGACCCTCGAGGTCAACGAGATGGTGCTCGGCGGCTGGCGCCTCGAGACCCCGACACGCGCAAGGCTCGGCCCGCGTACCGCCGGCCTCGCGACGAGCTGTCTGCTGCACGAATCCGGCGCGCGCTGGTGCGCGGAGCTCACGCTCGACGGCAAGCCCGAGGATCGGCTCGTCGTCTCCGCGCAGAACTTCGAGCTCAAGAGCCTGCGGCCGCTGTTGCCGCCCGCGCTCGAGATCGACGGCGTGTACCAACTGTCGGCTTCGATCCTCGACCTCACCGGCGCGCCGCACGGCGCGCTCGCGCTCACCGGCGGGCCGACGCGGGCGCGCGTGGCGTTCGGCGGTGAGCAGGCGTTCGCGACCGAGCTCGATGACTTCGTCGCGACGGCGACCTTGGCCGAGGACGGCCGGCTCGAGCTGACGGGCAACGTCCGCGGCGCCGGCACGGGGCAGATCGGCGTCGACGCCCGGATCGACGACGTTCGGGCGCGCGACTCGACGATCGGCGGGCACGTCGGCGTGCGCTGGCCCGACTTGGGATTCCTCGCGCTGCTGTCGCCGGAGCTGGGCCAGGTCGGTGGCTCGCTCGCGGTCGATCTGGGCATAGGCGGCACGGTGAACGAGCCGACGGTCGAGGGCAGCGGCGCCTGGAACCAGGGGCGGGTCTCGATCCCCGGCTGGGGCCTCACCGTCGAGCAGATCGAGGCCACCGCGGTGAGCCGCGACGGCCGCGCGCTCGAGTTCGACGCGAACGGCAAGGTCGGCGAAGGCACGCTCGCGCTCACGGGCAGCACGGCCCTCGATCCGCGCGCCGGCTGGCCGACGCAGCTCAAGCTCCGCGGCACTTCGATCGAGGCGGTGCAGTTGCCCGACGCCGAGATCTACGTGTCGCCGGATCTCGACCTGCGCGTCGAGCTGCCCGACATCCGCGTGAGTGGCACGGTGCACGTGCCGCGCGCGAACGTGAAGCTCTCCGAGCTGCCGGCTCAGGCGATCGTGCCGTCGCCCGACACGGTCGTTCACGGCGCCGTGGAGACGACGCAGGTCCGGCCGCTGCGCCTGCAGGCGCAGCTCCTGCTCACGCTCGGCGACGACGTCCGCTACTCCGGCCTGAATCTTGCAACCAAAGTCACGGGACAGTTGCGGATGAACCGGGATGCCGACCGCTCGACGACGGCGACGGGCACCTTGACGCTCGCCGGCACGTACAGCGCCTACGGTCAGACGCTCGAGCTCGAGCGCGGCCAGCTCTTGTTCAGCGGGCCGGTCGACGACCCCGGCCTCGACGTGCGCGCGGTCCGCAGCATCGAGGGCACCGGCGCGGGCCTCGAGCAGACGCGAGTGGGCGTGGAGCTCACCGGTACGATCATGGCTCCACGCACGCGCGTGTTCTCGACGCCCGCGATGAGCGAGGCCGACGCGTTGTCGTATCTCTTGCTCGGCCGGCCCGTCTCGGGCAGTGGCGCGGAGCAGTCGGCCACTCTGCAGACGGCCGCGATCTCGATGGGCCTTCAGCAGGCGCTGCCCGTGGTGCAGAGGATCGGCCAGACGATTGGCTTGGACGAGCTGTCGGTGCAGACCACCGACACCGACGCGGGCGCGCTCATGGCCGGCAAGTACCTGAGCCCGCGTGTCTACGTTCGCTACAGCTACGGTCTCTTCAATAAAATCGGCGGCTTGCTGGTACGCTTCAAAATGAACGACCGCTTCAGCCTCGAGACACGCTCGGGCGACCAGAAGTCCATGGATCTTCTTTACACCGTCGAGAAGGACTGAGCTCCCCATGTCGAACGCGATGTTCCCGTTGCTCGTGGCGCCGACGCTGCCCGTTCCGTTGCGCCGGCTCGGCGACCTCGCGGACAACTTCCTGTTCAGCTGGCAGCCGACCACCGGACAGCTGTTCCGCCGGCTCGACTCGGTGCTCTGGCGCAAGTGCGAGGCCAATCCAAAATTGTTTCTCAAGTGCGTGGACCAAGGGATCCTCGAGCGCGCGGCCGAGGACCCGGGGTTCCTGCGCTCCTACGAGGAAGTGCTGAGCGACCTCGACCGCTACCTCGCGCCGCGCGCGCCCGGGCAGAGGGCCGACGAGCGACGGGACGACGAGCTCGAGCCGACCGACCTCATCGCCTATTTCTGCGCGGAATACGGCTTGCACGAAAGCTTCCCGATCTACTCCGGCGGCTTGGGCATCCTCGCCGGAGATCACTGCAAGACAGCCAGCGACCTCGACCTGCCGTTCGTCGCCGTGGGGCTCCTCTATCGGCAGGGCTACTTCAACCAGCGCATCGATCGCAACGGCCAGCAGGTCTGCGCGTATCCGCCGATCGAGCCGCGCAACACGCCGCTGCAGATCGCGCGCGACGGAGCGGGCAAGGAGCTTCGCGTGAGCTGCCCGTTCGCGGATCGCCAGGTGGCGGTGCGCGTGTGGAAGGCCGCCGTGGGCCGCGTGCTCGTGCTGCTGCTCGACACCGATGTCGAAGAGAACGCGCCCGACGACCGCAGGATCACGCACGTGCTCTACGGCATCGGCGGCGACCTACGGATGCATCAGGAGACCGTGCTCGGCGTCGGCGGCGTGCGCGCGTTGCGGGCGCTCAAGCTCGAGCCCACCGTTTGGCACATGAACGAGGGGCACGCGGCCTTCTCGGTGGTGGAGCGGCTGCGCGAGCTCACGACGCAGGGGGTGCCGTTCGCGCCGGCGCTCGAGGCGACGGCCGCGAGCACGGTGTTCACGACCCACACGCCCGTGAGCGCCGGGCACGACGTGTTCCCATTCGATCGCGTCGCGAACCAGTTCAAGGCGTTCATCGCCGACCTCGGGGTCGGCGTCGAGGAGCTCTTGGACCTCGGCCGCTCGGCGGAGCAGCGCGAAGGCTTCGGCATGACCCAGCTCGCGATCCGCGGCGCCGCGGCGATCAACGGCGTCAGCAAGATCCACGGCCGGGTGTCGTCGCGGCTCTACCAATCGAGCTGGCCCGACGTGCCGCCCGCCGAGAACCCCGTCGGCTACGTGACCAACGGCGTGCACGTGTCGACCTTCCTGCGCCAGGCGTGGGTGGTGCTGCTCGACCGCCATCTCGGCCCGAGCTGGCGCGAGCGGCTCATGGATCGCACGTTCATCAACAAGATCGTCGACATTCCCGACGAGGAGTTCTGGGGCACGAGGCAGAAAGTGAAGGCGCAGCTTCTGCGCGTGCTCCGCGAGCGGCTCGCGCGCCAGCACACGCGCAACGGGCTGAGCGAGGCGCACATCCATCGGGTCTTGAAGCTCGTCGACCCCGAGCAGCCGAACGTGCTGACGATCGGGTTCGCGCGGCGGTTCGCCACCTACAAGCGCGCGACGCTGCTGATGACCGACTTGAAGTGGCTCGAGACGCTCGTGCAGAACGAGGGGCGGCCCGTGCTGTTCGTGTTCGCCGGCAAAGCCCATCCGGCCGACGAGCCCGCGCAAGCGATGATGCGCGAGATCCAGCGCGTCTCCACGCTGCCGCCGTTCGTCGGCAAGATCCTGCTGGTCGAGGGCTACGACATGGGGCTCTCGCGCCTGCTCACGTCGGGCGTCGACATCTGGCTCAACACGCCCGTGCCGCCGCGTGAGGCGAGCGGCACCTCGGGCATGAAGGCCGCGATCAACGGCACGGTGAACTTGAGTGTGCTCGACGGTTGGTGGGCGGAGGCCTACGACGGGCGCAATGGTCACAAGAACGGCTGGGGCATTCCGCCGACGGTCGACGTGCAAGCCGACGTGGATCGCGATCGTCAGGACGCGGAAACGCTCTACGAGATCCTCCAGGACGAGGTGATCCCGCTCTACTACGCCCGCGACCAGGGCGCCGAGCGGTCGCCGGAGTGGGTCAAGCTGTGCAAGCGGTCGATGGCGTCGGTGCTGCCGCACTTCAACAGCGAGCGCGTGCTGCGCGACTACCTCCAGCGCTTCTACGCGCCCGCCGCGAAGAAGGGCCGCGTCGTCGCGGCCGACGGCTGCAAGGTCGCGCGCGAGCTCACGGAGTGGAAGACAAAGGTGCGCGCGGCTTGGCCCGGCGTCGCGCTCAAGTTGGCGCAGGCCGCGGCGCGCGAGGTCACATTCCACGATCGCGTCACGCTCGAGGTGGACGTCACGCTCAACGGTCTCGCGCCGCAGGACCTCCGCGTCGAATGCGTCGTGCATCGAGCGCTCGGGTCGGACCTCGCGGTGCCGATCCAGGGCTACGCCGAGAACCGCCGGACGCAGCTCGGCGTCGGCTACGTCGAGGGCGAGACGGTGCTGCTCGAGCAGTTCGAGCCGCTTTCGGCAGAGGCCGCGGCCGTCTGCCGCTATCGGCTCGAGTTCCAGCCGCCGTGGGCGGGCTCGCTGCTCTACGAGATCCGCGCGGTGCCGCAGCACCCGCATCTCACCCAAGCGTACGAGCTCGGCTTGATGCGCAAGCTCTAGGGTCTTACGGCCACGTGAGGAACAAGCTCGAGATCGCCGCGGGCTCCCGCTTCCCGATGGGTGCCACGGTTGCGCGCGGCGGCGTGAACTTCTCAGTGTTGAGCCCGCGCGCGACGCGCGTGTGGCTCAGGCTCTACCGCGGCGCCACGGATGCCGAGCCGGTGACGGAGATCGAGCTCGACGCCGAGCGCAACCGCACGTTCGCGTTCTGGCACGTGCTCGTTCGCGGCGCCCAGCCGGGCTGGTTCTACACCTGGCGCGCCGACGGCCCGCACGAGCCCGAGGCGGGTTTGCGGTTCGACGCGAGCCGCGAGCTGCTCGATCCGTGGGCGCGGCTCGTCAGCGACACGACCTGGCGGCGCGCCGCGGCGCACCGCGGCGAGCACACCGCGATCCGCGCGCAAATCGCGGCGCCGGACGCGTACGACTGGGAAGGCGACCGGCCGCTGCGGCGGCCCCTGCACCAGTCGATCATCTACGAGCTGCACGTGCGCGGCTTTACGCGCCACTCGTCGTCCGGGGTCCAGCATCCGGGCACGTACCGCGGGCTCATCGAGAAGATTCCGCACTTGCTGGCGCTCGGGATCTCGGACGTGGAGCTTCTGCCCGTCTTCGCTTTCGACCGGCAGGAGGTGCCGCCCGACTGCTCCGCATTCGGACTCACCAACTTCTGGGGCTACAGCCCGTTCGCGCCGTTCGCGCCCCACCCTCATTACGCG
>DASQOL010000101.1:0-7973 GCA_035644475.1 Gammaproteobacteria bacterium | reverse complement strand
ATCAGGTCGCGCGAGATGGCCGCTTCGATCGGGGCGCCCGTGCGCGGATGGACCAGGCGAACGGTCGGTCTCGTTGCAGCCTGATCGAGCACCGCGCTCACCGTCGCGCCGAGATTGGGGAACCGGCGCTCGCACGACGCTTCGGCCGCGCAGTCGGCGACGAGCCGGTCGAGAGCGCGCTGGCCGTCGCGCGGCAGGTTCAGCACGAACGGCGAATCGATCGCGCCCGCCGAGTCGAGCACGACGCTGCGCACCGCCGTCTCGTGACGGGCGAGGTACACCAGCGCCGCGCGCGTGCCGTACGACGAGCCCCAGAGATTGATTTGGTCGTAGCCCAAGTAGCGGCGGACGTCGTCGAGGTCGTCCATCGCCGGCGCCGTGGTGTAGAAGCGCGGATCCGCGTCGAGCTGCTCGAGGCATCTTCGCAGCCGCTCGACGGGCTGCTCGACCACGGCGGCGAGGGTCGGCTCGGCCGGCTCGCAGTCGAGCGGATTCGAGGCACCCGTGCCGCGCTGGTCGACGAAGACGACGTCGCGATCCTTTTGCATGCCGCCAAACATCGGCGCCAGGCGATCCGCCATCGTCGCGGCGCCGCCGGTGGGTCCGCCCACGAGCACGAACAGCGGGTCGGGCTTCGGGACGCGACGCAGCGCCCGCGCCACGACGATCTTCAAGTCGATGGTGCGGCCGCTTTGCGCCGCGCGATCCTCGAAGACCGTGAGCGTGCCGCAGTACGCGCCGCGAGGGCCCTCGCCGATTCCGCAGAGCTGCAGTCGGCCGGCGCCGACGGGCGCGTCGCCGCGGCAGGCGCAGAGCGCAGTCGCTAGCGCCGCGAGGCCGAGCGCCAAGGTGAGCCTCGCGCGGGTCATCGTCGCCGCCCCGCGGTGCCGTCGCGGCGAAACTCGAGCAATGACCCGCCCGAGGACGAGGCCTCCGCCTTGCCGACCGCGCGCAGTCGCCGGCCGTGGCGGTAATAGGCGAGGTGCCCCGCGCAAACCAGGGCGATCCAGAGCATGTTGACCACCCAATAGATTCCGAAGCCGCGAAGCAGACCCTGCGTCGCGCCGTTGATGCGTTGCGCGAGCTCGAGGGTCGCGGCACCCGCCGCCGCGGCGTCCGGGGCCAGCACGAATGGTGCGCTGGCGAAGATCGGGTAGAGCAGGGCTACGCAAATGGTGTTGAGGACGAGGCGAACCGCCCACGGCAGCGAATTCAAGTCCGGCCGCACGAGGCTGAAGGCGCGTTGCCCGACCCCGACCAGGAGAAGCGCGAACAGGCACCACTGGAGGCGCTGCCACGAGGGCGCGAGCTCGAGCCCGTCGACCGCGGGGCCGACGATCAGGTGCGCCACGTCGGGCCACACTCCCCACCAAAGCCCCCACGAGACCGCAACCGCGCTCAGGCAGGCCAAGCCCGACGCCGAATACCATTTCGGCACGTACTTGAGATACGGCGTGTAGAAGAGCCAGCTCTCGGGGGAGCCGCGCTGCCGCTTACCGGAGCGGCGCAGGAAGAAGTCGACGCCGGCGAAGGTCAGCGTGATCACCACCAGGACGCCGAGGATGTTGAGGGCGCGCTCACGAACGAGCATCGCGAAGGACGCCCCGGTGAGCGCCACCTCGACCAGGCCGACGATGACGTTGATCGTGAGGACGAACAGAATCGCGACCCCGTGGACCGGGAACCAGTCGGGGCTGATCAGCTGAAACGGGCCGAACGCGACCCCCCGCCCGGCCTTCCGCCCGTAGCGCTTCGCGACGGTGAAGGGATCGCCGAAGTCGGCGAGCACGGCCTCTTGCTCCGACTCGGTGAGGGGACGGCCGAGCTCGGCGGCACGCTCGTCCATGTTCGACTCGAGATGGCCGCGCAGCTCCGCGAGAATGTCTGGTCGGTCGGAGCCCTTCGGCAAGCCCGCTCCTACGACGTTGAGGTAATGATCAAGCAGCGTCATCGATCTCCCCTTTACGAAGCCGGCGGATCGCGGCGTCGATGCCGTCCCACTCGGCGAAAAGGTCGGCGAGGATTCGTTTCCCGTCGGCGGAAAGCCGGTAGAAGCGCTTCTTGCGCTTGTCCTCTTCGCGCCAGTCACTGACCAGGAGCCCCTGCTTCTCGAGACGCCTGAGCATCGGGTAGAGGGTGTTCTCTTCGATTTCGAGGCCGGCCTGGGCCAGCGCCTTGCGCAGCGAGTAGCCGTAGTGCTCGACGCGCAGCTGCGCCAGCGCCGCGAGGACCACGCAGCCGCTGCGCAACTCGATGCGCAGGTTCTCGAACAGCTCGGCGTGGGTTGGGCGGTCGGACATGCTGTGTTTAAGATGCTGTGTTTAACACAGCATACACAGACGGAACTCCGTTCGCAAACGCGGCCGAGGTGACGATCTCCGGAACGTTCTCCGACGGCAGCGACCTGATCGTGTCGCTGACGCCCGAGCCGGAATAGGGCGCGCGCTCGGCCGTTGCCCGCGGACCTCGCGCGCGGAGCTCACTCGTGATGGAGCACCGCGTTCGGGTCGAGGCGGCTCGCGCGGCGCGCGGGCACGACGCCCGCCGCCACCGCGCCGCCGAGCACGACGAGCAGCGCGACGGCCAACGCCGCGGGATCTGCGGGGCTCACACCGAACAGCACGGCCGAGAGCAACCGCGAGACGCCGAGCCCGGCCAAGAGCCCGATCGCGGCGCCGACAAGGACCGGCCGCATCGTCTTTCTCAACACCAGCGCGACGACGTCGCCGCGGCGGGCGCCGAGCGCGATGCGCACTCCGATCTCGCGCACCCGCCGGCCCACGGAATACGCCACTACGCCGTATACGCCGACGACGGCGAGCACGAGCGCGACAGCGCCGAGCGAGGCCGCGAGCGTGCTGACGACCTGGGCCAGCCGGCGCCAGATGTCGAGATTCGCCTCGAGCGGCGCGACGCGCACGACCAGCTCCGGATCGAGGGCGGCGACCGCGGCACGAACGCCGGCCGCCGTGCCCGCGTAGTCGCCACGGGCCTTCACGAGCAACGGCAGGCCGCGCTGCGTCCCCGCCGCCGGCAAGTACACGTACGCCGACGGGACCTCGCCTACGCTCAAGATCTCCGCGTCGCTTGCGACGCCGACGACCTCGACCTCGCGCCGCGGCTCGTTCGGCCTCGCCCCGAGCTCGAGCTTCTGCCCGACGGGCTCGCGCCCCGGCCAGAACCGGCGCGCCGTCGCTTCGGTGACGATCGCCACGGTCGATCCGTCGGTCTCGTCGGCGGCCGTGAACGCGCGGCCGCGGACGAGCGGAATCTCGAGCAGCGAGAAATAGTCGGCCGAAACGTTGTTGAAGCCGAACGGCGGAAGCTCCTCTTGCCCCGGTAGGCCGGCGCTGATCCCCATGGTGCCTTCGCTGAGCGGCGGCAGCGCCGCTTGCGCCGTCGCTTCGACGCCGGGCAACGCGCGCACGCGCTCCACGAGCTCGCGCCGGAACGCGGACTCGCGGGCCGCGTCGTAGCCGCCGAAGTCGATCTCCGCCACGGCGACGTCCGCGTAGCGGAAGCCCGGCTCGGCGGATTGCGTTGCTTGGAGGCCCCGCAGGAGTAGGGCCGCGGCGATCGTGAGCACGATGCAGACAGCCACTTGCACGCCCACGAGCGTGCCCTGCAGACGGCCGTCGGCGCGCCGACCGGACGCGTTCGCGCCTTTAATCGCCGTGTTCAGGTCGCGTTTCGACGCGCGCAACGCCGGGAGCAGCCCGAACACCACGCCGGCCGCGAGCGTGAGCGCGAACGCATAGCCGAGCACGCGCGCGTCGGGGGTCGTATCGAGCGTGAGCTCCGGCGTGCCGCGGGGCAGCGCCGTCATCGCGAACGCGACCACGCCGCGGAACGACCAGACGGCGAGCATCGAGCCGAGCGCTCCGCCAAGCGCAGCGATCCACGCGCTCTCGGCAAGCAGCTGCTGCACGATCCGGCCCCGGCTTGCCCCGAGCGACAGCCGCACGGCGATCTCCGCGCTTCGTCCCGTCGCGCGCGCCAGCAACAAGTTGGCGACGTTCGCACAGGCGATCAGCAACACCATGCCGAACGCCGCCATCACGACGGTACCGACGCCGAGGACGAACGTGCGTGCTCCGGGCCTCGGCACCGGCCGCCGGGCTTCCGCGAGCAACGTCGTCTTCCGCGGCGGCTGCTCCTGATCGATCCGGGCAGCGATCACGCCGAGCTCGGCCCGCGCCTGTTCGAGGGTGGCGCCGGGCGCGAGCCGTCCGAGCAGCGTGAGCCAGCTCCACTTCGCGTCGTGCAAAGCGCCGAGCTCCGGGTTCAGCAGCGGTTGTGTCGTGATCGGCACGAAGAACGAAACCGCCACGAGATCGACTCCGCGCATGCCTTCGGCCGCAACGCCGACGACGCGGAACCGTTGCCGGTCCAGCACGACCTCGCGGCCGACGATCGCGGGATCGGCACTGAACGCCGTCGTCCACAGGTCGTGGCCGAGCACGACTGTCGGCGCTGCCGTGTCCTGCTCGCAATCCCCGGGTCGAAACGACGGACCCAGGGCGAGCGGGGTTCGCAACACTTCGAAATAGTTGCACGTGACGAACGCGCCGGCGATCTGCTGCGGCGACTCGCCGCCGAGCGTGACGTAATACGAGGTCGAGAAGCCGACGAGACCGGACAGCGTGCGAGCGCTGTCGCGATAGGTCCGATATTCGTCCGTCGAGAACATGATCCGCGCGCCGTAGAAGTACCGCTCCGTGCCGTCGACCAATTGGCCGAGACCGACGATCTCGCCCGACTCCGGCACCGGCAACGGACGGAACGCGACCGCGTTCAGCACTGAGAAGATGCCCGTGTTGATGCCGACGCCGATCGCGATCGTCGCGACGGCGGCCGCGGTGAAGCCCGGGCTCGCGCAGAGGCGCCGCGCGGCGTGGCGCAGATCGTTGACGAGGTGCATCAGCATGGCCAGTCTCCTACGCGGCGATCGACCGCCGACTTCTCACTCATACCGCAGCGCCTCTGTCGGCGCGATGTTGGACGCGCGCCGCGCCGGCACCCAGCTCCCCGCGAGCACGACGGCACCCAGCACCACCACGGCCGCGGCGATCACCAGCGGGTCGTGGCCGGACAGGCCGTACAGCACGGACTCCGCCACCCGCCCGAGGGCGAGCGCCGCGGCGAGGCCGATCGCGGCGCCGACCAGCGCCATCGCGCCGACCTGCTTCAGCACCATCGACCGGAGCCGCCCGGGCGCCGCGCCGAGCGCGAGGCGCAAGCCGATCTCGCGTGTGCGCTGCGTGACGTTGTACGCGAGCACGCCGTAGAGCCCGATGCCCGCGAGCAGCGTCGCGAGCGCCGCGAAGCCCGCCGACAGCGTCGACAACAGCCGATCGATGTAGACGTTGCTGTGGACCTCCGTCGTCATCGTGTGGAGGTTCGTTACCGGCACCTCGGGATCGACCTGCGCGATGACGCGCGGGAGCTGCGCGAGCAGCGTGTCCGGATCCACGCCCACGCGCACGTAATAGAACATCGACTGGACCGCGGCGGCGAACTGGCGGCGCGCAAAGTAAGCGATCGGCGGCGCGCTGCTCTTCAGCGAGTCGAGCTTCGCGTCGGCAACGATGCCGACGATCTCGACGCCGAAGGTGGTCGACGTGCCCAACGCGAGGTGCCTGCCAACCTCGCCGCCGATATTGAACTTGCGCGCGAAGCTCTCGTTGACGATCGCGACCTGCGGCGCCTCGGCGGTGTCGCGATCCGTGAATACGCGCCCTGCGAGCAGCGGCACGCCGAGCGCGTCGAAGAAGCCCGATCCGACCACGTTGATGTTGGCGCTCGTGTTGGCGCCGGGCGCCACATCGAAGCCCTCGACCGAAAAGCCCCCGGTCTGCGGGAAGTTGCCGAGCAGCGGCAGCCACGTGCTGGCGACGCCGAGCACGCCCGGCTGCGCGGCAAGGGCCTCCTCCACGCGGTCGTAGAGCTCCGCGACACGCTGCGCATCGTACCCGTTGAGGCGCGGCGTGATGTTGAAGCTCACCACCGAGTCGACGTATATGCCGATGTTCTCGCTTCCCACGTTCATGAGGCTCCGCGTGAAGAGCCCGGCGAGCACGAGCAACACCATCGAGAACGCGATCTGCGCGGTCGTGAGCACGGTGCGAAACCGCACGGTGCCGCGGCCGCCCGACGAGCGCGTCGCATGTGCCCGCATCGCGTAAGCCGGATTCGTGCCGCTCGCGCGCATGGCGGGCAAGAGACCGAACACCAGCACGGTCGCGAGCGACGCGCCGGCCGCGAACAGCAGCGCGGCGGAGCTGAGCCCGGGCGCGAGCGCGACAATGAGACCGGTGGGCAGCAATGAGGTGACGAGGCGCACGACGAGCGCGGCGACGGCGAGGCTCGCCAGGCCGCCGATCGCGATCAGCACCAACGACTCCGCGAACAGTTGCCGGACGAGCCAGCCGCGGCTCGCGCCGAGCGACGCACGAATCGCCATCTCCCCGGTTCGGGCCGCGCCACGCGCGAGCAGCAGGTTGGCGATGTTCACGCAGACGATCAGCAGCACCAGCACCGTCACGCCGAGCAGCAGCGTGAGCGGCCGCTCCACCGTGGCGGGCAGGTTGCTCTTGCCCCGAGCCCCGGACGAGAACGCGATCTGCCGCTCGCGAAACTGCTCGAGCATCCCCGGCGGCGGCGGCGGCCCGCTCAGCCCGCTCAGCAGCGGCAGCTCGACCTCGTTCAGGATTCCGGAGTAGACGCCGTTGAGCTGCGCGGCCGCACGCTCGAGCGTGACGCCGGGCGCGAGCCGCGCGAAGAGATACAGCCAATAGTTCAGGCGGCTCTCGGGATCTCCCGCCGAGACGCGCATCATCTGCCCCTGGAGCGTGAGCGGCACGAAGACCTGCGGCCGCGCCCCGAGGGTCGTGCCCGAAAAGCCCGCGGGCGCCACGCCGATGATCTCGAGCGCGTAACCGTTGATCATGAGCGTCTCGCCGATCACCTTCGGGTCGGCGCCGAACTGGTTCTGCCAGTAGTCGTGACTGAGCACGACCACGGCCGACTCGCCCAGGCGCGGCTCGTCCTCCGGACCGATGAGCCGGCCGAGCGCGGGCCGCAGGTTGAGCACGCGGAAGTAGCTGCCCGATACGAGCCAACCGCCGCCCGAGGCGGGACGATTGCGGTAGCTCAGGTTCGCGATGAAGTTGACGCTCGCGGCGATACCCGTGAACCCGGTCTGCACGCGCTCGAGATCGCGGAACATCGGATAGCTGAACGTAGCTTCGAAGTCCCCGATCGCGAGGTCCCGATATCCACCCCCTGGCTTCGGGCCGGGCGCCGCGAGGTTCACCAGTTGCTCGGGCTCGGGCACGGGCAGCGGACGGAGGAGCACTTGATGGTAGAGCGAGAACATCGCCGTGGTCGCGCCGATGCCGAGCGCGAGCATCAGGATCACGACCAGCGACAGGCCGGGACGCAGCCTTAGCTGACGCAGTGCGAGCTTGAGTTGGTTCACGACTCCCTCCCGGAAGCATGGCGCGGGCGTATCCGCGAGATCGCTCGCAAGCGCCGTGCCAATACGCGGGGGGCCGGTCAAGTCATTGATTTGCGCCGAAAGCGCGGCCCTTCGACGCCCGGGCGCTCGATGCAGCGTCCCGCGAGCGGGGCAGCGCGTCCCGGATTCGCGAACGCGGCGGCCCAGGGCTTCCCGATGGCATTCGGCCGACCTCCGTCCCGTGTTCTACGGCCTCGCGCGAGCGGGGGGATCGGCGCGCCGCCGGACACGCGGCGGCGAGGTTCGAGGCAGAGAAAGTAGGCGAATAACCTACTAATAGTTATTGGAAAATCCGCCTATACCTGGTGATAATCATGGGGTATCCACTTAGCTCCACCGACCACTACATATTGGGTTCAGGACGTTTTTGCGATCGCCCGGTAGGTCACGGGGTTGGTGACGACGGCCTGCTCGAGGAGTCGATAGAACAGGAGCCCTCGGGAACGCGAAGAGC
>DASQOL010000100.1:0-25298 GCA_035644475.1 Gammaproteobacteria bacterium | reverse complement strand
CGGCGTCAGCGCGCCGGTCCGACCCACTTGAAACTCGACGTCGCGAACTACCGTGAGCTCCTCCTGCGCGGGAAACTTGTGGGCTACCGCCCAACGCGGCGCCCGCGAGACGAATCCAAGCCGTCGTTGCCAATCGAGGTCGTCGACCTTATAGACCACCCCGTCGATTTCGTAAGGTAATTCGGTGCGTTTCCGGCCGATATTCGTGTAATAGGCCAAACAGCCCGGAATGCCGACTACCAATTTCGCGTCGGGACACGTTCTGAGCCCCAGTTCCTTCAGCCGCTCGAGTATCTCTTGGTGCTTGGTCGGCTCCTTCGGCCAGCCTGCGATCTCGCCCACACCATAAAAGAAGATGTCCAGGGGCCGCTCTGCCGTCAGACGCGGGTCGAGCTGACGAAGGCTTCCTGCGGCCGCGTTGCGCGGATTGACGAAGGTCTTCTCTCCCCGCTCAGCGGCTTGGCGATTGAGCTCTTCGAAACCCTTCTTCGGCATGAAGATTTCGCCCCGCACGTCGAGCACGTCCGGCACGGCTGCTCCTCGCAGGCGCATGGGGATCGCGCGGATCGTGCGAACGTTGTGCGTGATGTCCTCGCCCGTGGTGCCGTCGCCGCGGGTAGCGCCGGCCACGAGGACACCCTTCTCATATCTAAGGCTCACCGCGGCGCCATCGAGTTTCGGCTCCGCCCAATACTGCACCGTCTCCGGGCTCACGCCGGACGCCTCGAGGCGCTCGGTCACCCGCCGGTCGAAGCCCGCGAGCTCCTCGTCGTCGAAGACGTTGTCGAGCGACAGCATCGGCCGGCCGTGGCGTACCTCGGCGAACGCTCCGAGCTTCGTGGTTCCGACGCGCTGGGTTGGGGAGTCTGGAGTAACGAGCTCCGGATGGGCTTGCTCGATTTCCTGGAGGCGGCGCAACAGCCGATCGTACTCGGCGTCGGGGACTCGCGGGTCGTCGAGCACGTAATAGGCGTAGTTGTGCTCCTCGAGCGTTCGCCGCAGGTTCTTGACCTCTTTGAGCAGCCGAGCGTTGACGTTCGCCACTCCGCCTCCTCAGCGCTCGGTGTGGTGGCGATACTTGATGATCTCCTCGCGGATATAGCGCTCTCGTTGGACGCTCCAAGAGCTGCCGCGCTCGTCGTGCAAGTCGGCCTCGAGCTCCACCGACAGCGCGCGGGCTGTCTCCACCATCGCGTCGAAGCGCCCTACCGCGTCTCCGGTGCCCGGAAGGACGACAAACAGACTGAGCCCGGCGATCGTCTGATTGGCGAGGTTGTTCAGATCGAACGAGCCCGGCTCGGTGAGGCTCGCAACGCTGAACGCCGGCTCGTCGCGTTGACCCTCGAGCATCCGGTGGAAAATCCCGTAGCGTCCGTGCTCGAGGCCCACCGACCGCAACGCGAGCACGGCCCGTTCCATCGCAAGCTCTTCGCCGCGCGGAATGAGCCGCAGTGTGATGATTCGCTCGGGAGCGCCGCGCGGATGTTTCAGCGGAATCGCCAGGGCTTCCTGCGGATACGGCTCCACGGCGGGTCCCGGCTCGCCGGCCGCGGAGGCGCCGATCGTGGGCTCCGACCGTTGCTGGCGTCGCGTGCCAAGAGGCAGGGCGCGACTGAACAGTCCCTTACTCCAGAGGTATACCCCAACTACGACGAGGGCACCCAGCCCGACCAGCACCCAGCGCAGATCCCACATCGCGATACGGAGTTACATTGCCGCGAGCTTGACCGCTTCGTCGATGTCCACTGCCACCATTCTAGAGACGCCCGGCTCGTGCATTGTCACGCCCGTGAGCTGACGCATGGTTTCCATGGTGGTCTTGTTATGAGTGACGATCACGAACTGCACGCGCTCGGACATTTCCTTCACGATCTGCGAGAAACGTCCGACGTTCGCGTCGTCGAGAGGCGCGTCGACCTCGTCGAGGAGGCAGAACGGCGCCGGATTCAGCTCGAAGATCGCGAACACGAGCGCCACGGCCGTGAGCGCCTTCTCGCCGCCCGACAAGAGATGGATCGAGCTGTTCTTCTTGCCCGGCGGCCGCGCCATCACCGTCACACCCGACGCGAGCAGATCCTCGCCGTCGAGCTCGAGGTACGCGTGGCCGCCACCGAATAGCCGCGGGAACAGCCGTCCTAGACCCAAGTTCGCGTTGTCGAAGGTTTCTTTGAAACGCGATCGCGTCTCGCGGTCGATCTTGCGCATGGCATTCTCGAGCGTCTCGAGCGCTTCGGTGAGGTCGGCGAACTGGGAATCGAGGTACTTCTTGCGCTCCGACTGCTCCTGAAACTCGTCGATGGCCGCGAGGTTGATCGCACCGAGTCGCTGGATCCGCCGCTCCAACTGTTCGAACGTGTCGTGCCAGACCTGAGCTGTCGCCTCCGGCGGCAGCTCGGCGACGACCTTGTCGAGCTCGAAACCGGTCTCGGCGAACTGCTCGCCGACGGTCTCCGCGCGCACCTGCGCCTCGCGCACCGCGAGGCGCGCGTTGTCCGCGGCTTCGCGAATCTCGTTGACGACGCCCTGCTTGGCGTGCCGCAGTTGCTCTGCGTCGCGCAGTTGCGTGTCGATCTCCTCGGTGGCAGCGCGCGCGCGGCCGAGGTCGGCTTCGACGCCGAGCCGTTGGTCGAGCTTGACGACGAGTTGGCGCTGCTCGACCCCGAGCGGCTCGGTGCCGGCGTCGATCTCCGTCTCGAGCTCGCGTTGGCGTTTCGTGAGGTGGGCGAGCTGGCTCTGAACACGCGCAAGAGCGGCGCTCGCGGATTCCTTCGAGCTGCGCCGTGACTCCACTTTGATGGCGATGGCCTGCGCCGCCTCGCGGTGCTCTTCAGCTTTGACGCGCGCGGCGGCCACGCTCTCCTGCTGCTCGCGACGCTGGCGCTCGAAGTCTTCGCGTGCGGCAGCGAGGTCTCGCTGCCTTTCGACGGCGGACGCGCGGCGCGCGCGGCTCTCGTCGAGCGACATGACGAGCGTTCGTTGCTCGGCCCCGAGGTCGGTGGTCGCGCGATCCAAAGCGGCGGCTCGGCTGCGGCTCTGCTCGAGCTCGCTGCGGCAGGCACCGAGCTTGGTCCGGGTCTCGGCGAGCAACTGCTGGCGGCGGCCGGCTTCCGCCTGCGCCGTGACGCGGGCTTCCTCCAGACGCTCGACTTGCGAGCGCGTGTCCGCGAGCGCTTTCGCGACTTCCTCGGCGCGCTTGGCCGTCTCGCGGATGTTCTCGTTGAGTTGCTTGATCTCGTCGCCGCGCACGATCACGCCCACCTGGGGGTCGTCGCTACGGGTGATTCGCACCCAGTTGCGGCCCATCCAAACTCCCTCGCGGGTTACGACGGACTCGCCGTCGCGCAGCGTGAGCCGCAGCGAAGTGGCCTCGCGGAGCGACTCGGCCGCGCGCACCCCCGCGAGCAACGGCGCTACCGCAGCCGGCGAGCTGACGCGCGCGAGCAGCATTTGCCCGCCGCCCGTCGACGCGGCCTGTGCTTCCGCCTGCTCCACCAACGCGAGGCCGCCTTCCGTGAGCTCCGGGAGGCTCGGCGCGACCTTGTCGATGCTCTGAATCGTCAACGCTTGCAGATACGGCCCCAGCACCGTCTCGACAGCGCGCTCCCAGCCGCGCTCGACCGCGAGCTCCTGCGCGAGCCGACTCCGATCGCCGAGCTCCTGGCTCGCGATCCAGCGATTGACCTGCTCGGACGTTTTGCCGAGCGCCGCCTGTTGCAGCGCCTCGAGCGACCCCAGCCGGCCGCGGTTCGTCTGTAGCTGCTCGCGGAGCTGATCGAGATGCGCCGAGACCTTCTGGTCCTGCTCGCGCAGCTGCTGAATCTGCTGCCATACCGTGTCGAGCGCGCGCGTTGCATCGTCGCAAGCGGCTGCGAGCCGCTCATCGCCGCCCACGAGCGTCGTGAGCCGCTGCTCGAGCTCGTCGAAGGTGAGCGCCGCTCGCTCCTCCGCGTACTTCTGCTGCTCCTTCTCGAGACGCTGCCCTTGCGCCATCAGCTGCTCGAGACGAGTGCCCTCGACCTCGATCGCGCGCTCGGCGCTCGCGAGCTCCTCGGCGCTTTGCTCCCAGCGTTCGCGCAGCCGCTCCATCGCGCGCTCGGCGTCCTCGAGCTCCTGCTGCGTGCTGCGCTGCACGGCGTAGGCGTGTTCGAGGCCCGGCCCGAGCTCGCTCAACACCTGATCGAGCTGCTCGAGCTCGACCTGGTCGCTTGCCACATGCGACTGGATCTCGGCGATCTGCCGATCGGTGCCCTGTAGATCGTCGTTCTGGCGCTGCAAGAGCTCCTTGCGGTGCTGCACCGACTGCTCGAGCCGCGCGATCTCCGCGCCGATCTTGTAATAGTTGCCCTGCACGGCATTGAAGCTCTCGTTGCGGTCGGCGAGCTCCACGCGCAGCTTCTCGATCTGCGTCTCGGTGGACTGCTGGTCCGCGAGCGCCGCGTCGAGGCCGAGCTGCTTGTCCTTGAACTGTTGCTCGTGCGACGCGACTTCGGCGCGCAGTGCCGTGAGGCGCAGCGCGAGCAGCTCGGCGTTGACGCGACGCTGCTCGGCCTTGGCTGCCTTGTACTTCTCGGCGTCCTTCGCCTGCTTCTGTAGGTGCGTGATCTGTTTGTCGAGCTCGTCGCGGAGATCCGCGAGCCGCTCGAGGTTCTCGCGCGTGTGCTGGATGCGGTGCTCGGTCTCGCGCCGCCGCTCCTTATACTTCGAGATGCCGGCCGCCTCCTCGAGGAACGCGCGGAGCTCTTCCGGCTTGGCCTCGACGAGCCGCGAGATCATGCCTTGCTCGATGATCGAGTACCCGTGCGACCCGACACCGGTGCCGAGCAGGATATGAGTGATGTCCTTGCGCCGGCAGCGGGCGTTGTTCAAGTAGTACTGCGACGTTCCGTCCCGCGAGACCACTCGGCGCACCGAGACTTCGGAATAGCCGGCGTATGGACCCGCGATCGTGCCATCGGAGTTGTCGAAGGTGAGCTCGACGCTCGCGACACCGACCGGCTTGCGGTTGATCGAGCCGTTGAAGATCACGTCGGCCATCGAGTCGCCGCGCAGCGTCTTGGCCGACGCTTCACCGAGCACCCAACGAATCCCGTCGATGATGTTGGACTTGCCGCAACCGTTGGGCCCGACGATGCCCATGAGGTTGCTCGGGAACTTGATCGTGGTGGGATCGACGAAAGTCTTGAACCCCGAAAGCTTGGTCTTACTCAGGCGCATAGCGCGGGGCGCAATCTCCGTGTGTGTCGAGCAAGGGGCCAGGCCGAATGGCCGCTGCGACGGGCGGTAGTGTAAAGTAAAAAGACGGCGATGACGACCCGAGATGACGATCCCGAATGACAAATAATCGAAAGACGATTCCCGCTCGAGTGAACCTCACGAACCGTGGCTAGAAAGCCTGCGACGCGACCGTCCAAGAACAGTCTCGACACCTTTCCGAACCCGCAGCAGGATCGCGACTACACGATTCGCATGCGGATTCCGGAGTTCACGTGTCTCTGTCCGAAGACAGGTCAGCCCGACTTCGCGACGCTGCACTTGGAGTACGTGCCCGATGCACTGTGCGTCGAGCTGAAGTCGCTCAAGCTGTATGTCTGGTCGTACCGCAACGAGGGCGCGTTCCACGAGGCCGTGACGAACCTCATCCTCGGCGACCTCGTTCGTCTCCTCCAGCCGAGATTCATTCGCCTGACGGCGGAGTTCAACGTTCGAGGTGGCATCTACACCACGATCGTTGCCGAACAACGTCAATCGAAGTGGACTCCGGCGCTCGCCGTGCAGCTGCCGCCGGAGCCCCGCTGACGACGGCGCGCGAAATGTCTTTTGCTGCTCCGCGAGCTATGTATAATCGCCGGTTTCTTTTGGACCGTCTTGGAGGCCAGAGCGATGCCTGCGAAGAAAGCAGCCGCCAAGAAACGAAGTAGCACGAAGATAGTCGCGAAGATCGTTGCCTCGAAACCGGCGCGCGGCCGGGCAGGCTCATCCACGCGCAGGACGCAAAAGACCTCGTCGAAGAAGACAGGGAAGTCAGCCAAGAGCATGAGCCATAGCAAGGTGACGAAGAAAGAACCGCCGGCCCACAAGGGCGTTAAAACGATCTCCGCGAAGAAGGCGAACGGTCACAGCACGAGGAAGGTAGCGGCCCGGCCGGCGCCGAGTGCGTCCGTGCGCGCGGCCGCCTCGTCGTCGCGCCGCCGCTCGTCCGGCAGCGTGCTCAGTGGGCCGATGCACTTGGAGCCGTACCAGCCCAAGCGCGGCGAGGACTACATGGGCAAGCCGCAGCTCGAGCACTTCCGCCAGATTCTGCTGGCCTGGAAGCGCGAGCTCATGGAGGAGGTCGACCGCACGATGCTCCACATGAAGGACGACGCGGCGAACTTCCCCGACCCGAATGATCGCGCGACGCAAGAGTCCGAGTTCGGCCTCGAGCTGCGCACGCGGGACCGCGAGCGCAAGCTCCTGAAGAAGATCGACTCGGCGCTCGGCCGCATCGACGACGGGTCGTACGGCTACTGCGAGGAGACCGGCGACGAGATCGGCCTGCGCCGACTCGAAGCGCGGCCGGTGGCCACGCTCTGCGTCGAGGCTCAGGAGCGGCGCGAGCTCGCGGAGAAGCAGTTCCGCGATCGCGAGGATCAATACCGCTGACGGTGCGGCGGCCGTGACTTACGTCGGCCGCTTTGCCCCCTCTCCCACGGGCCCGCTGCATGTGGGCTCGCTCCTCACGGCCGTCACGAGCTACCTGCATGCGAAGCGGGCGGGCGGCGAGTGGCTCGTCCGCATCGAGGACATCGATCCGCCTCGCGAATCTCCGGGCGCGGCCGACGACATCCTGCGGACGCTGGACGCCTTCGATCTCCATTGGGACCGCTCGGTGCTCCACCAGAGCACGCGCCACGAGGCATACGAGGCCGCGGTCGCGGACCTGTTGCGGCGCGGGCTGGCGTTCCTCTGCAGTTGCTCGCGCAGCGCGGTACGCGCCGCGAACGTCGCCGAGGGTAGCCGCTACCCCGGCACGTGCCGCGCGCAGACGCGCCACGACGCCGCGACGGCGGTCCGGGTGCGGGTGGACTTGGGCGTGCAGGCGTTCGTCGACGGCGTGCAGGGCGAGATCGCGGCCGACGTCGCCGCGGTCACCGGCGACTACGTCGTCAGACGGCGCGACGGCCTGCCCGCTTACCATCTCGCCGTCGTGCTCGATGACGCGGCCCAGGGCGTCACCGCGATCGTGCGAGGTGTGGATCTGCTCGACTCGACGGGCGTCCACCTGCATTTGCAGCGGGCGCTCGGGCTACCGGCGCCCGCGTATTGGCACACGCCGGTGGTCGTCAACGCCGCCGGTGACAAGCTGTCGAAGCAGACGGGCGCCGCGGCGGTTGCAGGCGAGCGCGCGAGCGACACGGCGCGCCGCGTGCTCGAGCTACTCGGTGCACGCGTTCCCGGCGAGCTCGTCGGCGCGCGGCCGGCGCGGCTCTGGGAATGGGCGCTCGCGCGCTGGCGCATCGAAACCCTGCGCGGCATTCGCGAGCTGCGCGAGCCCGCGGGGAAGTCCTAGCAGGCTGACGACGCGCGGGGCCGGCGCCCCGCGCGATGTCCGACGAATTTTCGGTGAGCTGGAGGCGGGCTTCAGGCCGCCTCGTTCACGTCCCGCATGCTCAAGCGGATCCGGCCCTGCCGGTCGACCTCGAGCACCTTGACCTTCACGACGTCGCCTTCCTTGAGCTTGTCGCTAACGCGCTCGACGCGGTCGTTCGAGATCTGCGAGATGTGCACGAGGCCGTCGCGGCCCGGCAATATCGCGACGAACGCGCCGAAGTCCATGAGGCGCACGACTTTACCTTCGTAAATTCGTCCGACTTCTACGTCCGCCGTGATGAGCTCGATGCGTTCCTTTGCTTTCCGTCCCGCCGCGCCGTCGACCGATGCGATCTTGACGGTGCCGTCGTTCTCGATGTCGATCGTCGCGCCCGTTTCCTCGGTGATGCCGCGAATGACCGCCCCGCCCTTGCCGATGACCTCGCGGATCTTCTCCGGATCGATCTTCATCGTGATGATCGTGGGCGCCCAGTCCGACATCTTCTCGCGCGGCGCCTTCAGGACCTTGCCCATCTCGCCCAAGATGTGCAGCCGGCCGTCGCGCGCCTGCGCGAGCGCCTTCTGCATGATCTCGCGGGTGATGCCGAAGATCTTGATGTCCATCTGCAGCGCGGTTACGCCGCCGGTGGTGCCCGCGACCTTGAAGTCCATGTCGCCCAAGTGGTCCTCGTCGCCCAAGATGTCGGTGAGCACCTCGAAGCCGTCCTGCTCCTTGATGAGGCCCATCGCCACGCCCGCGACCGGCGCCTTGGTCGGCACGCCGGCGTCCATCAACGACAAGCTCGTGCCGCAGACGCTGGCCATGGAGCTCGAGCCGTTCGACTCCGTGATCTCCGATACCACGCGGATCACGTAGGGGAACTTCTCCATGTCCGGCATCACGGCCTCGACGCCGCGTCGAGCGAGCCGGCCGTGGCCGATCTCGCGACGCTTCGGTGAGCCGATAAATCCAGTCTCACCAACACTATAGGGGGGAAAGTTATAGTGAAGCATGAAAGGGTCTTTCCGCTCGCCTTCGAGCGCGTCGATGATCTGCGCGTCGCGGCCCGTGCCGAGCGTCGTGACCACCAGCGCCTGCGTCTCGCCGCGCGTGAACAGCGCCGAGCCATGGGTGCGCGGCAACACGCCGACCTGAATGGAGATCGGTCGAACGGTCCGTGTGTCGCGACCGTCGATGCGCGGCTTGCCGGCAACGATTCGGCCGCGAACGATTTTTTTCTCGACCTTCTTGAACGCTGCCTCGATATGGGCGGCCGTCCAAGTGCTGCCTTCGGTGACGAGCGAGGCGACGAGCTGCTGCTTGAGCTCGGCAACCCGCGCGTAGCGCTGTTGCTTCTCCGCGATCCCGTAAGCTTCGGTGAGCGTGGGGATCACTGTCGTGACGGCCGCCGTAAGGGCCGCATCGGCGACCGGCGGCGCCCAGGTGATCTTCGGCTGGCCCGCCTCCGCCGCGAGCGATTTGATCTCGTTGATCGCGGTCTGCATCTGCTCGTGGCCGAACATCACGGCGCCGAGCATGACCTCTTCCGAGAGCTCCTTGGCGCTCGACTCGACCATGAGCACCGCGTCCTTCGTGCCCGCGACCACGAGGTCGAGCGACGACTCCTGGAGCTGCGTCCTCGTCGGATTCAAAATGTATTGGCCGTCCTTGTAGCCGACGCGGGCGCCGCCGATCGGGCCGAGGAACGGCAGTCCGGACAGCGACAACGCAGCGGAAGCGCCGAGCATCGCCGGGATGTCCGGGTCGATCTCGGGGTTCATCGACAGCACCGTCGCGATGACTTGGACCTCGCGCTGGAACCCTTCGGGAAACAGCGGCCGGATCGGGCGGTCGATGAGCCGTGAGGTCAGCGTCTCCTTCTCGCTCGGGCGCCCCTCGCGCTTGAAGAAGCCGCCGGGGATTTTGCCCGCGGCGTATGTCTTCTCTTGATAGTTGACCGTCAGCGGGAAGAAGTCCCGGCCCGCGACGTCCTTGTTGTCGCCGACCGCGGTGACGAGCACCACGGTGTCGGCCATGTTGACCATGACGGCGCCGTCGGCTTGTCGCGCGACCGTGCCGGTTTCGATGGTGACGTCGTGCGCCCCGTACTTGAACTTTCTGCTGACTTTCACTGTTTTTCCATCCTTAACGAAAACGTTTGCGCGGCTTCCGAAGAGGGAAGCCGTCTGCCGCGGGTGATTCAAAACGTTCAGAGCCGGACGAACCGGCTCTGAAACTCGAGAAATTTGCGATCAACGCCTCAGTCCGAGGCGACCGATCAACTCCTGATAGCGGGGCGCATCGGCCTTCTTCAAGTGGTCCAACAGCTTGCGGCGTTGGTTCACCATCTTGAGCAGACCGCGGCGGGAGTGATGATCCTTCTCGTGACCGACGAAGTGCTCGGAAAGCTGCGTGATCCGTGCCGACAGCAGGGCCACCTGGACTTCCGGCGAGCCGGTGTCGGCGGGGCCGCGGCGGTATTCGCCGATGATCTCGGATTTCTGGGGCGACTTCAAAGTCATTTGCCTACTCCAGGCTGCCTTATCCAGCAGCCTCTCCACTATTAGCCTATCGCTTGAAGCCGCGCATTCTACCGAAAGATTCAGCACCGCTCCAAGCACTTAACGTCCGAACACGCGCAGCGGCACGAGCCGGCGATCCGTGCTCACCTCGCCCAAGGCGAGCAGATCGCCCGCCGGCGCGTAGACCTTGACCCGGCCGAGCGGCCACTCCGGATCGGCCGCCACGGCCTGGCCGTGCGCGAGGCATTCTGCCCCGGCCGCCGACACGGGCACCGCCGGCCATTCGGGCAGCGCGCGGTCGAGCGGCAGCAGCCGGCGGTCGAGCGCGGCGAGGCCGCCCTCCGCCGCCGATGCCTCGAGCGTGGCGAGATCGACCATCGGCTCATCGACGAACGGATCGACGTAGAGCCGCCGCAGCTCCCGCACGTGGCCCAGCGTGCCCAGCGCGGCCGCGACGTCCTCGACGAGCGTCCGAACGTACGTACCCTTCGAGCACCGCACCGTGAGCGCGAGCTCGGGCCAGCGGTAGGCCTCGAGCCGCAGGCTCTCGATCACGACGCTGCGCGCGGCGCGCGGCACGCTGACCCCGCGCCGCGCAAGCTCGTAGAGCCTGACGCCGCCCTGCTTCAGCGCCGAGTACATCGGCGGAACCTGCTCGATCGGGCCTTCGAACCGTGCCAGCGCCGCGGCGACCGCGTCGGCATCGGGTGCCGCGCGCTCCGACGTCGCGACGACGGTCCCATCGGCGTCGCCCGTATCGGTGGCCACCCCGAGGAAGGCGACCACTCGATAGGCCTTGCGTGCGTCGAGCAAATACGCGCACACGCTGGTGGCCGCGCCGAAGCAGATCGGCAACATGCCCGTCGCGAGCGGATCGAGGCTGCCCGTGTGCCCGGCCTTCGCGGCCTGAAACAGGTGCTTGACTCGCTGCAACGCTCGGTTGGAGGTCAAGCCGCCCGGCTTGTCGAGCAGCACTAGGCCACGAACGTCCCTACTTCGTGCACGGGTGGGCACTGTTCCTCCGGGAGTCGCATACGGCGGCCCGCGCCTGGGCCGCGCGCGCCGCTCAATCCGACGGGGTGGGCCTGCCCGCGTCGTCGATCAACTGGCCGAGCTCGGCGGCGCGCTTGGCGCTCGAGTCGTGACGAAACCGCAGCTCGGGTACGCGCCGCAGCTGCAGAGCCTGCCCGACGCGCGAGCGAAAGAAGCCGCGCGCTTGCTCGAAGCCTTCCTTGATCGCCGCCGGGTCCTCGTCGAGGGCTAGGGTGTTGAAGTACACGGTCGCCACGCCGAGGTCGCCGCTGACCTCGACCTCGCTGACGCGCGCGCCGGCGAGGCGCGGGTCCTTCACTTCGCTCAACAAGAGCTCGTTGAGCAAGCGCTGCATCTGCGCAGCGACCCGAAGACTTCTCGCGTGCTCGCGCGGCATTGGTTAGAGCTTCCTCGCGTGCTCGGTGCGCTCGTAGCACTCGATTTGATCGCCGACCTTCACGTCGTCGTAGTTGCGCACGCCGATGCCGCACTCGGTGCCCGCGCGGACCTCGGTGACGTCGTCCTTGAAACGGCGCAGCGACTCGAGCTGGCCTTCGAAGATCACCACGTTGTCGCGCAGCACGCGGATCGGATTGCTGCGCCGCACGTAGCCGTCCAGCACCATGCAGCCTGCGACGCTGCCGAACTTCGGCGAGCGGAACACCTCGCGGACCTCCGCGAGACCCACGATCTGCTCGCGGATTTCGGGCGCGAGCAAGCCGGTCGCGGCCAATTTGATGTCGTCGATGGCCTCGTAAATGATGCTGTAGTAGCGGATGTCGACGCCGGTTTCCTTGATGGCGCCGCGCGCGGCAGCGTCGGCCCGGACGTTGAAGCCCAAGATGATCGCCTTCGACGTGGCCGCCAGCTGGACGTCCGACTCGGTGATACCGCCCACGCCGGCGGCGACCACCGTGACCCTCACCAGATCCGTGGTGATCTTCTCGAGCGCGTCCTTGAGGGCTTCGGCGCTGCCGTGCACGTCGGCTTTGATGAGCAGCTGGATCGACGGCACACCGCCGGCGGCCATCTGGCTGAACACGTTCTCGAGCTTGGTCGCCTGCTGCTGCGCGAGCTTCACGTCGCGCTTGCTGCTCTCGCGGAATTGAGCCACGTCGCGCGCCTGGCGCTCGTCGGCCACGACTTGCACGTCGTCTCCGGCGAGCGGCGTGCCGGACAGACCGAGCACGACCACCGGCGTCGACGGGCCTGCGAACGGAATCTGCTCGCCCTTCTCGTTGAACATCGCCCGGATCCGACCGTACTCGTGGCCTGCGAGCAAGATGTCGCCGACTTGAAGTTTACCCTTGTTGACCAGCACGGTCGCGACCGCGCCACGGCCACGCTCCAAACTCGACTCGAGCACGACGCCGGCCCCCGGTCCGGTGTCCGGCGCCCTGAGCTCGAGCACCTCGGATTGCACCAGCAACGACTCGAGCAGCTTGTCTACACCCGTGCCGACTTGCGCCGACACGTTGACGAACATCGTGTCGCCACCCCATTCCTCGGGGATCAGCTCGTGCTTCACGAGCTCCTGGCGCACGCGGTCGGGATCGGCGCCGTGCTTGTCGATCTTGTTGATCGCAACGACGATCGGCACCTTGGCCGCCTTCGCGTGCTGAATCGCTTCGATGGTCTGCGGCATCACTCCGTCATCGGCCGCGACCACGAGCACGACGATGTCGGTCGCGCGCGCGCCGCGCGCGCGCATGGCCGTGAAGGCCGCATGGCCCGGCGTGTCGAGGAACGTGACCTTGCCTTGCGGGGTCTCGACGCTATACGCGCCGATGTGCTGCGTGATGCCGCCCGCCTCGCCCGCGGCGACGCGCGTGCGGCGGATGTAGTCGAGCAGCGACGTCTTGCCGTGGTCGACGTGGCCCATGATCGTGACGACGGGCGCGCGCGGCACTGCCGCCGTGTCGCCCTCGGCCTCCACGACGGCCTCGGCCAGCTGGTCCTCGAGTGCCGTCTCTTTGAGCGCGTGCGCCGTGTGACCCATCTCCTCGACGACGAGGATCGCCGTGTCCTGATCGAGGGCTTGGTTGATCGTGACCATCATGCCCATCTTCATCAGGGTCTTGATAACCTCGTTGGCCTTGATCGCCATCTTCTGGGCGAGGTCGGCGACCGTAATCGTCTTGCCGATCTCGACATCGTGCACGAGCGGCTCCGTCGGGCGCTCGAACCCGTGCTGCGGATCGCCGGCCATGGCCATGCGGCGCTTCGGCTGTCGCTTCTTGCGCCGTCGGCCGGTCATACCGTCGGCCACGTGCAGCGTGTGGTCCGGGTCGGCCGGCTCCTCGACCATCTTCTCCTTCTTGACCTTCGCGCGCGCGCGCTCGGCGTCCGCTTTTTGCGTGGACTCCTTCTCGGCTGCCGCCGCGCGTTGCCGCTCCTGCTCGGCGCGGCTGCGGGCCTCCTGGTCGGCGGCCGCGGCACGGCGCGCCTCGTCCTCGACCCGCTTGCGCTCCTCGGCCTCGCGCTGCTCGGCGGCGCGGTGCTCGCGCTCCTCGGCGTCGCGCTTCGCCTGCGCCTCGCGTTCGACCGCGGTACGCGCGTCCTCCTCGGCGCGCCGCACCGCGTCGATCTCTTCCTGCTGCTTGCGGGCCTGTTCCTCGAGCACGTCGCGCTTCACGTAGGTGCGCTTCTGGCGCACCTCGACGTTGATGGTCCGCGACCGGCCCTGACCGGCGGAGAGCTTCAGCTCGCTCTGCTGCTTGCGGTTGAGTGTGATGCGGCTCGGGGCCGATTGGGTGGCTTCCTTGCGGCCGTGCCTCTTCTTCAAGTGCGTGAGCAGCTCGAGCTTCGCGTCATCGCTGATCACGGCCTCCGCGCCGGCGACCTTGATCCCGGCCTCGTCGAGCTGCACCAGCAGTCGATCGACCGGCACCTTGAGTACCTTCGCGAACTCCGTGACCGTCACTTCCGCCATGAAATCTCTCCTAGGGCCTTACGCTTGCTTCTCTTGCTCGAACCAATGCGCGCGCGCGGCCATGATCAGCTTCGCGGCTCGCTCCCCGTCGAGATGGTCGATCTCTCCGAGGTCGTCCACGGCCTGTTCCGCGAGGTCCTCGCGCGTGACGATGCCGCGGCTCGCGAGCACGAGCGCCAGCTCGCGGTCCATGCCCTCGAGCGCCAGCAAGTCCTCGGCGGGCTCCGCTTGATCGATGACTTCCTCGCTCACGATCGCCTGCGTGATCAGCACGTCGCGCGCGCGCGACCGCAGCTCGTTGACGATCTCGGGCGTGAATTCCTCGATGCCGAGCAGCTCGCCGGCGGGCACGTAAGCGATCTCTTCGAGCGAGGAGAAGCCTTCCTGCACGAGAATCGCGGCGACGTCCTCGTCCACGTCGATCTGCTTCATGAAGCTCTCGACCAGCGAGCGCGCTTCCTTCTCGCTCTTTTCCTCGGCGGCGGACTCGGTCATCACGTTGAGCTGCCAACCCGAGAGCTCGCTCGCGAGCCGGATATTCTGTCCGCCGCGGCCGATCGCCTGCGACAACTTCTCCTCGTCTACCGCGAGATCCATGCTGTGCGTGTCCTCGTCGACGACGATCGAAATCACCTCGGCCGGCGACATCGCGTTGATCACGAACTGAGCCGGGTTTTCGTCGTAGAGGATGATGTCGACGCGCTCGCCCGCGAGCTCGTTCGACACGGCCTGCACGCGCGAGCCGCGCATGCCGACGCACGCGCCGACCGGATCGATTCGATTGTCGTTGCTGCGCACCGCGATCTTCGCGCGCAGGCCCGCGTCGCGCGCCGCCGCCAGAATCTCGATGAGCCCCTGGCCCACCTCGGGCACCTCGATCTTGAAGAGCTCGATCAGGAACTTGGGCGACGTGCGCGTGAGGAACAGCTGCGGGCCCCGCGGCTCCGAGCGTACCTCGCGCAGCAGGCTCTTGATGCGGTCCTGCGGCTTGATCGGCTCGCGCGGGATCAGGTCCTCCCGCGGGATGAAGCCTTCGGCGTTGCTGCCGAGATCGATGTAGGCGCCGTTGCGGTCGACGCGCTTCACGATGCCGCTCACGAGCTCACCCGTTCGGTTCTTGTAGGCTTCGACAACCTGCTCGCGCTCCGCCTCGCGAACCTTCTGCACGATGACTTGTTTGGCGGTTTGCGCGGCGATGCGGCCGAACTCGACCGACTCCATCGGTTGCTCGACGAACTCGCCCACTTGCGCGTTCGGATCGACCTCGACCGCGTCCTCGAGACGCAGCTCGCGCGCCGGCTCCTCGAGCTCTTTGGAGTCGTCGGCGAAAACCTTCCAGCGCCGGAACGTCTCATAGGAGCCCGTGCCGCGGTCGATGGCCACGCGGACCTCGATGTCGTCGCCGTAGCGCTTGCGCGTCGCGGACGCGAGCGCGGCTTCGATCGCCTCGAAGATCACGTTTTTCTCGACGCCTTTCTCGTTCGAGACGGCGTCCACTACCAGGAGAATCTCTTTGCTCATAGTTCGATCACCGATACCTTCAGGGCTGCGGAGCAAGCCGCGCCACGGCGATGTCCCGCAGCGCCAGTCGCAAAATCTCGCCGTCGACGTTCACCAATACCTCGCCGGTCTCGACGCCCGCGAGCCGGCCGTTCAACCGGCGTCGGCCATCATCGCGCGCGTCCTTGAGCTCGACCTTCACCGGCTCGCCGGCGAAGCGCTCGAAATGCTCGAGCGTCCGCAGACGCCGATCGAGCCCCGGCGACGACACCTCGAGCACGTAGCTCCCGGGCAACGGATCCTCGACGTCGAGGAAAGCCCCCACCTGCTCGCTCACGCGCTCGCAGTCGGCGAGCGTCGTGACGCCTTCCTTGCGACCGATGTACAGCCGCAGCAGACCGCGCCGTCCCCCGTGCGCATCCAAGTCGGTGAGCTCGTAGCCCAAGGCCGCCACGGCCGGCTCCAGCAGCTCGATCAGTCGCTCTTTGTCGACCGCTTGGCCCATCGGTTCCTCGTCCGTGGTCGCGGGTGCGCACCCGCCAAACAAAAAATGGGCCCAGGGCCCATTTCCTCCGTCGTCCTCGTGCTCCTCGAGCGCCCGCGTCGGCCGCGCGCGCGATTAAACAAAAAGCCCCATACGGGGCCTTCTAACCGATTCGGTTAATTTCAAGCCCTAACCAGCTAATCCTAGAAGGAATCGTCTGGCGGCTCCGAGAGCCGGTGCTCAGCGAAAACGCAGCTATGCTAGCAAAAAGCCCTACGGCGCGGTAGAAGTTCGCGCCGCCTCGCGGCGAACGCCGGGATTGTGGCGGTCCGCGCCGGCGCTCCAGCGGTCTCCACGGCTCAGCGGATGAGGTCCCCGAACGACAGCAACGCTACCGCAGCGGCGGTGAACAACGCCAACGCGATCAGCGATCCCAAGACTCTCGTACCGAGCGGCGTTCGCTGCGCCTTCGCAGCGCAGCAATGTTTGTACTTCTTGCCGCTTCCACAAGGGCACGGCGCGTTCCGGCCCACCGTCGTCGTCATGTGCCGCCCTCGGCCCTAATCGGTTGCGAGCTTCAGAAGCGAGAAGGGATCGACGCGCGCATCGATGATACGCACGCCCCAGTGCAGGTGGGGACCCGTGACACGACCCGTCGCGCCGGCCAACCCGATCAGCGCGCCCCGCTCGACGATCGCGCCGGGCGCCACCTTGATCTCGGAGAGGTGCAGATAGGTCGAGTACAAGCCGAGCCCGTGATCGATGAAGACCGCGTTGCCGCTGTAGAACAGTTCTTTGGCGAGCACTACTCGCCCGCGATTCGCCGCGTAGATCGGGGTGCCCGTCGTCGCGCGCAGGTCGGCCCCCGCGTGCGGCGCCCGCGGCTGGCCGTTGAACACCCGCCGATGTCCGAAGTTGCGGCCATCGACCGCTCCGGGAATAGGCGCTTGGAACGGCTCCGTCCAAAAAACCTCCGGGGTCAGTGTCGCGTAGATCGCGAGCGTCTCCTCGCTCTCGCGATCCGCGCGCGCTTGATCCTCGGGGCTCAGCTCGACGTAGCGGTCTTCGACCTTGAGCTCGGTGGTCGGGTACTGCTTCTTGTCGACGGTGATCGGCTGCGGCTCGATCCGCGAATGTCCGTCACCGTAACGAAACGTGACGTCCACTTGATGGGCGCCGGGCGTCGTATCGAGGTCCACTCCGACGATCGCGAGCCAGCGATCGCCATGGTGCACGAACGGCACCGCGTGCTCGCTCCAACGCACCTCCACGCTCGCGAGGCCGCGCTCGTCGGGATAGGCGAGCTCCAGCGCCTGGCCTTGCGCGACGACCAGGCTCGCCAGCAACAGCTCCAACGCACCCATGACGCGCTTCTGCGCTCCGCGCGGACGTGACGTCCGGTCGCGAGGATCATGCGGCGCAGCCTAGAGAGGGTCAAGCCGCGCTGCACTCCTTCAAATCGCGGCTCGTGGCGCGGTTTGGCCGCGCGATGCGCGTGACGGCTGCGGTCGTACCTCGAACGGTCTTCCCGAGACCCTCGCGGCACAGGGCCGCAATTTGCATCCTGCAATTGCGGCACTCCCGCCATCCATGGCGGTCGGATGTGCCGCGCGGAGCCCCAGGGATGGTCTTCCGGCGTGTCTCGGGAGGACCGTTCGAGGTGCGGCCGCAGCCACCTCGAGACGGTCACCGGCCAAAGTGAGCCGCGGCGCCGTCAGAGGCTGTCGATCACGAGACGAAAACCGAACGCCCACAGCGTCCAAAGACCGAGCTGCGCGACGGCAGCGACCGCCGGAAAGAATGCGACCACCACCCAGAGCAACCGCACGCGTCGCAGACACCACGCGTAGGCGGCGATCGCGGCGAGCCAGAACGCCGCGCTCGAGAACGGTAGAGCGCCCGCCCAATGGACCGCCTCCGTTCCACGTTCCGCGATGCCGCTCGGCCAGAGCACGTATTGCGGCCATAGGAACAGCACGTTCCCCAACCAGATCGGCACACCGCTCGACCCGCCGGAGAGCGAGCGGTGCACGCCGAGCACGAGCAGCGGGAAAACCACACACGACGCCGCGAGGAGCCCCGTGCAGATTGCATAGCGACGGATGAAGATCTTGTTATCGGGGTCCATCGAGTATCTGCCCTCGCTGTGACTGAAAGGGGATCCGCGCCGCGGCGCGCGGATCCCCCAGTTGCAGCACGACGCGATCGCCGCCCGCCGCGCTCAGTGGAACAGATTCGCCGGCACCGGCTTTTCGCCGCCGACGAATCTGTTCATGTCGATGCTCGGGACGCCGGCGGTCGCCAGAACCAGGCCGTGCGTGAACCCGTTGGAGTTGTAGCCGCTGTTACTGGATGGCACCGGGTTGTACGGCAAATTGTCGGGATAGCGTGCGTCGGATGCCACGAGCGCCAACCAGTACGCCCCGGCGCCGAGTGTCGAGCTCACGCTGCCGAGCGTCATCATCATCGGCGGACGATCGCTCAGCGCGTTCGGCCGGCTCACGAGCAGCCCGTTGCCCAGCAGGGACTCGTCGCTGTCGAACGCGCTCAGGGTCGAGCCGCCGTACTCGAGCGCGGTGTGCAGCGGCAGGAAGCCGAGCACGTGCCGCCCAGTCACGTAGACGACGTCGCTGCGCCGCGTCGGGTCGCGCTTAGGATCGATGTCCTGCCAGTTCGCGGTGTGGATGCCGAGCACCGCCTCGAACAGCTCGAAACCGCGGCGGTACGTCGGATCGTCGAGTCGCGCGCGCTCGCCGTTTTCACCGCTCGCGTCGCGGCCGCCGATCGGCGCCCCGAGCACGCTTTCGTAGGCTTGCTTGATCGTCGCGACGCCCTGCGCGGGGCTTACGCTCCCCGCGTCGATCGTCACCTCGGTCGACCAGGTATTCACGGCCGTCGCGTCGAACACGGAATAGTCGCGGTACGTCGTTTCGTAGTAGTAGTCGATCCAGCCGCAATAGCCGTAGTCGTAGCCGTAGCCCAAGCCGTAGGCGTAGAAGTCGTCGTAACCGTACCCGTACCCGTACCCGCCCGGGAAGCAGGTGTAGTAAGAGACGACCCCGTACGAGACTCCGATCGGCGCGTTCTGCGCGAAGTAATTGGAGTCGGCGAAGTACTCGCGCGAGTTCGCGGCGAATCGCTTGAGCCCCGCGTCCACGGCGCGCGTGCCGAGCGGCTGGAAGGCTCCGGCGCGGCCCGGTGCGTATACGATCTGATTCAGCGCGCCGCCGATCGTGTTGCCGATGCCTTTGATCAGCACGTCGACGAACCCGTCGACGTTGAAGTCGTCGAGCACGACTTGGACGGCGGCCGGGGGCCAGGCGCTCGCGGCGACGGCTGCCTGCGCGGCCGACGGCACGACGCTCGTGAATCGTCCGCCGCCGGTCTGGAGCAACATCACCGTCTCGACCGTGCCGTTGCCGCTCGTCCCGCCCGCCACGCGATTGACGAGCAGGTCGAGCAAGCCGTCGCCGTTGCCGTCACCGTAGCGCGTGTCGTAGCGGTACAGCAGCTGCGTCGAGAGCGGCTCGGAAGGCGCCATCGACCCTACCGTGACCACGATCTCGGCGCTGTAGTCGGTCCAGCCGTAGTAGGAGTACGAGCCGACGTAGTTGCCCACTCGATAGTGGTAGCTACCGTTCGGCTTGCCCGCGAAGGCGACCGACCCTTGGCCGACGTAGACCCACGGGCCCGCGTCGATGCGCTCTTCGAGCCAATCAACGAGACACCCGCACGGGGAGTACGACACGGTGTAGCTCCCGCCGCTCACCACCGAGGCCGTCGGGGTGGGCGCCGCACGTGCCGGCGCCACGTAGAACGCCGCGCCGAGCAGCAATACCGTCGACAAGGCGCGCCATGACCACTCTCTTCTCGATTTCGTCCGTTCCATAGAAGTGCCCTCCTCTTCCCTGAGCACGTTGATGAAGTCATTCGCTCGGCGCCGGGGCGGGCTGCGGCGCCGCCCGGCTGAGCGCGATGAAGTACGCGCTGCGCGCGTTCAGAATCGCGCGCGCGTTCTCTTCGCCCACCGCGCGCGCAAGCTCCGTTTGCTCGTCGCGCGCGATCGCTTGCGCCGCCGCCGCCGTGCGCTCGCTCTTGAGGTCGCCCGAGGCGGCGAGCTCCGTGAGGCGTTCCTGGTTGGCGTTGAGCACGCCGTAGGCGCGCAGCGTGTCGGCGTCGTCGAGGCCGCGCCCGCGGCTCGCATCCCGAACGACGGCCGCGAGCGGATCCCGGATCGCCCAGACGCGGTCGAACCGCGCCGCGCCGAGCAGCGATTGCAGACGGCGGCGCTGCGCGAGCTGCGCGTCGATGCCGCGCCCGCCCGAGCGATTCGTCAGGAGCGTGTAGGTCTCGCGAAACTCGGTCTCGCTGAATTTCGCTCCGCTCGTGCGGAGCTGCTCGGCGAGCGCGGACTCGCGAACCGCCACCTCGAATGCCGCGGCGGCCGGCAGCACCTCGCGCAACTGCGCGAGCTCGTCGCCGCCGAGATCTACGGCGGCCGGCGGGGCCGCGCGGCCTCCGCGCTCGGCGGGCGCGCTGTCCACATGCCGGCGCAGCCGCCACCCCTGCAAGGCGACTTGCTCCTGCGCGGAAAGGAACTCGAATCGCGGGCTCAGCGGCCGGAAGACGCGCGCGAGCTCCGGGGCGCGCTCGGCGCTCGCCCCGAGGGCCGCGTGAAGCTCATTGCGCACGGCGGCCTGCGCCCCCGCCACTTCCACTCCGTAGTTAGCGAGCTCGGATTGTCCCGGCTCCCAATAGCGGTCGGGCGGCGCCCGTAGCCCGGCCATCGCTCGTTCCTCGACCCGGGCGCCGACGAGGAGCCGCGCTTCGTGCTCGTCGAGCCCGAGCGTCTTCAAACCGCGGTAGTAGGTTGCGGCGTCGTCCGAGTCGCGCCGGCGCGCGTCGGGCGCCGCGCGCGCTCCGGCGACGGCGGCCGGCGCGCTTGCCGCCGTCGTGTCTGCGCCGAGCAGCGCTAGCCCGAGCAGAGCGAGATTCGCGCAGAGTGACGCGAGGAGCGCAAGGTTCTTGAACATGCGGATTCGGGCGCACTTTCTCTAACGACGCCCACGAGCCTAGGCGCGCGGAGGCGCGCGGTCGCCGTCCAAAACTTGCGATTTCGCGGAATATCGCGCGCCGGTGCGGGCCGGGGCGCGGCGACTGGAGCTCAGCCGTGCGGCGGGCGGATTTGCCGCACTTTATATAGACGCGGGTTGTCGCACCGCAGGAGCGCGGTGAACAGCTCGTTGTAGCGATCGAGCCCGTTGCCGTTGGTGATCTGGTCGTACTCGCGGCCGAAGGCCTCGTAGGAGTCGTAGCCGATCGCCCACTTGAAGTTGTACGTCGCCGCGCTGCGCTCGCCGTAGGCGGGGAACAAGAGCCAATGCGCCGCGGTCGAGCCGAAGGTCCCGGTGTAATCGACCCACTCGTGTACCGCCTGCAGCGCGTCGTCGAGACTCGCGTCGAGGCGCACGGTGCAGGTCGTGACCTCGACCGGCCCGAAGCGCCCGGGCTGTTTCGGCGGGCGCACCGTCACCGTGGAGAAGTTCGTGTTCGTGTCGCAGCTCATCACGCTGCCGAAGGCGGGTCCGAGCTCCGCGCCGTGGTCGAAGTAGTGAGCCATGCTCTTCCCCATCGTGATGCCGTCGGGCCATACACCCACCCACGCGAGGTCGAAGTCGATGTCCTTGCTCCGCACGGACGGCAGCAGCGCGTAGGCGGCGTACTCCGGCGCCGTGTACTTCTCCATCCATTGATTGAACGCCGTCGCGAGGCCCGCGAGGTCGCCCTCGCCCTTGCCTTGCGCGAAGTGGCAGGTGAGCACCTCGATCGGCGCGATCGGCTTGGTCTCGTCGCGCGGTTGCGCGCGCAGCGGCGAGGCGGCGGCCGCGAGCGCGAGCAGCGTCGCGCAGCACACGGTACGTCGGTGGTCGATCATCGGTCACTCCTCGCGCGGCGGCCTCGGGATCAGGTCACACGATAGAACCACAGCTCGATCGCGCGCGCATGACGCGCGGCGGTCGCTACGAACACGTCGCGGTTCAGCCAATCGTAGGGCCCAGGCGGCACGAGGAACGTGGGCGACGCTCGAAAGTAGTATTCGGCCGGGTCCACGTCGTCGCCGTCCGCGAGCCGCTGGATCACCTCCGGCGATCCGTGCCTCAAGCCCCGGTTACGCACCTGGATGAGCACGCCGTCGTGCGTGCGCAGCAGGTAGGTCGCCTCCGCGACGGTCACGCGGTCGTTGCGGACGAACTGCCAGTCGGCCCCACCGCCGAGCACGTCGCCGTGCAGCGTCGGGCCGTCGAACGTGCCGTCGACGATCGGAATCATCCGGCGGAGCCCTTCCGGCGTCTCGCCGATCACGACAAGCTCGCCGAGCCGCGCTTTCAGGCCGAACACGAAATCCAGGCCGGGTTTGACGAGCGGCATCGTGATCTCCGCTCGAGCGTCAGCGCGTCGCGATCACGGTCACGAGCCCGCGGTCGACCGTGGAGTCCACGCTCGCGAAGTCCGCATACGCGAGCTGCTCCGTGATCCATTGCGGCGGCAGCCGAAGCTTGCGATAGAAGCTCTTGTGGAACGTCCAGCCGGCGTCGTCCTTGCGATGGACGAGATCGTGCACCTTGACGGCGTCCGGTTCGTACTCCAGGAAACAAGTGAAGATCGTGCGCTCATCGCTGCGCACCGGGATGAACCGGTCGAGCTCGACCGCCTCGCGTGACAAGTCGCGGAACGTAACTATGAACCGCCCGCCGGGCTCCAGCGCCGCGTGCACTTTGGCGAACAGCGCGCGCACGGCGTCTTTCGAGTCGAGGTGCAGCACGGTGTCGAGCATGCAGACGACGAGCTCTGGGCCGCTCGCGTGCTTCTCGAAGCTCATGAGGTCGTCGCGCACGATGGCGATGTCGAGCCCCGGCGCGTGATCGCGAAGCTCGTCGAGCAACTTTCGGTCGAGATCGATGGCCGTCACGGCGAACCCGAGCTTCGCGAGCGGGATCGACTGGAAGCCGCAGCCCGCGCCCAAGTCGATCGCGACGCGCGAGCCGGCCGGAGCGATGCCCCGCTTCGCGAAGAACTCGGTGTTGCGCGCAAGGGCCGCGTCGAAACCGCCCTGCATCCACGCGTAGACGTCGGACAGGACCTGATCGTAATGCTCCTCGACGCTCGGCATCGGGCGATATTAAGGGATAGAACGCGCGGCTTCGAGATCAGCGATCAGCACGGTCCGCTGCGCCCGCACGCGGCTCGCGACGAGATCGCGATCGCCCCGCAGCAGGCGCGGCAGCACCGCTTGCTTGTCCGCACCGGTGACCACGAAGACGACGAGCCGCGCGCGCTCGAGCGCCGGCAGCGTCAGGGTCATGCGGCGCCGACCGGCGTGCGGCTCGGGCGTCACCGCCACCGACGCCCGAGTCTCCTCGAGCAGCGGCGAGCCGGGAAAGAGCGACGCGGTGTGGCCGTCGGCGCCGAGGCCGAGGTGGACGACGTCGAGCACGGGCGGGTCGCCGGCCCCAGCCACGAGCTCGCGCTCGTACGCGGCGGCCGCGGCAGCGAGATCCGGCAACTCGACCGGCATGAAGTGGAAGCGCTTAGGGTTGCTCGCGAGCTGCGCGGCAAAGGCCCGCTCGAGCTGACGCGCGTTGCGGTCCGGGTCGCCCGCCGGCGCGACGCGCTCGTCCACCTGGAACAGGTCGATGCGGTCCCACGGCAGGCCGCCACCCGCCAAGATCTCGAACATACGCTGCGGCGTGCGGCCGCCGCTGACTGCGAGCGCCGCGCGGCCTCGCGCGGCTACGCTTTCGCGGAGCTGCGCCGCGACGAGCTCCGCGGCGTGCGCGGCGGCGGCGGCGGCGTCGCCCACGATGGCGAGCTCCGGCGTGCCCACGCTCAGCTCGTGAGCGGAGTGCGCCAACCACCGTGGTCGGCGAGCAGCGATTCGGCCGAGACGGGGCCGGCGCTCTTGGGCTCGTAGACGAACAGCGCGCCGTGGTCCGCCGCTTCCTTCGCTATGACGGGGTCGACGATGCGCCACGCCTCGAGCACGCCGTCCTCGCGCGCGAACAGCGACGTGTCGCCGTGCAGCGCCGCGTTTATCAACCGCTCGTAATCGCCCATCTCGTCCGCGCTGGAGCTGCTCACGTAGAGCTCGACCTCGCGGCCTACCATCTCCGCGCCGGGCTTCTTCGCGAGCGCGCCGAGCGCGATCGCGACGCGGTCGGGCCCGAGACGGAAGCGCAGGTAGTTCGGGCCGCCCATGCTCGCGCCGAATACCTGTTGCGGCGCCGGCTTGATCTGCACGTACACCTCGGTGGTCGCCGCGGCGAGACCCTTGCCGGCGCGCAAGTAGAACGGCACGTCGGCCCAGCGCCACGAATCGACGGAGAGCCGCAGCGCGGCGTAGGTCTCGACCTTCGAGTCGGGCGCGACGCCGGGCTCGGACCGATAACCCCGATACTGGCCGCGCACCACGTCCTTCGGCGCGAGCGTCCGAATGGCCTTGAACACCTTCACCTTCTCGTCGAGCAATGCGCTCGGATCATGGCCGACCGGGGGCTCCATCGCGAGATGTGCGACCACCTGCAGCAGGTGGTTCTGCACCACGTCGCGGATCGCCCCCACCTCCTCGTAGAACTTGCCCCGCCCTTCCACGCCGATCGCCTCCGCCATCGTGACCTGCACGTGGTCGACGTAGTTGCGGTTCCAGATCGGCTCGAGGAACGCGTTTGCGAAGCGGAAGAACAGGATGTTCTGGACCGATTCCTTGCCGAGGTAGTGGTCGATCCGGTAGACGTCGCCCTCCGCGAACGTTCGGTGCAGCGAGCGATTGAGCTCCTCGGCCGACGCGAGATCGCGGCCGAACGGCTTCTCGACGACGACGCGCGCGCCGTCGGCGCAGCCGGACTCCCTGAGGTTATCGGCGACCGTCGCGAACAGGCTCGGCGGCAGCGCGAGGTAGTGCAGCGGGTGCCGCGCGTCGCCGAGCTGCTCCCGCAACCCGCCGAACGTCGAGTCGTCGCGATAGTCGCCGTCGACGTAGCGCAGGAGCTCGACGATCCGCTGGTACGCGGCGCGGTCGAGGCCCGGCCCGCGCTCGAGGCTGTCGGCGATCCGCGCCACGAGCCCGTCGAGGCTCCAACCGGAGCGGGCCACACCCACGATAGGCACCTCGAGCGCGCCGCGCCGCACGAGCGCCTGGAGCGCCGGAAAGATCTTCCGGTGCATGAGATCGCCGGTGGCGCCGAACAGCACGAGCGCGTC
>DASQOL010000099.1:0-2033 GCA_035644475.1 Gammaproteobacteria bacterium | reverse complement strand
CATGGTGCCGGCCGCGTATGTTCGGCTCGAAGCGCTGCCGTTGACCCCCAACGGCAAGCTCGACCGCCAGGCGCTGCCCGCGCCCGAGGATGCTGCTTACGTGCGCCGCGCCTTCGAGCCGCCCGAGGGCGAGATCGAACGAACAATCGCTCGCCTCTGGTGCGATCTCCTCGGCGTCGAGAAAATCGGCCGCCGCGACCACTTCTTCGAGCTCGGCGGTCACTCGCTGCTCGCCGTGCATCTGCTCAGCCGGCTGCAAGCCGAGCTCGCGGTCAGCGTCCCGCTCGCCGCGCTGTTCACGCATCCCACGCTGGCGGAGCTCGCTTCCGCCATCGGTCATTTGGAGCGCGAGGCCCTCGCACCGATCGTCCCGGTCCCGCGCGATGAGCCGCTGTCGCTGTCCTTCGGGCAAGAGCGGCTGTGGTTCCTCGCTCAGCTCGACGGACTCACCAACGTCTATAACATGCCGACCGCGCGTCGACTGCGCGGGCCGCTCGACGTCGCCGCGTGGCGACGTAGCTTGGACGCGCTGTTCGCCCGCCACGAGGCACTGCGCTCGGTGTTCGTCGCCCGCGACGGCCGACCCGAGGTCCGGCTCCTCGACGCCGACTCCGGGCTGCCGCTCACCGTGCACGACTTGCGCAACGCGCCCGACGCCCCCGCGCAACTCGCCGTGCTCCAGGCCGAAGAGGCCGCGACGCCGTTCGATCTCACCCACGGGCCGCTGATCCGTGCCCGCCTCATCCGTCTCGGCGAGGAGGAGCACGTGTTCCTCCTCACCATGCACCACATCGTCTCCGACGGCTGGTCCATGGGCGTGCTCACGCGCGAGCTCAACGCGCTCTACGCCGCGTTCCGCGAGGGACGCGAGGCTGCCCTGCCGCCGCTCACGATCCAGTATCCCGACTACGCCGTGTGGCAACGCCAGTGGCTCGCCGGCGAGCGGCTCACGACGCAGGCCGACTACTGGCGGAGGACGCTCGCCGAGGTACCGACGCTGCTCGAGCTGCCCACCGACCGGCCGCGGCCGCCACGGCAAGACTTCTCCGGCGCGTTCCTATCCGTGCGGCTCGACGCCGAGCTCACGGGAGCTCTCAAGCGCCTCGCTCAGCGGCACGGCGCGACGCTCTTCACCACCGTGCTCGCCGCCTGGGCCGCGGTGCTCGCGCGCCTCTCCGGCCAACAGGATCTCGTCATCGGCTCGCCGACCGCCAACCGCGGCCGGCGCGAGATCGAGGACTTGATCGGCTTCTTCGTCAACACGCTCGCGCTGCGCATCGATCTGTCGGGCGAGCCCTCCGTCGCCGAGCTCATCGCGCGCGCCCAGCGCACCGCGGTCGCCGCTCAGGAGCATCAGGACCTGCCGTTCGAGCAGGTCGTGGAGATCGTCCAACCGCCTCGCAGCCTCGATCGCAGCCCGCTGTTCCAGGTCATGTTCACGTGGCAGAACAACGAGCGCCTCGCCGTCGATCTGCCGGAGCTGCAGGTCCAATCGGTCGCTGTAGCGTTCCCTCAGGTCAAATTCGACCTCGAGCTGACATTGGCCGAAGGGAACGGCACGATCGCCGGCGGTCTCAGCTACGCCACGGCGCTGTTCGACGCGGCCACGATCGAGCGCCACCGCGGCTACCTCGTCGCGCTGCTGCGCGCGATGGTCGCCGACGACCGCCAACCGGTCATGCGCATCGAGCTGCTCGCGCCCGAGGAACGCGCGCTGCTGCTGACGGAGTGGAACCGGACCGAGGCGCCGTATCCCGCGCAGCGCTGCGTGCACGAGCTGTTCGAGGAGCAAGCCGCCCGCGCTCCCGAGGCGATCGCGCTCGTTTACAAGGAGCAGACGCTCTCGTACGGCGAGCTCAACGCGCGCGCCAACCGCCTTGCTCGGCATCTCATCGCGCTCGGCGTGCGACCCGACGACCGCGTCGGGCTCTGTGTCGAGCGCTCCCTCGAGATGGTCGTGGGACTCCTCGCCGTGCTCAAAGCCGGCGGCGCCTACGTGCCGCTCGATCCCGCGTATCCCGCCGAGCGCCTCG
>DASQOL010000098.1:0-5162 GCA_035644475.1 Gammaproteobacteria bacterium | reverse complement strand
TCGCGCGCCGATCATGGGTGCGACACTAACGCAGCCGCACAACGTGCGCCAGCGTCGCAACGCGGGCGGCAGGTTGGCACAACGTTCGGCGCGATGCCACGCGACGCCGGGAGCGTTTGTAGTTAACATGCCGGCTTGCCGGCTCTTCGACTCCCATGACCGCGAATCCCCTCGTTCGTCCCTTCGCAGCGTTGCGGCCCACCGAGCAAACGGCACCCGACGTGATCGCGCCGCCCTACGACGTGGTGAGCACCGACGAGGCGCGCGCGCTCGCCTCGAGCCGGCCGTCGAGCTTCCTCCACATCTCGCGTCCCGAGATCGACCTGCCGCAGCGCACCTCGCCCTACTCCGACGCGACCTACGAGCGCGGCGCCGAGAATCTCGCGCGGCTGCGCGACTCGGCCGTGCTCGTGCGCGACGCGGAGCCGTCGTTCTACGTGTACCGGATGGTGATGGACAGCCGCGCGCAAACCGGCGTCGCGTTCGCCGCATCGGTGGCGGCCTACGATGCGAATCGGATCCGGCGCCACGAGCTCACGCGGCCCGACAAAGAGAACGACCGGGTGCGCAACATCGCCACCCTGAACGCGCAGACGGGTCCCGTGCTGCTGGCCTATCGCGCGAACGCCGCGATCGCCGAGCTCGTCGCGTCGGCGACGGAGCGGCGTCCGCTGTTCGCCGTGCCGGGGCCGAACGACGTGGTGCACACGGTCTGGCGCGTGAGCGCCGATTCGCAGCTCGCGGCGTTCACAGCCGCGTTCGACGCGCTCGACACCTTATATATCGCCGACGGCCATCACCGCTCGGCGGCCGCATCGCGCGTCGCGCGGCAGCGACGCGCCCCGGGTGCGCCGTTCGCAAGCCACGAGCTGTTCCTCGCGGTGGCGTTTCCGCACGACGAAATGCGGATCTTGGACTACAACCGCGTCGTCGCCGACTTGAACGGGCTCACTGCTGCTGCGCTGCTCGAGAAGATCGGCGCGAGCTTCGCCGTCGAGCCGAGCAGCGACGCCGTGCGTCCGACCGAGCCCGAGACGTTCGGCATGTTCCTCGGGGATCGCTGGTATCGCTTGCGCATTCGACCCGAGCTCGTGCCGCGCGCCAATCCTGTGGCAAGCCTCGACGTGAGCATGCTGCAAGACCGGTTGCTCGCGCCGCTGCTCGGCATCGGCGACCCGCGCGTCGACAAGCGGATCGACTTCGTCGGCGGCGTGCGCGGCCTCATGGAGCTCGAGCAGCGCGTGCGCAGCGGCCGCGCAGCGGTCGCGTTCGCGCTGCATCCCACGCGCATGGAGCAGCTCATGGCGGTTGCGGACGCGGACAAGCTGATGCCGCCGAAGTCCACGTGGTTCGAGCCGAAGCTCGCCGACGGGCTGCTATCGCACGTGCTCGACTAGCGCGACTCGAGGCCGGCGTTGACCTCGATCGCCACGCCGGCGGGATCGGTGATCATCGCGGCAGCGCCGTTGAACAGCTTCTCGCAGACCACGCCTTGCGCCGCGACGCGGTCGCAGAACGCACCGACGTCTTTCACGCCGATGCCGGTGTGATCGAGACTGCGGCCGCGCGTCGACGCCGGCGCCACATCCGCCTTCGAGAACAATAGCCGCGCGCCCGGAATCGTGCTGACCGTCAATTCGCTTTCCTTCGCGGTCTTGGCGCCGAGCACCTTCTCCCACCACGCCCGCTCGGCCTCGGGATCCGTGGAGACGAATGCGATCGCGCGGTGCGCGATCGGCATGGCGAGCGACGCGTCGGCGAAGAAATGCACGTCGATGCCGCCGGGCAACAGCGCGTCGAACCGCGCGTCGCTCTCGTTCGAGATCGCGACCCCCGCGGCGGCGAGCTTGGCGCGCGTGGACTTCAAGTCCTTCACGTTGAACGCGATGTGGTCGATGACCGAACCCTTGGTGCCCTCGGTGCCCTTGCCGGGCGTGAGGATCACGAAGACGCCCGGGAACTTCACGAACTGCAGCGGCCCGTTGCCCGAGGGTTGACCGCCGAGCGCGTCGATCCAGACCTTCTTCTGGGCGTCGACATCCGGGACCAGCAGATGGTGATGGCCCATCGTGACACCCGCGTCGTTGAATGGCAGCACTTGCGCATGGGCCGTCAATGCGCCAAACAGACCAAGGCCCAAGAGGGTCGTGCGTTTCATGGCCCGCAAGGCTACCACAGCGACCAGCTGGAGCATGCGTCAGGCCCGCGCGGCGAGCTCGTTCACTTCCTCCGCGTCGAGCTCGTTCGCGATGAACCCGCCCGACTGATGCCGCCACAGCTTCTCGTAGTGGCCGCCGAGCCGCAGCAGCTCGGCGTGCGTGCCCTCTTCCATGATCTTGCCGTGATCGAGCACCACGAGCCGGTCCATGCGCGCGATGGTCGACAGCCGGTGCGCGATCGCGATCACCGTCTTGCCTTCCATCAACGACAGCAGCTGCTCCTGGATCGATAGCTCGACCTCGCTGTCGAGCGCGGAGGTGGCTTCGTCGAGCACGAGGATCGGCGCGTCCTTCAAGATCACGCGCGCAATCGCGATGCGCTGGCGCTGGCCACCCGAGAGCTTCACGCCGCGCTCGCCCACGTGCGCGTCGTAACCGGCGCGGCCGTTCCAGTCGCGCAGCCCTAGGATGAACTCGTGTGCCTGCGCCTTGCGCGCGGCGTCGGCGACGTCCGCGTCGCTCGCACTCAGCTTGCCGTAGCGAATGTTCGCGGCGATCGACCGGTGCAGCAGCGACGTGTCCTGCGTGACCATGCCTACGGCCCCGCGCAGCGTCTCCTGCGTGGCGCGCGCGATGTCCTGGCCGTCGATCAGGATCCGCCCCGCCTCGGGCTCGTGGAAGCGCAGCAGCAGATTCACGAGCGTCGACTTGCCGGCGCCCGACCGGCCTACCACGCCGACGCGCTCCCCGGGCCTGATCGCGAGATTCAAGTTGCTCACGACGGGCGCGGCATCTTTTCGGCCGTAGCCGAACGTGACGTTCTCGAAGCGAATCTCGCCGCGCGTCACGTCGAGCGGCTTCGCCCCGGGGCGGTCGACGCCCGAGTGCGGCACCGCGATCGACTGCATGCCTTCCTGCACGACGCCGATGTTCTCGAAGATCGCCGTGACCTCCCAGCTCACCCAGCCGGCCGCGTTCGCGGTCTGCCAGGCGAGCGGCAGCGCGGTCGCCACCATCGCGGGGCCGATGGCGCCCTGCGCCCACAGCGTGATGCCGATCGCGGCCGTGCCCACCAGCAACGCCGCGTTGAGCACGGCGAGGAAAAACATGAAGCGCGTGATCATCCGCATGTGCGCGCGCATCAGGTCTTGGTGATCGTCGAGCGACTCGCGGACGTACGCGTCTTCGTCTTCAAGCCGCGCGAACAACTTCACCGTGAGCATGTTCGTGTAGCTGTCGACGATGCGACCCATCACGAGCGAGCGGCCTTCCGAGCTCGCGCGCGACAGCTCGCGCAAGCGCGGCACGAAGTAGCGCAGCACGAGCACGTAACCCACGAACCACGCCAGCGTCGGCAAGCCGAGGTGCCAATTGGCGACCGTCATCAGCGCGAACGCCGTGATGCCGTACACACCGATGTACCACACGGCGCGGATGCTCGACATCGTGCTCTCGCGCAAGCTGCCGCCGGTCTGCATCACGCGGTTCGCGATGCGCCCCGCGAAATCGTTCTGGAAGAACGCGAGACTCTGGCGCACGACGTGCCAGTGACTCTGCCAACGAATCAACGTGGTGACACCCGGCACCAGCGCGTTGTGGCGGATCGCGATGTCGGTGAGGATCGCGAGCGGCCGCACCAAGAGCACGAGCGCCATCATGCCGATCAAGAGCGGCCACTGGCCCGCGAGCGCTGCCTGCCGATCGTCCGCCGCCATCACCGCGACGAGCCGGCCGATGAACAGCGGGATCACGGTGTCGAGCAACGCGACGGCGAGGCTCGTCGCGAACATCGCGGCGTACCAGCCCTTGGTCTGGAGGATGAAGTGCCGGTAGAAGGCCCAGAGCCCCTGCGGCGGCGCGCCGGGGCCGGGACTTGCAGTCGCCGGAATATAGAAGATCGGATTTTTCAAAGGACTATCGCGCGCGGCTTGCGCCGTGAGTGCCTTCGTTGGGAGAGCCGCGGAGCGGCCCGGGGTGCGCACGATACCAGAAGGCGGCCGGGGAGCCTACCGGCGCGTTCGCGAGCTTCCGCCGCTGCGGCGAATCACAACGGCCCACCCGCGCCCGCGGCAATACGTATTACTATCTGCGTTGACCCACTCGCCACGGACCAGAACCATGCGCATCGACGCGATCGCAATCGGCCGAGACCCGCCGCACGACGTCAACGTGATCATCGAGGTGCCGCTCGGCGGCCAGCCGATCAAGTACGAGCTCGACAAGGAGGCCGGCACGCTCGTCGTCGATCGCTTCCTCTACACGCCGATGGCGTATCCGGGCAACTACGGCTTCGTGCCGCACACGCTGTCGGAGGACGGCGACCCGATCGACGTGCTCGTCTGCAACACGCGGCCGCTCGTCGCGGGCTGCGTGATCAACGTGCGGCCGATCGGCGTGCTCGTCATGGAGGACAACGCCGGGCACGACGAAAAGATCATCGCGGTGCCGTCGCCACACCTCACGAAGCGTTACGTCGGCGTCACGAACTACAGCGACGTGCCCACGATCACGCTCCAGCAGATCGAGCACTTCTTCGAGCACTACAAAGACCTCGAAGACGGCAAGTGGGTGAAGATCGGCGACTGGGGCGACGCCGCGGCCGCGCGCCGCGCCATCGACGACGCGATCCGCCGCGCCCAGCGCGTCTAGGCGCGGATACGGTGCCAGGCCCAGCGCTGCCAAAGTGACGCAGGGTCAGACGCCGGTCTGGCCCGGGGGTCTGACCCTAGCCTGTCCCTAGCGTGTCAGGGTGTGCGGCACTCGAAATTCGTGGCGTCGTCCATGCTGCCCTGGCCCTTGTAACGCGCGACCTGCGGATACGGGCACAACGGCCGCGAGCGCGTCGTCGCGCCGTTCACGATCTTCTTCGCGATCAGCTTCTCGGGCGCGGCGCCCTTCTCGACCCAGTCGATGACGGCCGTAACCGCGTCGTTCTGGTCCGGGCCGACGCCGCCGCCGCAGTACGCCATGCCGGGCACCATGAACAGCCGCAGGAACTCCGTG
>DASQOL010000097.1:0-38092 GCA_035644475.1 Gammaproteobacteria bacterium | reverse complement strand
CGTCGGCGCCGTACGGCGGGTGGTCGGTGAGCAGCTTCGCGAGCCGCTCCTTGGCGCGCTCGGCGTTCACGCCGGGCGGCACCCGCACGCTCACGCGCACGGCGGTGCCCGGGCGCAGCACGTTGCCGCCTTGGCCGAACTCCGGCAGGCCGCCCGCGCCCGTGATCGCGAGCTGCGGGCGCCACGTGCGGTTCAAGATGAGCTCGGCCGTATCGGCAATCACCGGGCGCATGTCGCCGCGCCACGGATAGTGGCTCCAGACGGCGTCGCCGAGCGCGCCCGCCATCGCCTGCGCCTGCTCGACTCGCTCGCGCGGGACGTCGGAGTACAACCACTCGGGCAGCACCCGCCCCGTGCGCTCGTCCTCGATCCGGGAGAGGAGCTGCCGCACGAGCCTGAAGCTCGACGGCACGATGCCGCTCGCCTCGCCCGAGTGCACGCCCTCGCGCAGCACGTCGACGTGCAGGTTGCCGATGACCATGCCGCGCAGCGACGTCGTGCACCAGAGCCGCTCGTAGTCGGCGGCGCCGGAATCCAAGCACACGACGACCGACGGCGTGCCGATCCGCTCGCGCAGATGCTCGATGTAGTGCGGCAGGTCGAAGCTGCCGCTCTCCTCGCAGCCCTCGATGATCACCACGCAGCGCGCGTGCGGCACGCCTTGGTCTTGCAGCGCCGCGAGCGCGGCGAGCGACGCGAACGTGGAATAGCCGTCGTCGGCGCCGCCACGGCCGTAGAGCCGGTCGCCCCGCAACACGGGGGTCCAGGGGCCGAGCCCTTCGCTCCACCCGGTCATCTCCGGCTGCTTGTCCATGTGCCCGTAGAGCAGCACCGTGCCCTCGGCGCGCCCCGGCACCTCGATGAACAGCAGCGGCGTGCGGCCCGGGAGGCGGATGACCTCGAGCTGCATGCCGTCGAGCGCGTGCGCCCGGCACCAGCCGGCGATCAGGTCCATCGCGCGCTGCATGTGGCCGTGGCGCTCCCAGTCGGGGTCGAAGCCCGGCGACTTGTTCGGGATCGCGATGTACTCGGTGAGTGTGGGCACGATCGAGTCGGCGTAGAGCCGCTCGACGAGCGTCGCCGCGCGCCGTGGGTCGAGAGGTTTCGGGGACGGGCTCACTGCCCGTAAAGTACCGGGGGCCGCGCGGGGGAGCAAATGCAACGCACGATCGCCCCGTTCGACCGCGCGCTCGCGGTGTAACCTTTTGCCCGCGCGCCTGCATCCTAAGGTCATGGAGACTCTCGCCCAAGACGTCCGCTACGCGCTGCGCACGCTGCGGCGCAACAAAGGCTTCGCCGCCGTCACGATCGCGATCCTCGCGCTCGGCATAGGCGCGAACACCGCCATCTTCAGCCTCGTGAGCGCGGTGCTGTTGAAGCCACTGCCGTTCCCCGAGCCGCAGAAGCTGATGCTGCTCTGGGAAGACGTGTCGTCCGTCGGCGGGCCGTCGCGCGTCGAAGCCACGCCCGCCGATTTCGTCGATTGGCGAGAGCGCAATCGATCATTCGAAGGCATAGCCGCGCTCGAGAGCCGCACGTATAACCTCGTAGGCGACGGCGATCCCGAAAAGCTCGCGGGCATCAGAGCGACGGCGAACCTGTTCGCGTTGCTCAGGATGCCGGCGCTCGTCGGGCGTACGCTGCTGCCGGACGACGATGCCGCCGACGCGCCGCCCGTCGTCGTGATCAGCGAGCGCCTCTGGCGCGGCCGCTTCGCCGGGGACCCTCACATCGTCGGCCGCACCATCGATTTGGACGGGCTGCAGCGAACCGTGGTCGGCGTCGTTCCGCCCTACTTTCAGTTTCCGAACAAGGACGCCACCGTCTGGGTGGCGGCGAAGTTCACGCCGGAGGAGCTCGCGCCGCGCAACACCTTCTACCTCTACGTCGTCGGCAGGCTCGCCGCCGGCGTCACGCACGGGGCGGCGCAGGCGGACATGGCGGCGGTCGCGGCCGCGATGCGCGCCGACAATCCCCAGTATCGCGGCGCCGTGACCGTCGCCGCGCTGCACGAGCACCTGTCGCGTGATACGCGGCCGACGCTCACGATTCTGTTATCCGCCGTGGGGGCGGTGCTGCTCATCACCTGCGCCAACGTCGCGAACCTGCTGCTCGCGCGCGGCGCGAGCCGCGAGAAGGAGCTCGCGGTACGCAAGGCGCTCGGCGCCGCCCCTGCGCGAATGCTGCGGCAATTGTTCACGGAGAGCGGCGTGCTCGCCACCCTCGGCGTGGTGTTCGGCATCGCGCTGTCGACCGCGTCTTTCGGCTACCTGGCGCGGCTCGTGCCTGCCACGTATCCCGGCGGCGCCGCGCCGGCGCTCGACTGGCGCGTGCTCGCATTCACCGTGTCGCTCACACTGGTCACCGTGCTGCTGTTCGGCGCGGCGCCCGCACTCGCGGCTGCGCGCACGAGCTTCAACGAGACGTTGAAGAAGAGCGTCGGCGCGGCGTCGAAACCGCACGCGGGACGCGTGCGCAACGCGCTCGTGGTCGCCGAGATCACGCTCACCGTCGTGCTGCTGACGGCCGCAGCGCTGCTCTTGCGGAGCTATGCCTCGCTGCTCGCCGTCGATCCCGGCTTCGCGCCCGACCGCCTGCTGATCGCCGACACCGAGCTCTCGCCGTCGAAGTATGCGGACGCGGCACGGCGCTCGGCGTTCTACGCGGACGTGATCGAGCGCGTGAGCGCGCTGCCGGGCGTAGTGTCGGCTGGGTACGTGAACTTTCCGCCGCTCACCTTCAAGGGCGGCCGCGCGCTCTTGACGATCGAGGACAAGCCGCCGCCCGAACAGCGCGAGGCGACGCGCAACATGGTGTCGGACCGCGTCGTGGCCGGCGACTACTTCCGCGCGCTCGGCGTGCCGCTCCTCGCGGGCAGGGTGTTCGACACGCGCGACACGGGCGACGCGCCCCTGGCGGCGCTCGTGAACCAAGCGCTGGCGCGCCGCCACTGGCCGGGCGAGGACCCGATCGGCAAGCGCCTGCGGTTCGGCCCGTCACCGTGGTTCACCGTGGTCGGCGTGCTCGGCGACGTGCGGCAGATGTCGCTCGACGCGGAGTCGGAGCCCGAGCTGTTCTTGTCGGCCGACCAGTTCGGCGCGGTGGGGCCGTTCCTCTGGCCGAAATCCCTCGTGGTGCGCACGCAGGGCGACCCGCTCGCGATCGCGGCTGAGCTCCGCAACGCGGTATGGGCCGTCGATCCCAACCAACCCGTGTCCGGCATCCGTCCGATGGGCGACGTGTTCGACGCGGAGCTCGCCGCCCGCAACACGCAACTCACGCTCGTCGGCGCATTCGCCGCGCTCGCACTGCTGCTGGCGGCCGCGGGTCTCTACGGCGTGTTGTCGTACGCGGTGTCGCAACGAACGGCCGAGATCGGCCTGCGGATGGCGCTCGGTGCCCAGCGCGGCAACGTCGTGCGCTCGGTTCTGCGGAACGCGTTGTCGCTCGCAGCGCTGGGCCTGGTGCTCGGGGTGATCGGCGCGCTCGTGGCCACCCGGCTGATCGCATCGTTCCTGTTCGGAGTGAGCGCGGCCGATCCAACGACCTTCGGAATCGTCGCCGCATCGATCCTGCTGGTCACGCTCGCCGCGAGTTACGTACCCGCGCGCCGCGCCGCGAGCGTCGACCCGATGACTGCGTTGCGCACCGATTGACCTCCTTTCGGGCGAGTAGTGTCGTGTAGTTGACTGACGGCACGCGCGGCGCGGCGTAAACAGTGCGCATGCCAGCGTTACGGATTCTCGCAGTCCACGGAGTCGGCCAGCATCCTCCCGGCGGGAGCTGGGAGACGGAGTGGACCGACGCCATGAAGGGCGCCGCCGCGCGAGCCAACCCCGCCGCCGAAATCGAGGTCTCGTTCTGTTACTACGACGACCTCTTCGCGAAAACGAAGATCACCGCGATCGACATGCTTCAGGCCGTCGCGCGACTCACCGCGAGTGCGATCAGCGCGCCGTTCCGGTCACCGCGCGACTTGGGGGGCGGATTGCGCTCCACCGCCGGCATGGTCGTCAAGTGGGTCGAAGACGAGAAGTTTCGACGGGAGACCCGCGCGCGTCTCGCGCGGGCGATCGCCGAGCACGAGCCCGACGCGATCTTCGCTCATAGCTTAGGCTCCCTGGTCTGCTACGACGCGTTTACCGCGCCCGAGACCGCGAAGCTCGTCGACGGCCGCGCACTGATCACGCTCGGGTCGCAGATCGGCAACGCGTTCGTCTCCGGGCAATTCCGCGCGGGCCGCATCGAACCTCTCCCGGGCGCCAAGTTCTGGTATCACCTGTTCAACAAGCACGACAACATGTTCACGGCGCAGCTTCGGCTGCACGCCGACAACTTCGAGCAGGTGCTCACGGCGTTCGACATCGAGGGGCTCCTGGACCACTCGGCCCCCCACTATCTCGCGCACGCGCAGGCCGTGTCGTCGGCGTGGTTCGACCTGTTGAACGACACGGCGCCGGCGGCGGCGAGCGGTGTGCGCGCGCTGCGCTCGAAGCCGGCCACGGCAAAGTTCACCGCGCCGTCGAACCGCGCGCTGCTCGTCGGCATCAACGACTACCCGGATCCCGACTCACGTCTCGACGGCTGCGTCAACGATACCTTCCTTATCAGCTCGGTGCTCCAGGAAGCGGGGCTCGACGCCGAGAACATCAGACTCGTGCTCGACGACCGCGCGACGACCCAAGGCATCAAGGACCGCATGGACTGGCTGCTCGAGGACGTCCGCAGCGGCGACACGCGCCTCTTCTATTACAGCGGGCACGGCGCGCAGCTGCCGCGCTACGGCGTCGGCGATCGCGTGGACCGCAAGGACGAGACTCTCGTCCCGTATGACTTCGACTGGTCCGACGCGCACGCGCTCACCGACGACTGGTTCCTGACGCTCTATTCGCAGCTGCCGTACGGCGCGAACTTCATCGTGCTGTTCGACTGCTGCCACTCCGGCGGGATGACGCGCGGCGCACACTCGAAGATTCGCGGGCTCAATCCACCGGACGACGTGCGGCACCGCGCGCTGCGTTGGGACTCGGACGATAAGATGTGGGTCGATCGCTCCCTGCCGGATATGAGCAGGCACTTGAACCCGGAGGCGATGCCGCTCGACGGCTTCACGAACAGGCTGGGCTACGCCGTGCCGCTGCGGCCCCGGAGCTCGGCGGCGCTCGGCCGCGTAGCGAAGCAACAGGGCCACAAGGGACCGTACATGCCGGTGATCATGTACGCGTGCAAGGAAAACGAGTACTCCTACGAGTATCTGCACGGCTCCGTCTCGCACGGCGCGTTCACATACGCGTTCGCCAAGAACCTGCGCGAGCTCGCGAGCAAGCGCCGCCGCGTCACCTTCAAGACGCTCACGCAAACGACCGGGAAGGAACTGCGCAAGCTCGGCTACGATCAGGCCCCCCGCGATCTCGGGGCCCACCGCGAAGGTGAACGCGAGGATCCCGTTCCCGGCAAAAGCCGAGGCCACGTCCCCCGCGAAGCGAAAGCGCAAGACCGCGGCTTAGGACTCGACCAGGCTCAGCGCGGCGGCTACGAGTGCCGATCCGATGCCGGCCTTGCGCGTCGACCGAATCTCGCCCTGCTCTCTAGATAGCCTCCATCCGAATATAGGCGACCCTAACCGAGACGAGGACACCGTTGCGAAACTCGAAGACCACCGGAGAAGAGTCGAGATCCGCACAGAGACGCTCGCGGCTACGCAACGAAGCGGCGTCGAGACTGGCAACAATGGGCTTCGCATTCTGGACGTAGCTATAGTCGCAATCCCTGGCGACTTCCCCCCTACCGACGTATCGGGCAACGAGCACCTCCGCGATTTCATCGGTGCTCATGCCCATTTTGAAACCGAGAACCTGTCCGTCACGATACGTGTGATCGAAGTTGAGCGAGGGCAGAGACAGCCACGACGCTGTCGAGGGGCTGCGTCGCCCGACCGCGTTCCTAATGGGGGAGACGGCAACCACCACATAGGCGGTCAGAACACATGCGACGCCTATCCACACTCCCCTTTTGGTCATACTTATCTCTCGGCGGCCGGACAAAGACATTTGTACCTATTGGCTGCGCGGCAGACAGCGTCATACAACCAATGTCACTGACACGCCGACACATTGAAAAGCGGACGTCGTGCGTCCTTCGCGTGCACGAACGCCTTCTCGCTGAACGGCTGAAGCCACGTGTACGCGCCCAATCGAGCTAACGCAAAGGGCAAAGCGACGAAGCCAAGCAGTCGCCGCCACACGCCGCGTTTGCCGCGACGGTAAATTCGCAGAATGTACGGAAGAGCGACTCGGTGGCCCAGCCTATGAGCTAGAAGGAACATCTTTTCCGCGGCAATCGGATCAGCTTCCTTCACACCGATGCCGCTCACCATGAATCGCCCAACATCGACGATAGCAGGCAAGAACATTTGCTTACCCGAGGCTACAAGGTGCGCCAACGCATCAACTGGTCGTCCTTGCTCAAAACGGACCCAGCCGAGGACGTACTCGCCGAAAGCATTCCCTTGCCGAAACGCTTCCTGGGAGAGCACCTCCGCTCGATCGTAACGCGACTGACCGGTGACAGCGGCTCTCAGCTCGAGATAGCCGAGCAGCGCTTTGGCATCTCCGGACCCCAACGCCGCTAGGCGGCTCGCCTCCGCGATCATCTGCGAGGGTTCGCCACGGTGCAGAGCGCTTCTTATGCTCGCAAGCTGCGGCGGCACGAATAGCGCGTAGTTCAACCCGCGAGGCGGCAGTTTCCAGCCACGAAGCCACATTCCCGCCATGCAGGCGCCTCCCCGGCCCAGGCCCGCCACAGCAAGCAAACCTGTCCGAGCGACTCGTCCGAAAGTCGTTTCATCGCGCGAAGCGTGTCCCGCGTCGCGCCACCGGCGTCGACCTCAGCGCTGCGCGCCGCGCTCCACGAGCTCGAGCAGCAGGTTGTTCGGATCGCGCACGATCGCGATCTTGAGCGTCGGCGACACCTCCACCGGCGCGCCGCCAGCGGACACGACGGGCACGCCCGCTTCTTTAAGCTTCTTCGTGAGCGCGGCGACGTCCTTCACGACGAGCTGCAGCAGCGCCGTGCCCGGATCCTGCGTGCGGCCCGACAGCGTCTTCTTCGCCGGGCCGCCTTTGAACTCGATGAGCGTCATCGGCACGCTCGTGCCCGGGATGGTAGCCGTGCTCTGACGGAAGCTCGCGCCCGGCGCGCCGGCCGTCGAGGCCATCGTCTGGTTGTCGTTGAACTTTTCGCCGAGCTTGAAGTTGAAGCCGAGCAGCTCGTTGTAGAACTTCACGCTCGCCTCGCTGTTCGCCACCGACGGCTCGAACGAGCCGCCCGACAGCACGTAGCCCGTCGCCGTCTCGCCCGCGCGCGGCGTGGAGTCGAGCAGCTCGAGGACGAAGCCGTCGGGATCTTGCACGAACACCGCGTGCAGCTTGGCGTTCGGCGTCTCGAGCGTGACGGGCTTGCCGCCGGCCGTGAGCACCTTCACGCCGGGCACCTTCTCGATCTTCGCGAACAGGCCGTCGAGATCGCGCACGCGCATCGACACGTTGGCTGCGCCCGCGTCGACGAAATTCGGCCGCTGCGCCTTGCGCTCGATGTCCTTGTACTCGATGAGCTCGATGCCGGCCGCCAAGCCCGGCAGCTTGAGCACGGCGATCCGCGACTGGGCGCCCTCGGTGTGCCCCATCTTCATGATCGCCTCGGTCGGCGCGAACGGCGCGGTGACCGTGACCTCGAGGCCGAGCGCGTCGCGGTAGAGCGCGAGCGACGCGTCGATGTCCTGAACGATGTGCCCGATGTTGCCGACGCCGACGACGTCGCCCGCCGGCGCGGGCGGGCGCGCTTCTTGCGCGGCCAGCGGCGCGGCGGCCCCCGTCGTCAATACTGCGGCGAGTAGCGCAGGCACTAGCGCTCTGACAGATCGAGACATGGCGAGCCCTCGGTTAGTTGTCGTAGCGGTTGTTCTTGATCGGCGCGTCGGCCGACGCGGAATACTACACTGCCGCAGCCGCGTATACTCTCGCGGCACCGATTCACGGGGGACCGGACGATGAGCGACGCGAAAGACCTGATCGAGCTGATCCTCAAGCGGCCCGGCAGCCGGCCCAACGGTCCGCGCGGCGTGCCGCCGGGCGGCGACAAGCCCGGCGGGTTCTCGCCGCGGCTGCTGCTCGCGGGGGTGGTCGTGCTGCTCGCGCTCTGGGGACTCCTGAGCGGCGTCTACACGGTGCAGCCCGAGGAGCGCGCCGTGATCAAGCGCTTCGGCAACGTCACCGGCATCGCCGACCCCGGTCTGCACTTCAAGCTGCCGTTCGGCGTCGACCGCGTGCAGATCGTCGCCACCGAGCGAGTGCTCAAGCAGGAGTTCGGTTTCCGTACCGACGCGAACCGCCCGAGCAACGACCGCTCGCAGTTCGCCGGCGGTTATCCCGACGAGTCGCTGATGCTCACGGGCGACCTCAACATCATCCAGGTCGAGTGGGTCGTGCAATACCGAATCAGCGACCCGGTGAGATACCTCTACGGCATGCGCGAGCCGACCAAGACGCTGCGCGACCTTTCCGAGTCCGTGATGCGGCGGGTCGTAGGCAACCGGATCGGCAGCGACGTGCTCACCGTCGGCCGCATCGACATCGCCAACGCCGCTCGCGAAGAGATCCAGGACGCGATGGACCGTTACGACAACGGCATCCGGGTCATCACCGTCCAGCTTCAGGACGTGGTGCCGCCGCAGCGTGTGCAGCCCGCATTCAACCAGGTGAACGAGGCGCGTCAGGAGCTCGAGCGCATGGTCAACGACGCGACCCGGCAGGCGAACGAAGCGATCCCCAAAGCCGAGGGCACGGCCAAGCGCACGATCGCCGAGGCCGAAGGCTATGCCACCGAACGCGTGAACCGCGCGCGCGGCGAGGCCGCTCGCTTCACCTCGGTGCTCGCGGAGTACAAACGAGTTCCCGAGGTCACGCGCTCGCGCCTTTATCTGGAGACGCTGAATCAGGTGCTGCCGAAGGTCGGCTCCGTGGTCGTCGTGCAGGAGGGCCAGGTGCCGCCGGTGCCGCTACTGAACTTGCGCGATGCTCAACGGCCACCTCAGAAATCGGAGGCAGGCCGATGAAAAACCTAACATATATAGTGCTCGCCGCGGCGCTGTTGTTGCTCGTCGGCAGCCGCTCCGTATTCGTCGTCGACCAGGCCGAGCAGGCGATCATCGTGCAGCTAGGCGAGCCGATCGAGGGCGTGATCAGCGAGCCCGGCCTGCACTGGCGCCTGCCGTTCATCCAGGACGTGCGCCTCTTCGACAAGCGGCTGCTCGACTGGGACGGCGACGTGAGCCAGATCCCGACGCTCGGCCGCGAGTTCATCATTGTCGACACCACGGCGCGCTGGCGGATCACCAACCCACTCCAGTTCCTACGCTCGGTCCGAGACGAGGCCGGTGCCCGCACGCGGCTCGACGACGTGCTCGACTCGGCCACGCGCGACATCGTGTCCGGAACCGAGCTCGAGGAGATCGTGCGCTCCGCGGACTGGCAGGTCGACGTGTCGCGGCTCGGCGCGGAAGACGCGGCCGCGCTCGAGGAAGCCGACCTGCAACGTCCGAAGAAGGGCCGTGGCCAGCTCGAGAAGGACATGCTCGCGACCGCGCAGATGCAGATGCCCGACATCGGCATCGAGCTCGTCGACGTGCGGATCAAGCGGATCAACTACATCGCATCGGTCGGCCAGCAGGTCGAGAGCCGGATGATCTCCGAGCGCGAGAGCATCGCGGCGCGGTTCCGCTCCGAAGGCGAAGGCCGCAGCCAGGAGATCTTGGGCAACATGGGGCGCGAGCTCCGGCGCATCGAGTCGGAAGCGGCGCGCACCGCCGAGGAGACCCGTGGCCGCGCGGACGCCGAGGCCACCAAGATCTACGGCGAGGCCTATGGCCAGGATCCCGCGTTCTACGCGTTCTGGCGCACGCTCGAGAGCTACTCGGCGCTCGGCGAGAACACCACGCTCATGATCGACGCGAAGTCGGATTTCTTCCGCTATCTCCAGTCGACGTCGACCCGCTAGGAGCCCGTCGCGTCGCCAAGTCGTCCCCAGGGATCGATAGCCCTGGACGGAAAAACCTTGGCGAAATAGATGGGCGAGCCGTCCTCGTGCTCGTCGTCTGTCGGCAATAGAGCTACCACCACGAGCTCTGCGTAACCGTGGTGCTTCTGCGCGAGATCCGCCACGGCCCGCGCCTTCGGGTGCGTCGTAATCGATTCCACCTGGGGAAGGACCTCGGCGTTGAACGCGGCTTCGCTGAACGACGACAAGTGCGGCCCTTCCACGGCGTGCACCAGAACGAATAGAAGCTGATCGTCCTTTTGACCAACCAGGTGCGGCGTGAAGTTTTCTTCGAACGCTGCGTCCACTACTTCAAAACCGGCCGACTCGAGCTTGTCGATGACGGCACCCACGGCAGCTGCGAAGTACTCCACCGGTTTGTCGCTACCGAATCAGGAGCTCGGCGAGCAGCGGTTGCAGCGCGCGCTCGGCGTCGTCGGTCCGATCTGCGCCGATCAGCCGACCGCTGCCTTCGATAGCCGCGGCGACGTCTTCGCGGCACATCGTCGCGGCCACGACCCGGCGGCAAAGGCGGGCCGCTGAGGCCGCGGACGACGGCAACGAGCTGCGGCCATCGGCGACGACGAGGCGCAACAGCTTCGCTCCGTCGCGGTATTGACTGTCCTGCGTTGCCCGATACAGACCGTCCTTGGCCGCGAGCTCGAATGCCGCATGGGCGTGCGCCTGCAGCAAGTAGGCGAGCTCGCCGAGAGGCGCGAAGACGTCCTCGGGCGGACCGCTTTCGCTCATGTCCGCGTCGAAGACGCGCTGCAACTCCTCGGCCAAACCGAAGACACCGAGATCGTTCGAGGACTTGGCCCGCAACCAGCTCGTGGCCGCTTGCCGGAGCTGCGCCGACGGCGGCAGCTGCGCGAGCAATCGATCGAGCGGCTCCGCCAACCCCGTATCGTCTGCGTTCGAGGGGTGCGCCTGGATGTGCGCGATCGTGTACCCGATGCTGAAAGCGAGTCGCTGCCGCTCCGCGATTTGGCCGCGCGAATACGTCCTGACGCTTTGGACCTCCAGCTCCACGCCGGCCGGATCGATATCCGCTCTCTCGAACGCTTGCTCGATCGCCGCGGTCAGCGCCTGCTCCAACGGCGTCGGCGGCTCCGCGGCGCTCGACACGGCCGCCGGCGCATCGACCGACGGCTGCGGCGGCGGCCGCGCGGCGAACAGCATCGGCGTCAATCGAACGGCGGCGTTGTTCAGCGTGACGGCATAGACGCCGACGCAGGCGCCTGCCGTCGTCCGCACGACGAACACGTGATCGCGATTGGTCGTGAGCTGCACCGTTCGGCCCGCCGCGACATCGACGACAGCGCGGCTGGACCCCTGCGGGTCTATCCACCAGACGCGGACGTCGTACGTCGAAACGTTGTCGAACGTCAGCGACGCCGCGGCGGTGCCGCCCGCCGACCGCAGAGTCGCCGCTTCGCTGCACGGCCGCGGCGCCAGCAACGACTGGCCGAAGCACGGCAAGGCAAGAACCGCAGCGAGGACCGCGATCGGTGTCCGTCGAATCGCACGCCCGACCGTGACGTGCTTCGGCCGCCCGCTCAGCATGCGGGGCGCAGGGCGGTCACGGACTGCCCGCCGTCGATTCCAGCCCACGCTGCCCTGCGCTGAATGCGAGTGCGGCGCCGAACACGAGCGTGCCGATCGTGCCAACCCATAGGCCTGAGACCACGATGATCTCCGGAAACTGCCTCGAGGCGGCGGCGCTCGCAATGACGAACCCGATGGCTGCAAACATCGCCGCAAGACGTGCCCCGTCCATGTTCTCGAGCTCCAACGTTTCGAGGTGCGCAAGCGCGCAGATCGCGAGGCTCGCGTTGCCGAGCATTGCGGCCCCGATCAAGCCGAGGTCTCCACCCTCGGCCATGAAAACGACGCCGCCGATGCCGGCCGCCACCAGAACTAGGCTGCCGAGCAACGGCGCAGGACCGGTCACGCGGCGCTGCAGCAGCATCCCCCAACCGGCCGCGAGGAAGACCCCGCCGAACACAAGCGCATCGACGACGTACCCCCAGTACCCGGTGTCGACGGCGTTCGCGGCGATCAGAAGCAGGCCGCCGATAGAGATGATCGCGCCGCCGACCGCCACCAGCAGGAACGGCCCATTCGAACCCGGTCGGGCGGTGGGAGCGGCGATCGCAGACGCGGCAGCGGCCGGCACCGGTGCCGGAGCGACAGCGCGCACCGCGGACGGCTCGACCCGCGCGGCAGCGACCGCCGGGGCGCTCGACGCCGACGCATGGCCAGTCTCCTCGAAACGATATCCGCAGTAGCGACACTTGCGGGCGTTGTCTTGAATGGACTCAGCGCAGTCTGGACATGTCTTCATGTTGCCGTCCTCTCCCGTGACATTGGTGTTTTTGTTCTCGAGTTGCGGGCAGGCGGCTCTCGACGCCTACTGGGGTCTTACTTGCCTGGAACGCGCCCGATCGGCACGGACCTACGCTGCACGCGTGAACAGGAATCACGCGGCTGATCTTGACCTTGCGAAAGGGGGAGCCTTCCGCCGGTGAACCGGCGTTTTTCTTCTTATCGAGGATCGAGTGTATCGAAGACGGAGCTTGCGCGCGATCTGCCGGTGCGCGGCACCGCGCGCCACGCCATCCATCGAGCGTATAACGAAGTTCGCCGACCTCCGAACAAATTACTTATCGGTGCCGAAGGATCACGGCGCCCACGCCGTCGCCGTTCGCTAGTTCGGCGTGCGCGGACCGTAGTGCGGCAACTCGGCGCCGTACTCGTAGGCGCCGAGATCGGGCGCTTTGCCCGTGAAGCCGTCGGTGATTCCGGGAAGCTCCATACCCGCGTCGATCGCGCGCGAGCGCTTCTCGAGCGTGAGGTCCACCTCCGCCGGAGTGTAGAGCTTGGTCGGATCCGCGAAATCGGGAGCCCTCGCGTTCACGAAGGTCGAATAGTCGATCTCGCGGCTGTGCCTGTCCTGACCCGTGGCCTTCGCGTACTCCGCCAGCGTCTTGAAGCGACGCACCTCGCGACCGGACGTGTAGTCGACGGCGCCGCCGGCCGGCGGCGAATTCCACTGGAACGCGTACTCGGCCGGCGCGTTGCTATTCGCGATCGGGCCTGCGTTCGCGTGGAAGCCGTTGTAGTCGGAGTCGCTCCATGGCGTGAGCGTGTCGATCGCGAACACGGGCCCGCGCGCACCCTGCCCCAGGATCAAATTATTGCGGAAGTGCATGTTCGAGGCGGGCGTGAGCTGCGCGACCTCGCCCACGTAGGTGTTCTGGTAGACGAGGATGCCCGACGGGTTCGCCTGGATCTTGAGCGGCCCGTACACGTCGTTGTAGACCACGTTGCGCACGAAGTAGACGGGCCCGCCGAAGATCGGCTGCGGGCTCATCGCGCCCGTGCCGCTGTTGAAGCAGCGGTTGCGGAACACGCGGATGTTGCGCATGGCGCCGTCGGACTCGAAGCAGTTGTCGTGCACGTTCGACACGTCGTTGTTGTAGAAGTCGATCGCGACGGGCATCCGGTCGCGCGCAGTGTTGGGATAGCCGTCGGGCATTCCGTAGGTCGCGTGGTCGATGCCGTCGTGGAAATTCGTCACGCGGTTGTACGCGACGACGTGCCCGCCTCCGTAGATCGACACGGCGTAGTACGACTTCAGCAGGCGCGCCTGCTCGAAGTCTTTGCGCTCTGCCCACGGCCATTGCTTGAGCCAACCGGACAGCGCGTTGGGATCGTTGCGCCCGTCGAACACGTTGTCGGCGATGTAGAAGCCCTTCGAGCCCGACCAGTCGCTGTGGATGCCGACGCCCACGTCCGCGAAACGCGACCGCTTGACGACGAGCCCCTGCGCGCCGGCCACGCCATTCTGCCCCGCCTCGATCGCGACGTTGGTGTTGCGGAACGTGATGCCCTCGAAGTAGATGAAGTCGGCGCCCATCACGTTGAACAGCACGTTGTTGCCGTCGCCGTCGAACACCACTGCTCCGTCGCCGGCCGCCTTGATCGCGATCGGCCGCTCGGCCGTGCCGCCCTTGGTCAGGAAATACGTGCCGTCCCACGGCGTGCCGCAGCACGTTTTGAACTGCGACTGGATCTCGTGACTGTAGTTGTAGCGGTTGAAGTCCTTGTAGACGCCTGCGTGCACGAGGATCGTGTCGCCGGGCTGCACGCGCGGCGGCGAGGCGCGGCTCCAGTCGCCGCCGAGCGAATCCATGTAGTACGCCGCGAGCAGCCCCATGAACGCGGGCTCCTGCTTCGCGCCCGTGTAGTCGGGCGGATAGACGTGATACATGCGGCCGCCGGAAGGCGCCTGCGGCTCGGCGCGCGTGCGCGCGCTCAAGATCCGGTCGACGTTGCCGCGCGCGCCGTCGGGATCGGCGAGCGTGAGCCGCACCTCGTAGTCGGTGTTCGCCGCGAGGTCGAGGAGGCTGCCGGCGAACATGTTCGGCGCAACGTAGTCGAGCGTGTTCGCGTAGGCGGTGCGCTCGCGCTGCAGGCGCAGCAGGGGCAAGCCTTGCCGCCACGCCGTCTCGCCGCGGTGGCGGTACGCGACTGCAACGCTCGCGTTGCGGTTGTCGTCGCCCTCGATCGTCCACTCGAAGCCGAGCGCGATCAGCGTGGGCGGCTCGACGACGACCTCGCCCGCGGTCACGGCGGCGACGGCCCGTGCTTCCTCAAGGGGGGCGGCTTGCGCGCCCGAGGGCGACGGCGCATCGGCGGCCAGTTGCGCGTGTGCGCACCACGGCGCGACGGCGAACGTCGCGAGCGCGACCGAGCTCACGATCGACGGGTGGCTGATCATCGGCGGCCCCAAGGTTCGCGCGACGCGCGATTTGACGACAAGGATACCAGCCCGTAGCGTGGTCGAGCGCCATGAGCTCCCAACGACCCCGCATCGTCATCGTCGGCGCCGGCTTCGGCGGGCTGTTCGCCGCGCGGGCGCTCGCGAACACGGCGGCCGACGTCACGCTCGTCGACCGGCACAACTATCACCTGTTCCAGCCGCTGCTGTATCAAGTGGCCACGGCGGGTCTGCCGCCGTCGGACATCGCGTGGCCGATCCGCTCCATCCTGCACCGCCAGCGCAACACGACCGTGCTGCTCGGCGAGGTCACGGGCGTCGACGTCGGCGCGCACCGCGTGCAGCTGCGCGATCGCGCCCTGCCGTTCGACTACCTGATCCTCGCGACGGGCTCCACGCACTCCTACTTCGGCCACGAGGAATGGGCGCGGATCGCGCCGGGCCTGAAGAGCATCGACGACGCCACGCAGATTCGGCGGCGGATCCTCAATGCGTTCGAGACGGCGGAGATGGAGGACGACCCGGCGCGGCGCGAACGCTGGCTGCGGTTCGTGATCGTCGGCGGCGGGCCTACCGGCGTCGAGCTCGCGGGCACGATTGCCGAGCTCGCGCACCACACGCTCGCGAAGGACTTCAGACGCATCGATCCGCGCGCGGCGAAGGTCGTGCTCGTCGAGGCGGGGCCGCGAGTGCTCGCGGCGTTCAAGGAGCGGCAGTCGGCGTACGCGCAACGCGCGCTCGAGCGGCTCGGCGTCGAGGTGCGCGTCGGCACGGCCGTCACCGGCGCCGACGAGGGCGGCGTCACGCTCGGCGGCGGCGAGCGCATCGAAAGCGCGACCGTGCTGTGGGCCGCCGGCGTGGCGGCGTCGCCCGCCGGGCGCTGGCTCGGCGCGCCGGTCGACCGCGCGGGCCGCGTGCTCGTGCAACCGGACCTCTCGATCCCGGCCGATCCCTCGATCTTCGTGATCGGGGACGCCGCGCTCGTCGAGGCGGGCGGCCGCCGCGTGCCCGGCGTGGCGCCCGCCGCGAAGCAGCAAGGCCGCTACGTCGGCCACCTGATCGACGCGCGGCTACGCGGGCGTGCGGCGCCGCCCCCGTTCGTCTATCGCGACGCGGGCAACCTCGCGACGATCGGCCGGCAGCGCGCCGTCATCGAATTCCCGTTCGTCACGCTGCGCGGCTTCGTCGCGTGGTGGATTTGGGGCTTCGCTCACATCTACTTTCTGCTCGGCGTGCCGAGCCCGCTCGTGATCTCGCTGCGCTGGCTCTGGGAGTATCTGACCTATGGCCGGGGCGCGCGGCTCATCACCGGCGGCGAGCACGCCGACTGAGACGAGCTCAGACCTGCGGAGCGGCGGCGAGCTCGTCGGCGACGCGATGCCGGCCGATGTTGCGCGCGTAGTCGCCGAGCGCCGCGCGCGTGTCGCCCGGTAGATCGAACGCAGGCGATATCCTCCGGCACTGCTCGAACAGCTCGAGCGCCGGATACGGTCTGCGCTCCTGCAACAGGCGCGCGATGAACCGCCGCCCGATCTCGAGTGCGTGCTTCGGGTCGTCCCAATCGAGCGTGTGGTTGAATACCCACTGGTAGATCTCGAGGCTGTCGGCCTCACTGTCGAGCAGGTCCTTGATCGTGCGGTAGCCTTGCGCGACCAGCCCGCTGCGGACCGAGCCGTAGGCGATGTCCAGCGTCTTCTGCCAGTCCCCGTGCCGGTGCCGCTCCTTGTACTCCGTGTCCGACTCGATGCCCGGCAACGCGAGCTCGAAACGGCGGCGGCCCACGGTCGCGCCGATCAACGCGAGCAGCGCGAGCCACGCCCAAAGCGACAGCGCCTCGGCGGGGAGCACGGCGAGCCAACCGAGCGGCGCGAGCAACCGCTCCAACAGCAGCGCCAGCAGGGCGAGCCCGACGCACGCAGCGAGCAACCTCACATAGTCCCGGCCGAGAGCGCCGATCAGGTGCGCGATGCTCTTCGGATCCACTGCGGCCGTAGCACTCATCGTCACGCCCATGATCGCGGCCGACGCGGGGAACACGAACAGCCACAAGGCGAGCGCGAGCCAGCGCACCGGCTCGGAGACGAACGGCGTCGTCACGATCAGCAGCAGCAACGCGGCGAACAGCACGAAGTGCAACGCGGATCCGACGTCCGCGAACGGACTGAACGACTCGATCCCCGGCGCCTCGAAGAACTTGCGGCCGCGCGCGAAGTTGCGCAGCAGCTGGTAGGAGTAGCTGCCGAAAGAGAACATCGTGATCAAGTAGAGAAAGATGCCGAAGAAGCCCGCGAAGCCGGCGATGAGGAACAGCACCGCGTAACCGATCGCGGCGACGATCACCGTGGTGTTCGTCAGCGGCTTGAGCAGGTCGAGCAAGTCAGTAGCCCGCCTCGAGCGCGTCGGCGTCGCGCGCGCCCGCGTGCGCCCACAGCGGAATGTCCGCCCACGCCTCGGTGAGGCGCCGGTCGAGCTCGCGGTAGTCGGGCTCGAAGCGCGCGACCGCGCGCCAGAACCGCGCCGAGTGGTTCAGCGCGAACAGGTGACAGAGCTCGTGGATCAGCAAATAGCGCACGACTGCGGGCTCGAGGAACAGGAGCCCCGCGTTCAAGCTGATGTTCGCGGAGCTCGAGCAACTGCCCCAACGGGTGCGTTGCAAGCGGATTTGGACGCCTTTCGGGCCGCGGCCGACGACCTCGGCCTCGCGCATGAGCCAGGGCTTGAGATAGGTGCGCGCCTGCTCGAGCAGCCAGGTGCGGAGCAGCCGACGCGCGCCACGATACTCGGGATCGCGCGTCCGCACGTCGAGCATCTCGCCGGCGCTGCGGCATTGCGGCCGCGCCGCGGGCTGATGCCGATAGCGCACCTGCCAGCTCTGGCCGATCGACGGCAGGTCGATCCGCGCCGGCAACCGGGCTTGCTCCGCCGGATAGTGCGCCGCGATCTCGCCGCGCGCGCGTTCGATCCAGCGCCGATGTTCGTGCACGAACGCCGCGACTTCCGCCGGACGGGTGCCGCGCGGCACGACGAGCTCGAGCGTATGCGGTGGAATCAGGCGCAGCGTGAGGTTGCGAGCCCGGCGGCTCTCGCGCACGCAGAGCGGCGCCGAGGCCGCGTCCGCGGCGCGGACCCAACGGCTGTCGAAGAGGCTCAGTTGTTCCGTCATTCGCCCGAAAGCCGCGAGAAACCGTGGGGCTATCGAATACCACCGAGCGGCGGAACGCAACTCCAACCGCAAGGGATCAGTGCGAGCGCGCGGTCTGCAGCCGCGCGCGCAGCTCCACGGCGAGGCGATAGTCGGGCGCGACGATCAACGCGCGCTCGATGAGGTCGCGCGCGGCCCGCGCCTCGCCGCGCGCGAGGGCGATCTCGCCGAGCGCGGCGAGCGCCTCGGCCTCGCCCCAGTCGGGGCCGGCGCCAACCTCCGGCCGTGCGTCGAAGGCAGCCACCGCGTGCTCGAGACGCGTGGCCGCCTCGGCGCGCAGCGCGGGGTCGGCTTGAGCCGGCCGCGGGCTCGCGACCCAGGCGTCGAGCAGCGCGAGCCGCGGGTTCTCCGGGTCGAGCGAGCGCGCACGTTCGAGCGCCTGATCGCGGCGGCGCGCTTGCGCGCCGACCTCGGCGCAGGCGGCGACGAGAATCCACTCCTCCGCCGTGCCCGGATCGTTGCGCGGCGGCGTCGCCTTCTCGATGCACGTGCCGACGAGCGCGCCGGGCTCGGCGCCCCCATGCGCGGCGAGCTGCGCCAACCGAAATGCGGCGTAGGCCTCGTAGTAGCGCGTGTCCGCGTCGTGCGCCTCCGACCGGTCGAGAACGGCCCGCGCGGCCTCGATCACCCGCGGCTCCTCGGCGTAGTAGCCATACTCGATCCGCGCCGCGAGATCGGAGATCTCTTCGGAGGGCGCGGCGGCCGCCACGCGCGCGCCGCAGACCGGAGCGACGAGCAGCAGGACCGTAAGCCGTTCTGTCAAACGCATGGCCCGCAGTCTAGCGGCCGGCGTTGCCGGGCGCTCCGGCGGTCGTCACAATCCGCGCCGATGCCCGACTTGATCGACATTAGTCTGATCGACATTGGTGCGAACCTCACGCACGAGAGCTTCGATGCGGACCGCGCGGCGGTGCTCGAGCGCGCGCGCGCGAACGGCGTCACACGCTTGATCGTGACCGGCACCTCGGTGACCGCGAGCGCGCAGGCGCTCGAGCTCGCGCAGGAGCTGCCGGGCACGCTGTACGCAACCGCGGGCGTTCATCCGCATCACGCCGCCGAGCTCGACGCGCACGGCGTCGACGCGCTGCGCGCACTGCTCGCGAGCGACGCGGTGGTCGCCGTCGGCGAATGCGGCCTCGACTTCTATCGCGACCTCGCGCCCCGCGACGCGCAGCGCGCCGCGTTTCGCGCGCAGCTCGAGCTCGCGGCCGAGGTCGGCAAGCCGGTGTTCCTGCATCAGCGCGACGCGCACGACGAGCTCGTCGAGATCCTCGCACCGCAGAGGCTGTCCCTCGCCGGCGGCGTCGCGCACTGCTTCACGGGCGGCCGGCGCGAGCTCGAGGCGTACCTCGCGCTCGGCCTGTACATCGGCGTCACGGGCTGGGCATGCGATGAGCGGCGCGGCGCGGAGCTGCGCGACGCGCTGCCGTCGATTCCGCTCGAACGGTTGCTGCTCGAAACCGACGCGCCGTATCTCTTGCCGCGCGACCTCTCGCCTAGGCCCAAGAGCCGCCGCAACGAGCCCGCGTTTCTCCCGCACATCGCCGAGCGCGTCGCCGCGGCGATGGGCAAGCCCGTCGAAAGCGTCGCGCGAGCCGCGACGGAGAACTCCGAGCGCTTGTTCCGGCTACGCTAGGTGCGGCCGCAGCCTAACGCGCCGGCTGACGGCCGCCGGTCGTGACGGGCTCGATGGCCGCCTTCACGCGGTCCCAATGCGGCGCGAACGCGACGAGCAGCCGCTCGAGGTCGGCCTGCTCGGGCTTGCGATACCGGTCCATGAGCTCCGCCGGCAGCAGGACGTCCTTCGGCCGGCCCTTGCTGAAATCGGCGCCGGCGGCGAACAGGATGAGCCCGACCACCGGCACGTCGCGCACGAGCTGGCGCAGCGCCGCGACGCGGTCGTAGAGCGTGCCGAGCGGGTTCGGGAACGTGAAGCGCCCGCCGCGGCCGATCACGGTCCATTCGGCCATTCGGTCGCTCGCGAAGATCGTGCCCTCGAACGCCTTCACGTCGATGACGACGAGACCGTTGCCGGTGAGGAGCAGGTGCTCGACCTGAATCTGCCCGCCCATGCCGTCCGGCAGCAGCACGTCGCGCAGCCGGTCGATCGCGACGTCGCGCAACGCGCGGTCCACGAGCGGCCCGCGCCGGCGCCGCCACACGCGGACCGCGACGAACGCGCCGGCGGCAACCACCACGAGCGCCGCGGCGAGCAGGATCCAGTATTCAGACGTCACTTCTTATTCGCTTTGTAATCTATTGTTCTATAAAGATCTACCAGCGATCGAGCTCCGCCGCAAGCTGGTCGAGGCGCGGCTCGATCGCGGTGCTCGAGGCCGGCCGCTCGAGCAGCTCGGCGAGCGCCGCCGGCACCTCGACGACGCGCCCGATGATTGGCTCGACGATCGACTCGAACTTCGCGGGGTGGGCCGTCGCGCTGACGATCCACGGGATGCCCACCCGACGCGCCGGCGGGAGGTGGTCGTAAACCCAGAAGCCGGTCGCAGTGTGCGGACACCAGACTCGGCCGTAACGCGCGTAGTCCTTGCCAATCTGGCTGCGGATCGCCTCGTCGTCAACGGGATAGGATTCGACCGCGGCGCGCAGGCCGGCGAAGTCCGGCAATAGGTTCCGCAGCCGCTCCATGTTGCTCGGGTCGCCCACGTCCATCGCGGACGCGAGGGTGGGCAGCGTCGCGTGCGGCTCATATTGGCCCGTGGCGAGATAGTCCGGGATCGTGCGGTTGGCGTTGACCGCGAGCACGACCTCGCGGATCGGCAGGCCCATGGCCTGCGCCCAGACGCAGGCGACGCCGTTGCCGAGGTTGCCGGTCGGCACGATCGAGCCGGCCGCGGTGCCATGCTCGCGCCAGTGCCAGAGGCTCGCGGCCGCGTGGTAGGCGACCTGCGGCAACAGCCGCCCGACGTTGATGCTGTTCGCGGCGCTCAACCGGTGACGGGCACGCAGGCCGCGGTCGTTGAACGCGGCCTTCACGACGGCCTGGCAGTCGTCGAACGTGCCCTGCACGTCGAACGCCCGGATGTTGTCACCCCAGCAGGTGAGCTGCTGCTGCTGGCGGGCGGACACCTGCCCTCTCGGGAACACCACGGCGACGCGGATTCCCCGCCGCTTGTGGAAGGCGGCCGCGACGGCGCCGCCCGTGTCGCCCGACGTGGCCACCAGGATCGTGAGCGGCCGGTCGTCCGCCGGGAGCCGCGGCAGTGCGCGCTCGATCGCGGCGGCCAAGAACCGGGCGCCGACGTCCTTGAACGCGGCGGTCGGACCGTGAAAGAGCTCGAGCACCGAGAGGTCGCCGTGCGGCGCGACCACCGGCACGAGCGGCACGGGGAAGTCGAGCGCGTCGCGGCAAATCGCCGCGACCTCACCCTCGAGTGGCGACCCCGCGAAGAACGGCGCGAGCAGCTCGGCAGCGATCGCCGGCAACGTCTCGCCGCGAAAGTCCCGCGGCGTGAAGCGCGGCAGATCGTCGGGCACGTAGAGCCCGCCGTCGGCCGCGAGCCCACGCAGGAGCGCGTCGAGCAAGCCGACTTCCTCGCCGCCGCGAGTGCTCAGGTAACGCATGGCCGTCGTCGTCCGTGGGTTGGAACGGGGCTCAATCCCCAGGCTAATCTCCCGGGCTAATCCCCCGGCTAATCCTGATTCCCGCTCAACATGCTACAGAGCCTGAGCAGGTCCGCGAAGATGCCCGCCGCCGTGACGGCCGGGCCCGCGCCCGGCCCGCGCACGATCAGCGGGTTGTCGCAGTAGCGGCCGGTCACGAACTGCACGATGTTGTCGGTCAGGCTGATATTGGCGAACGGGTGGCTCGGCTCGAACGCCTCGAGACGCACCTTCGCGGTGCGCGCCTTGACGTCGATCGCGGCGACGTAGCGCAGCACCCGGCCGTCGGCGCGCGCCGCCTGCACGCGCTTCGCCATCGGGGCGTCGAAATCCGGCAGGCGCTTCAGGAACTCGTCGACCGACGCGTTGGCGAGCGCGGCCGGCGCGAGGCTCTCGACCTCGACATCGGACAGCTCGAGCGTCAATCCGGCCTCGCGCGCGAGGATCACGGCCTTGCGCGCCACGTCCATCCCCGACAAGTCGTCGCGCGGATCCGGCTCCGTGTAACCGCGCGCCTTGGCCTCCCGCACGATCTCGGAGAACGGCCGCTTGCCGTCGTAGACGTTGAAGAGATAGGCGAGCGTGCCGGAGAAGATGCCGCTGATGCTCCGGATCTCGTCGCCGGTCGCGACCAGGTCCTTGAGCGTGTGAATCACCGGCAGCCCCGCGCCGACCGTCGCCTCGTAGAGGAAATGCGTGCGCGACGCGCGGGCGAGCCGCTTCAGATCCTGGTAGTAGGCGATCGGGCCGCTGTGAGCGCGCTTGTTCGGCGTGATCACGTGGATGCCGCGCTCGAGCCACTGCGCATAGCGGTCGGCGATCGACTGGCTCGCCGTGCAGTCGATGAGCACGGAATGCGGCAGATAATCCGTCTGCACGTGGTCCACGACCTTGGCGGCGTCGAGCTTCGGCGCCGCCGCGAACGCCCCGCGCCAGCCGCCGAGCTCGACGTGATGATTCTCGAGCAGCATGCGCTTCGAATCGGCGATCGCGCGCACGCGCAGGTCCAAGTCGAACTTCTCCTTCAAGCCCGGCGCCGCCGCGGCGAGCTGCTCGAGCAGCGCGCCGCCTACCGAGCCCGGACCGATCACGCCGATCGACACCGTCTTGGCCGACAGGTAGAAGCTCGAGTGCACGGCGCGCAGCGCGCGCGTCATGTCCTTCGCGTCGATGACGGCCGAGATGTTGCGCTCCGACGCGCCCTGCGCGATCGCACGCACGTTGATCGCGGCGAGGCCGAGCGTGCCGAAGAACTTGCCGGCGCTGCCGGGTACGCCGGCCATGTCGTCGCCGACGACGGCGAGGATCCCGCAGCCCTTCGTGACCTCGACGCGCTGCACCTGCCCCTCATCGAGCTCGACCGCGAACGCGCGTTCGACGACCGCGCGGACGTGGTCCGCGGACTCCTCACTTACGGCGAAGCAGATCGAGTGCTCGGAGCTGCCCTGCGAGATCAGCATCACCGACACGCTCGCGTCGCGTAGCGCGCCGAACAAACGGTCGGCGGTGCCCGGCACGCCGATCATGCCGGCGCCTTCGAGGTTCACGAGCGCGACACCGTCGATGCCCGTGATGCCCTTGACCACGGCGCCGCGCTGCGACGTCGTGGCGGAGATTTTCGTGCCGGGATGCGAGGCGTTGAACGTGTTGCGGATCCAGATCGGAATGCCGCGCCCGATGGCCGGCGCCATCGTCTGCGGGTGAATGACCTTCGCGCCGAAGTACGCGAGCTCCATCGCCTCGCTGTACGACATCTCGTCGATGATCTTCGCTTCCGGCACGCGGCGCGGATCGCCGCTCATGACGCCGTCCACGTCGGTCCAGATGTGCACTTCGGTCGCGTCGAACAGCGCGCCGAAAATCGACCCCGAATAGTCGCTGCCGTTCCTGCCGAGCGTCGTCGGCAAGCCCTCGCGGTCGGCGCCGACGAAGCCCGTGATCACGGCGATGCCCTTGAAGCCGGGCGGCACGATCTGCGCGAGCTTGGGCCGCGACGCGTCCCATGCGACGACCGGGCCCATCTCACCCTTGTCTACGACCAGCACCTCGCGCGCGTCCACGAAGACTACGTCGCGCGACTTCGCGAATTCCTGCTGGAAGAACGCGGCGATCTGCCGTGCGGACCAGACTTCGCCGAGTCCCGACACGAGGTCGCGGCTGCGCTGCGACGCGGAGCGCACGAGCGTCAACGCCTTCAAGATGCTCTCGATGTCGCCGAGCTCGCGATTGAACTGCTCGAGCACCGGCTTCGCGCCGGTCTTGCCGAGCAGCTCGACGGCCGAAGTCTCGTGCCGCTTGCGGAGCTTCTCGAGCAACGCCTCCACGGGCTCGCGGCGCGCGGCGGTGTCGACGAGCGCGAGCAGATCGTCCGTGACGCCCTTCATCGCGGACACGACGATGCCCTGATTGTCGGGCTGGCCTGCGACGATGCCTGCCACACGGCGAACGCAGGCCGCGTCGGCCACGCTCGTGCCGCCAAATTTGTGGACGGTCCAGCTCATGGGGCTCAAGGGTTTTTCGGCGGTCGCGAGCATAGCAGAACGGCCCGCGGAATAGCGTGCGTGCGGCCCGGGGGCCGTGTCACGCAGCCGTCGCGATTTCGCGGCGCATCGCGGCAATCGTCGCGCGATAGTCCTTCGAGCCGTAGATCGCCGAGCCCGCGACGAACGTATCGGCGCCGGCGGCCGCGACGCGGGCGATGTTGTCGACCTTGATGCCGCCGTCGACCTCGAGGCGAATCGCGCGTCCCGAGCGGTCGATGCGCTCGCGAACGGCGCGCACCTTTTCCAACGCCGCCTCGATGAACTGCTGGCCGCCGAACCCCGGGTTCACCGACATGATGAGCACGAGGTCGAGCTTGTCGAGCACGTGATCGAGCCAGTCGAGCGGCGTCGCCGGGTTGAAGACGAGGCCGCACTTGCAGCCCTTCTCGCGGATCAGCTGCAACGAACGGTCGACGTGCTCGGTGCCCTCGGGGTGAATGCTGATGTAGGTCGCGCCCGCGGCCGCGAAATCGGGGATGATCCGGTCAACCGGCTTCACCATGAGATGAACGTCGATCGGCGCGCGCACGCCGTGCTTGCGCAGCGCGTCGCAGACGAGCGGACCGATCGTGAGATTCGGCACGTAGTGGTTGTCCATCACGTCGAAGTGGATGAGGTCCGCGCCGGCGGCGAGCACGGCGTCGACCTCCTCGCCAAGCCGAGCGAAGTCGGCCGAGAGAATCGACGGTGCGATCCAGGATTGCTTCGGGTCACGCATCTTGGGCGCTCACTCTACCGCGCAGCGCGGCGCTGAGCATCAATGCCACGACGCAGCCGGCCGCGACGGCGAGCAGCGCGTGCCGATAGCCGCCGAGCTCGCTCACGTTCGACGCGACCACGCCGCCGATCAGCGCGGCTCCCACGAGCTGGCCGACCGACAGGAACAGCGTGAGCAGCCCCTGCCCCGCGCCGCGCCGGCTGGCGCCGGCCGCCTCGAGGGTGATGTAGCGCAGCGGCGCGCCGAGCAGGCCTGACAGGCCGAAGCCGACGAGCGAGCCCGACGCGTAGAAAGTGGCCGTGTTCAGCGGCAACCAGGCGAACAGCGCGAGCCCGACGATCGTGAGCGTGAGGCCCAGCTGCACCACGATCCGCGCCCCGAACCGGTCGAGCGATACGCCGGCGAGCGGCGCGCCGACCGTCAGCGTCAAGACCAGCGGCAGCATCATGAAGCTCGAGGCGGACGCGTCCACGCCGAGACCCACGACCGCGAGCTTCGGCAAGAACACCATGCTCGCCTCGACGAGGCCGGCGGCGAGCCCAATCGCTCCCGCGAGCTTGATCTGCCGCGAGCGGAACAAGTCCGGATGCAGCACCGGATCGGCCGCGCGCTTTTCGACACGCCAGAACAGGGGCACGGCGACGACCACCGCCAGCATGCACGGCCAGATCGGCCACGACAGCAGGCTCGCGGGCAAGGCGCTCGTGTCGAGCTGGCTCAGGCCGAAATTCACCGCACCGAGCGCCGTCGACAGGAGCACGGCACCGAGAAGGTCGAACGCCGCGGGCCGGGCGGCGGTCGTCTGCGGCAGGTGCTTCAAGCCGAGCAGGATCAGCACGGCCGCGATCGGCACGTTGATCACGAACAGCCAGCGCCAGCTCCATTCGAGCAGCAGGCCCCCGAGCAGCGGCCCGACGAGGAACGCGATGCCGAAGACGGCGCCGATCAGGCCGAGCATCCTGCCGCGCTGTTGCGCGGGCACCGTCTCGGCGATCACCGCGCTCGCCACCGGGAAGATGCCGCCGGCCCCGAACGCCTGCAGCGCGCGCCCGGCAAGCAGCAGGCCGAACGTCGGGGCGACCGCCACCCACAGGGAGCCGGCCGCGAACAACGCGAGGCTACCGGCGAACAGCGCCCGGCGCCCGCGGCGGTCCGACAGCTTGGCGAGGAGCGGCGTGCCAACCAGGTAGAACAGCACGTAGATGCTGAACACCCACTGGAGCGCACGGTTGCCGACGCCGTAGTGCCCGCCGATGGCCGAGAGCGCCGGCCCGACGATCGCGATGTCGAGCGCGGCGACGAGCACGCCCGCGAACAGGATCGCGAGAATCACCCACTGCGGCCGCGCGGTCACCTAGTGGGCTCGGATCAGCAGCCCTCGGAGGGCGTCGCGGAACAGCGCGGCGGCGGCAGGGTGGCCGTCATAGACCCTGAGCAGGGGGATCGCCGTCCTCGCGATCACCTTGAGCGAGTACTGCGCGCTGCCGTTGCGGAGCAAATCGGCGCGCTCGGCGCTCGCGAGCACGTCGAGCATCGCGGCGTTCAAGTCCCGATGCTGCGCTTCGAAGTGGCGGAACGTCTGCTGGTCGAGGACGGGAATCAGCAGAATCCCGTCGCGATGCGAGTCCCAGAGCGACTGGTAGACCTCGATCAGCCCGTCGACGGCCTCGGCCGCCGACCGCTGCGCGAGCGCGCGAATCGACCGCGTCGCGATCTCGAAAATAGGGTTAAGTATGTGCTCTAACAGGCTGTATTTGCTCGAGAAGAATCCATAGAAGGTGGCGCGGGAGACGTCAGCCTCGGCGATCAGCTCCTCGACACTCACGGTGCCCACACCACGGGTCGCGAACTGGCGCGCCCCCGCCGCGAGCAACGATTCCTTCATGCGCTCGCGCCGGCGCGCGACGCGCGGGCTCGTGGGCGGCGCCTTGCGGGGTGCTGCGGCTCGGGCCTTCACGGACAAAAGCATACAACACTATCTGTTTTCGTACACGGTCATATGCGGTGACCGTCCCCGACCCGCCAACCCACCGGGACTCGAAACACGCGCCCGACACGAAGCCTGCGGTGACGCTCGCACAGCTCCTGACGAGAGATGAACGTAGTTAAAGTGAATTCTCGAACGCCTCCGCGGGAGGCGCAGGTACCCGCGCCGGCGTCGAGCGCGGTCTCCCCCGCCGCCACGAGGGTCATCCCTCTGAACGCGTCGCAGTCGTTTCGTTGCTGCGCGCGTGCCCGGCGCGACGCGCTACCAAGCGGCGACTGGCATTCAAGACCCCGTCAGTTGGCTGCGGCTCCCTTGAAGTCCCCGCCCTTCATGAACGCCATCTTTCCCGCGTCGAGATAGCGCTGCATCGCGGCCCGGATGTCCGCCGCGGTCAACGTACGGATCTTCGCCTCGAAGTCGGCATCCCAGGCCATCGTGCGGCCGTTGTGCGTGTGGTTGAGCAGCGCACCGGTCAGCGAACCGTCTTGGCTGCGACCCACCTGGCGGCTCTGCAAGAAGCTGTCTTTCGCGGTCGCGATCTCCTGATCGCTAAAGCCATCGCGCAGCACCGTTGCGAGCTCGTCGCGGAACGACGCCTCGACCTTGTCTGCGTTCTGCGGGGCTGCGATGGCTTGCACGACGAAGCGCCCGCCGTCGGAAGCGGCCGGCGCCGACAGCTGCGACCCCACGCTGTAGCTCAAGCCCTCGCGGCCGCGGATGCGGCCGAACAGCCGCGAGCTCGCGCCGCCGCCGAAGATGTAGTTGCCGAGCACGAGCGCCGGGTAGTCGGCGTCCATGTCCTTGAGCTTGATCGGCATGCCCGCCACGAAGAACGCGTTCTCCTTGTCGGGCGTCTCGAACGCCTGGCTCTTCGGGGCGATCGCCGGGGTCGGATACGGCGTCGTGATCTCGGTATACGTCTTCGGGCTCTTCCAACCGTCGAGCTTGGACGCGAGCAGCTTCTGCACCGCGGCGGCGTCGAAGTCGCCCACGATCACGACTTCGGCGTTGGATGCGCCGTAGAACCCGGCGTGGAAGTCGCTCAGGCTCTTGACCTTCACGCCCGTGAGGAACGCACGCTCCTCTTCTATCGTGGGCGTGTAGCGCACGTCGTTCGGCGGGTACGGATTCCATTGCCGGCCGTAGGCGCGCGAGACGATCGCCTGCGGCTCGCTCTGCGCGGCCTCGAGGCTCGCGAGCGAGCTGGCGCGCAGCGTGTCGAGCTCGGTCTCCGGGAACACCGGGTTGCGGAGCACGTCGATCGCGATGTCGAGCACGGCGGCGAGATTCGCGCGCGTGCTCACGATGTTCGCGCTGACTTGGCTCGCGCCGCCGCCCACGTTGAGCTGACTCTGCAGCTTCGCGAGCTCGTCCTCGATCTGCTGGCGCGTCCTCCCCTTCGTACCGCGCATCAGCATCTGCGACGTCATCGGCCCGATGCGGCCCATGCCCGCCAAGCTGCGGTCGTCGCCGAAATTCAGCCGGACGGCCACGTTCACCGCGTCGCCGCGGGTCTCCTTGGGAAGCATCACGAGCTTGGTGCCGCCCGGCAGCGTCACGCGCGTCGTACGCTTGTCGATGTTCGCGGGCGTCGCGTCGAACTCCTCGCCCTCGGAGCGAGCCGCGTCTCCTTTATAACCTTCGAGCAGTGCGGCGACGTTCGGGCCCGGCGGAATCTCCGCGCGATCGGGCTCGCCCGGCAGGAACAGCCCGACGGTGCGATTCGACGTCTTCAGGTACTGAAGCGCCGTGCGCTGGGCGTCCTCCGCCGTAGCCGCGCGCGCGCGGTCGCGATCGAGAAACATCAAGCGCCAGTCGCCGATCGCAGCCCACTCGCTCAACTGCAGCGCCACCGCCTGCGAGTTGTTCATCGTGCGCTCGAACGACGATAGCGCGTTGTTCTTGGCGCGATCGAGCTCCTCCTTGGTGATCGGGTGCGCCTTGAGGTCGTCGATCGTCGCGAACAGCGCATCGCGCGCAGCGTCGAGCGACTGGCCGGCCCGCGCGCGCGCGAGGAACAGCACGACGGCCGGGTCCTTGTTCTGCAACGTGCTCAGGCCGACGTCGGACGCGAGCCCCTTCTCGACGAGCGCCTTGTAGATACGGCCCGCGGGCTCGTCGGCGAGCACGCCGGCCGCGAGCTGCAGCGGCACGAAGTCGGGGTGGGCGCCCGCGGGCGCGTGATACGCAGCGATCAAGACGGGAACGTCGCCGACGCGGCGCACGATGACCTCGCGCTCGCCGTCTTGCACGGGCTCGACGGTATAGCGCTGCTCGAGCACGCGCGTCGGCTTCGGGATTGCGCCGAAGTCCTTCGCGACGAGCGCGAGCGTCTTCGCCTCGTCGAAGCGGCCGGCGATTACGAGCACGGCGTTGTCGGGCTGATAGAACCGGCGATAGAACCCCTGCAAGCGCTCGATCGGCACGTTCTCGATGTCGCTGCGGCTGCCGATCGCCGACTTGCCGTAGGCATGCCAGAGGAAGGCCGTGCTCAACACGCGCTGGTAGAGCACTCCGATCGGGTCATTCTCGCCGCGCTCGAACTCGTTGCGGACGACCGTCATCTCGCTGTCGAGGTCTACCTTCGCGATCTTCGAGTTGACCATGCGGTCGGCCTCGAGCCCGAGCGCCCACTCGAGGTTCGCGTCCGTCCCCTCGAACGTCTCGAAGTAGTTGGTTCGATCCCAGTCGGTAGAACCGTTGAATTGCGCGCCGTGATCCTGCAGGTCCTTCATCAAGGGCTCGGGATGCTTCGTAGTGCCCTTGAACAGCATGTGCTCGAGCAGATGCGCCATGCCCGTCTCGCCGTAGCTCTCGCTCGCGGAGCCGACGAGGTAAGTCACGTTGACGGTGATCGTGGACTTCGACGCGTCGCGGAACGAGAGCACGCGCAAGCCGTTCGCGAGCCGATATTCGGTGATGCCCTCGACCGTGGTGACGCGCTGCACGCCCGCGGGCAGCGGTGCCTGGGCCTCGGCGACCGCAAAGCAGGCGGTGAGCAGCAGGAACGCGGCCGTGCGCAGGGCGAGCGCTTTCATGAGGACCCCCGGACGATGACTCGGTGGCCTTACAGTAGCATGCGCGCCGGCTCGAGCCAGCCCGCGTAGCGCACGATCAACCCCAGCGCCGGATGGCTGATCTCGACGTGGAACCGGAACCGGCCGTCGACGGCGGTCTCGTACGAGTCGACGCGAGGCGCGATCACTCTCGGCAGCGGCACGCCGAGCAGCGTCCAGCGCCGCACGACGAGGCGCAGGTGCTGCCCGTCGAGCACCAGCGCGAGGCCGAAGACCAACGGCCCGAACCGCTCGCAGAGCAACCGGTCGAAGCCCCCCCGCCCTTCCCATTGCACGCTCGAGAGCACCCGTCCGTCGAAACGACGCGTCCAGACCTGCCTGCCGTCCCGCTCGACGAATTCGACCTCCACCGCGACTCGGTCGGCGGCGCGGGGAAAGCCGAACAGCGCGGCGACGAGCCGCGCGGTCCAACGCCCGCGCTCCACACGCCCGACGCCCGCCGCGACGCTGCGGCCGTCGATGTCGTGCAGCTCGCGAACCGGCGCGGGCAACCGCTCCCAGGCGTCGCCGAGCAGACGCCGATAGAGCGTGACGGCGGCGGTCGCGCGCGACGGGTTGCGGATGCCGACCTGGATTCGCTTGCGCGCGAACGCCGGCTCGTAGTCGGCGACCTCGAGCTCGCGGGTCGCGGGCCGCGCGCCGGCGGCGGGCGGGGCCCCGGCGACGCACCGCCGCACGATCGCCTCGGCGGCCATCGCCGGGATCAACGGCCCATCGTCGCCTTCCGCCAGCAAGTGCCACGAGCGCGCGGTCGGCCGGCCGGCCGCGTCGAGACCCTCTATCTCGACGAACATACCGCCGCGCGGCTCGCCCCAGCGCAGCACGTTGCTCGCACGGTGGAGCAACCCCGCGAGCGGCGCGAGCGTCGGCAGTAGCCCGAGGCGCACGAGCCAAGCCAGGCCGCGGAGCGCGCGGTGCAGCGACGCCGGCACGGGCCCGGCGCCGACCCACACCGAGCGGACCTCGGGCCAGAGATCGGCAAGCACGTGCAGGTCGGGCACGTCCACGAGCGAGAACGTGGTCGGCGCGAGCGGCAGACGTCCCGGCGGCGCGATCGTGAAGCGGCGAGTGTCGGTGAGCGGAAACGCCTTCACGAGCCGGCCGCCGCGCCTCGCATCGATCGGCTGCCCGGCGTAGCTCGCGATCGCACGAATCACGTTGCGCCCGACGCCCGCATACGGCGACGGCGCGATGCCGCCCACGATGCCGTCGAGGCGGGTGATGCCCGGCAGCAGCGCGCGGACGGCGGCGGCCGTGAGCACGGGGAACGTGCTGACGCCCGAGAGCACGAACAGGCCGCGCGTCCTCGCCCGCTCGTCGAGCTGCCCGATGCCGCGGACGAACTCCACGCCGTCGGCGAGATCGAGGTAGTGCGCGCCGTGCGCGAGGCACGCCTCGACGACGCGATACGGCGAAGGCCCGTACGCCTGGAACGGCCCCGAGGCGTCGACGACGACGTCCGGCGCAGCGGCGCGGAGCTGTGTCTGCACGTCGGCGTCGCGATCGAACCGAAGCGGCGTGCGCGCCGCCTCGCCGCCCAAGCCCGCGCAGAGCTCGCGGGCCGCGTCGAGCGATCGTCCCGCGATCAGGAGCTCGACGCGCGGCTCGTCCGCGAGCAGCCGCGCGAGCCTCGCGCCGAACGTGCCGTAGCCGCCCAAGATCAGGACTCGCAAGCCCCGCGTCATCGGCTCAGTGCACGCGCAGGACCAAGCCCTTCAGGTACTCCGCCTCGGGAAATTCGAGCGCCACCGGATGATCGGGCGGCTGCGCGAGCCGCTCGATGATCTGCGCGTCGCGGCCCGCGTCGAGTGCCGCGCCGGCGACGATCTTCTGGAACAAGGCCGCGTCCACGTGGCCCGAGCACGAGAACGTCGCGAGCACTCCACCCGGCCGCACGAGACTCAGCCCGAGCATGTTGACGTCTTTGTAGCCGCGGCTGCCGGCGTTGACCTGCTCGGCCGAGTGCACGAACTTCGGCGGGTCGAGAATCACGAGGTCGTAGCTCTCGCCCGCCTCGCGCAGCACACGGAGCTCGTCGAACACGTTCGCCACCACGAAGCGGCAGCGATCGCCCACACCGTTCGCCACGGTCTCGCGGTCCGCAAGCCGCAGCGCCTCCTCCGACGAGTCCACGAGCACAGCGCTCGCCGCGCCGGCCTTGAGCGCGCTGATCGCGAAGCCGCCCGTATACGCAAATGCGTCGAGCACGTCGGCGTCGAGCGCGTAGCTCGCGACACGCCGGCGGTTCGCCTGTTGATCGAGATAGGCGCCGGTCTTCTGACCGTTGACGACGTCGACGAGGAAACGGGCGTCGCCCGACCGCACCTCGATCGCCGCCGGCGGGTCGGCGCCCCGCAGCGTGCCGCGAAGCGAAGGGAGCCCCTCCTTCTTGCGCGAGCTCGCCTCGGAGCGCTCGTAGACGCCGCGCGCTCCGGACAGCTCCTCGAGCAACTCCGCGATGGTGGCGCGCAGCGAGTCGGCTCCGGCGCTCAAAAACTGGCAGACGACGAAGTCCGCATACCGGTCGACCACGAGGCCCGGCAGGCCGTCCGATTCCGCGAACACGAGCCGGCAGGCGCCTTCGGGGTCGACGAGCCCCAAGCGCTCGCGCGACTCGACCGCGCGCGCGAGCCGCCGCGCGATGAACGCCTCGTCGACGCTTTCCTCCTCGTCGAAGGTCCAAACCCGCAGCCGAATCTGCGACGCCGGCGAATACGCGCCGCGCGCGAGGAACTCGCCGGTCGACGCGACCACGTCCATCGTCTCCCCCACCGCGGGACTTCCCTCGACGCGCTCGATGGCGCCGGAGAACACCCACGGATGTCGGCGCAGCAGCGACTTCTCGCGTCCGGGTTTCAAGAACACACGTTTCAACTGCACGCTCACTAGACGCACTCGGCCGTCGAATTCGGAATTCATTCTAACCTGCGCGTCGGTCGACCCGATGTCGTGTCTCACTTTGGCCGCGCGATGCGCGCAATGGCTGCGGTCGCACCTCGAAGGGTCCTCCCGAGACCCTCGCGGCACAGGGATGTGCCGCGAGGAGCCGCAGGGACGCTCTTCCGGCGTGTCTCGGGAGGACCCTTCGAGGTGCGGCCGCAGCTACCGCGAAACGCCGAACGGCCAAAGTGAGACACGACGTCGGGTCGACCGCCGTTTTCTTCCGCGGCTTGCCGTGCCACACTCGATGCGGGCATCGACCGTGCTCGTCCAAGGAGAGCCACGTGAAAATCGCGAACCAAAAGAAAGTCATCGATCAGCTGAATCGGATACTCGAATGCGAGCTCGCGGGCGTCGTGCGTTACACGCACTACTCGATGATGATCTTCGGTTACAACCGCATCCCGATCGTGTCGTGGTTCCAGGCCGAGGCCACGGAGTCGCTGACCCACGCCCAACAGGCCGGCGAGATGATCACGCGGCTCGGCGGGCATCCGTCGCTCGCGATCGGCCCGCTGCTCGAGACCCACGAGCACGACATCGGCCAGATCCTCCGCGAGACGCTGCAGGCCGAGCACGTCGCGCTCGATCTCTATTTGAAGTTGCTCAAGCTGGTCGCCGGGAAGAACGTCGCGCTCGAGGAGTACGCGCGCGGCCTCATCGAGCAAGAAGAAGCGCACATCGACGAGATCGACAAGATGCTCCGCAAGCCGGGCGACATGGAGATCAGCAAGGAGGCTCGCGAGTTCGATTGACCCCGACGCCGCCATCGACCGTTGCGCTGATCGGCGCGCCCACGGACGTCGGCGCGGGCCGCCGCGGCACGTCGATGGGACCCGAGGCCCTGCGCGTCGCCGGGCTGGACAAATCGCTGCGCCGCCTCGGCCGCACCGTCGTGGACCGCGGTAACCTGGGCGGCCCGATCAATCCCGAAGCGCCGCGCTCAGGCGGCTACCGGCATCTCGCCGAGGTCGGCGCGTGGTGCAAGAGCGTGCACGACGCGGTCTACTTAAGCCTCGAGCACGGCGAGCTGCCGATCCTGATGGGCGGCGACCACAGCCTCGCGATCGGCTCGGTCGCGGCGGTGGCGCGCCGTTGCGCCGAGACCGGCACGCCGCTCGCGATGTTCTGGCTCGACGCGCACGCCGACTTCAACGTCGCGAGCTCCTCGCCGTCGGGCAACATCCACGGCATGCCGGTCGGCGTGATCTGCGGGCACGGCCCGCCCGAGCTCTTGGGTTTGGGCCACGCCGTGCCGATGCTGCCGGCGGATCGCGTGGTGCAGATCGGCATCCGCTCGGTCGACGAGATCGAGAAGCGCTTGGTCGTCGACAGCGGCCTCGTCGTCTACGACATGCGAAGGATCGACGAGCTGCGCATGAAAAACGCGATGGAGCGCGCGCTCGACTACGTGGGTGAGCGCGCCGCGCACCTGCACGTGAGCTTCGACGTCGATTTTCTGGATCCCGCGATCGCGCCCGGCGTGCCGTCGACCGTGCCGGGCGGGCCGACCTACCGCGAGGCGCAGCTCTGCATGGAGATGATCCACGACTCGGGCCTCATGCGCTCGCTCGACATCATGGAGCTCAATCCCGCGTTCGACGAAGGTAATCGCACGGCCGAGCTCGCCGTGGAGCTCGTGGAGAGCCTGTTCGGCGAGGAGATCCTCGCGCGAGCGAGCGGCGTGCCGGGGAAGTACCACTTGTGAGCGGCAACGACGCCATCATCGCGCGCACCGAAGAAGTCAGCGCGCCGAATTACGCTCCGTTGCAGATCGTCATAGCACGCGCCGAAGGCGTGTGGGCCTGGGACGTCGACGGCCGCAAGTATCTCGACTGCATCAGCGCGTACTCGTCGTTGAATCAAGGTCACCGCCATCCGCGGATCGTGCGCGCGCTCGTGGAGCAGGCCGGTAGGCTCACCCTGACTTCGCGCGCCGTGCACAACGACCGCATGGGCCCGTTCCTCGCAAAACTCTGCGGGATCGCCGGCTTCGACATGGCGCTGCCGATGAACACGGGCGCCGAGGCCGTCGAGACCGCGATCAAGCTCGCGCGTAAGTGGGGCTATCGCGTGAAGCGCGTGCCCCGCGACCGCGCCGAGATCGTCGTCTGCCGCAACAACTTCCACGGCCGCACGACCACGATCGTCGGCTTCTCGTCCGAGGAGCAGTATCGCGAGGACTTCGGCCCGTACGGGCCCGGCTTCACGCTCATAGACTTCGGCGACCTCGAGCAGCTGCGCGCGGCGATCGGGCCGAACACCGTCGCGTTCCTCGTCGAGCCGATTCAGGCCGAGGCCGGCATCATCGTGCCGCCGCTCGGGTTTCTCGCCGCGGCGCGCGCCCTATGCCGCGAGCGCGACGTGCTGTTCGTGCTCGACGAGATCCAGACGGGCTTGGGGCGCACGGGCCGGATGTTCGCGCACGAGCACGAGCCGGGCGCATCGCCCGACATGCTGGTGCTCGGCAAGGCGCTCGGCGGCGGCGTGTACCCCGTCTCGGCCGTGCTCGCGAGCAGGGAGATCATGACGCTGCTCAAGCCCGGCGACCATGGCAGCACGTTCGGCGGCAACCCGCTCGCGGCCGCGGTCGGCGAGGCCGCGCTCGACGTGCTCGTCGACGAAGACCTCGCGGCGCGCGCGCAGCGGCTCGGCGAGTACCTGTTCGCCGCGCTCCGCAAGCTGCGCAGCGAGGACATCGTGGAAATCCGCGGCAAGGGCCTGCTCGTCGGCATCGAGATCGCGGCCGCTGCCGGCGGGGCGCGCGAGCACTGCGAGCGGCTCGCCGCGCGCGGCGTGCTCTGCAAAGACACGCACGCGCAAGTGATCCGGCTTGCGCCGCCGCTCGTGATCGAGCGCGCCGAGCTCGACTGGCTCGTGGCCCAACTTCGCGCCGTCCTCGAAAAATAGGGACATGTTGCCTTTTTCGACGACGCGGCCCGGCCTCTCGCCTCGCATCGACGAAAAAGGCAACATGTCCCTATTTTTCGGGGAGTGGCACATGGATTTGGGTTTGAAAGGCAAGAGCGCGGCGATCACGGGCTCGAGCCAAGGGCTGGGATACGCGATCGCCACGGCGCTCGCGAAGGAAGGCTGCAACGTCGCACTGTCCGCGCGCGGCAAGGAGCGGCTCGACGCGGCGGTCGCCGATCTGCGCAAACTCGGCGTCAAGGCCGTCGGCCTCGTGGTCGACCTCGCCACCGAGCAGGGCTGCAAGGAGTTCGCGGAAGGCGCGGCCAAGGAGCTCGGCGGGCTCGACATCCTCGTCAACAACGTTGGCGGCATGATCCCGGGCACGCTCGCAAGCCTGAACGCGGAGCAGTGGGAACGCGTGCTCAGCGTGAACCTGATGTCGTACGTCTACACGACCAAGTACGCGTTGCCATTCATCAAGAACGGCCGCAAGCCGCGGATCCTCAACGTGTCGGGCGTCAGCGGCAAGCAGCTCGTGCCGGGCGCGCTCACCACCACGATCCCGAACGCCGGCATCATCGCGTTCACGAAGCTCATGGCCGGCGAGCTCGGCGCGCAGGGGATCACGGTCAACAACATCTGCCCCGGCTTCACGAAGACCGAGTCGTGGGGACCGCGCGCAGAGGCGATGGCCAAGGTCCGCGGCACGACGGCGGAGCAGGTTCGTCAGGGCCTCGCAAGCCAGACGCTGCTCGGCCGCTGGGCCGAGCTCGAGGAAATCGGCGACGCCGCCGCCTTCCTCGTCTCCGAAAAGAACAGCTACATGACCGGCACGACAGTCGAGGTCTGCGGCGGCTTCCAGCGCTACATCTAACGCCGCCATCCGCTGCGGCGGTCGTGCCTCACTCTGGCCGCGCGCTGCGCCGAAGGGCTGCGGCCGGACCTCGAACGCGTGCTCCGCTGCGGCGGTAGCGACGAGCCGAGCCACAGCGCCGAGAGCCGCGGAGCCCCGGCGCGCAGCGCCGGGGTGCGAGCCGTAGGCGAGCATCCAGAACGCGGCGGCACCCCGTCACTACGAAGCGGAACAGTTGAACGACCGCGTTCTGGACCCCGGCGAACGCGCCGTGGCGAGGGAACCGGCCGTAGGCCGGCGAAGTCGCGTGCCGCAGCGGAGCACGCGTTCGAGGTCCGGCCGCAGCTACCGCGACTCCAAAGCGGCCAGAGTGAGACACGACGACAAGGTCGCCGCGGTTAGGCCCGCTCCGGCGGCCACGGCCAATTCGCCTTCTTCCGCAGCGACTGGTACGACTCGGCCGCTTCGTCGAGGATCGGGCCCACCTCGACCGCGGTGAGCGCACCGCCGCGCTTCAGGATCCGGCCATCGACGACGACCGTGTCGACGTTGGCCGGCTGCGCCGCTTCGACGAGCAGATGCGCGGGTTCCGTGATGTAGCCCATGTTCACCTGCCGCGTGTTGACCATGATGAGGTCCGCGCGCTTGCCGGGCACGAGCGAGCCGATCTCGCGGTCGAGCCCCATCGAACGCGCGCCGCCGATCGTCGCGAGCTCGAGCACGCGCCGCGCGGTGAGCTTGGCCTCGTCGAGCGCGCGGCCGTTCTCGATGTTCTGAACCGCCTTCATGATCGCGAACATGTCGGCATTGCCCGAGAGCGCGGGCGTGTCGACCGACAGTCCCACCGGGATGCCCGCCGCGAGAAACGCGGCCGGCGTCGGAAAACCGAAGCCGATGCGAAGCTCCGTGTACGGCGACACGCTCACCGATGCGCCGCTCGAAGCCAGCGCGTCGATCTCCTCGGGCGTCGTCCAAACCGCATGGATGACCTGCACGTCGGGGCCTAGCAGCTTGCGCGCCGCAAGCGCCGCGATGCCGCCGGCGCTCGACTGGAAATTGTTGGCGTGCACGGAGATCGGCAGGCCGAGCTCCTTTGCGACGGAGTAGTCGCGCAACGACGCCTCGCTCGCCGCCCCGCGCCATGCGAGGCCGAGCGTGATCCGGCCGCCGCTCGAGTGCTCGTCCCAGCGCCCCCGCAGGCGCCGCAAGTCTTCGACGTCGATCGGCGCGTCGTTCGACGCGCCCGTAGGCGTGCCGTACGAGAAGCGCGCGCGCAGCCCGGATTCTCCCAGCGCCTTGAGGTCCGCCGCGGCGTATTCCGGCGAGCGAACGTTGTGGCACCAGTCGTGGACGAACGTGA
>DASQOL010000096.1:0-36480 GCA_035644475.1 Gammaproteobacteria bacterium | reverse complement strand
GGCCGCATTTCCGTCTGCCCGAGCTCGGCCCGATCGGCACGAACGGCCTCGCGAACTCCCGCGACTTCCTGACGCCGGTCGCCGCGTACGAGGCGCGCGACGGCGACTTTCGCGTGGTCGCGAAATTCATGGGTGGGCTCTTCGAAGCGGAGATCGACCACTCGCCGCTCGACGTCGTGGCGTGGCACGGCACCTACGCGCCGTACAAGTACGACCTGAACCGCTTCAACGGCATGAACACGGTGACCTACGACCACCCCGATCCGTCGATCTACTGCGTGCTCGCGGCACCGACGGCAATTCCGGGCACGTCGAACATCGAGTTCGGGCTGATCGCCGACCGCTGGACCGTCGCGCGCGAGACGTTCCGGCCGCCGCCATTCCATCGCAACGTCTGCAGCGAGTTCGTCGGGCTCGTCGAGGGCCGCTACATCGGCAAGGGCGACAGCTTCGAGCCCGGCTGCGCGAGCTTGCACAACTCCATGTCGGGCCACGGGCCCGATAAGGACTCATTCGAGCGCGGCTCGGCGGCCGCCGAGGCACCGCAGTACCTCGAGAACACCAAGACGATCATTTTCGAGACCCAGCTCGTGATCAAACCCACGCGTTACGCGCTCGACAGCGAGCTGCTCGAGCGCGATTACTACCTGCACTGGCAAGGGCTCGAGACGCGTTTTCGAGCGCCCGTTCGGCCGAAGAAGTAGTCGCGGCTCCGCGGGGGCCCCGAGGCATGGAGGCTCGAGTGCGCGCGATCTACACGATCGGCCATTCCAATCACCCGATCCAGGAGCTCATCGGGCTCTTGGCGCAGCACGGCGTGGACCTCGTCGCCGACGTGCGCTCGCATCCCTCTAGCCGTTTCAACCCGCAGTTCAACCGCGAGAGCTTGCGCGCGAGTCTCGCCGGGGCCGGTGTCGACTACGAGTTTCTCGGCCGCGAGCTCGGCGCACGGGCGACCGACGATAGTGTCTACGTCGAGGGCAAGGTCGACTATGAGCGGCTCGCCCGCACTGCGCCGTTCCAACAGGGCATCGAACGCGTGACCGAGGCGGCGGCGATCCGGCGCGTCGCCCTCATGTGCGCGGAGAAGGACCCGATCGGCTGCCACCGCGCGATCCTCGTCTGCCCGGCGCTCGCGGCGCGCGGCCTCGCGCCGCTGCACATTCATGCCGACGGCCGGCTCGAGAGCGACGCCGAGCTCGGCGAGCGGCTGCTCGCGGAGCTCGGGCTCGCCGCCGGCGACCTGTTCCGCGATCGCGCCGCGCTGCTCGCGGAGGCCTACCGCCGCCGGGGGCGCGAGCTCGGCTACGAGCGGCGCCCTGGCACTAGGGTCAGACCCTAGTGCCAGACTAGCGGTTGAGCGTCAGTCGTCCGCTCGGCGCGGCACGTCCGAGCCCACCGTGAGCACGTTCTCATACGGATGAATCGACACGGTCCGCGCATCGCCATCATAGAGAAACAAGAAACGCGTAGTGCTTCCCAGCAAGACTGCCGTTTTCTCGCTCGCCGAGTCGCCTGTCAGCGTGACTCGCACCTGCTTTCCGCGATGACCCTCGTAGATGGCTTTCGCGCGTCCACCGGCAAAGATGGCGATGTATGCGACGGTGAGGACGACACCGAATATCCAAGCGACTTGACGATACCGCCGTGACCCGTACCAGCGCAGCCATCGGCGCGTGGCGGCCGAATGACCGACACGCAGACTATTCGAGTAATCCCATAGACCGATGACGGCCGCCCACGCAATCAGCAGCCATGCTCCCGGCTCGCGAAACGATGCCAGCAGGAAGTCCGCCACTTCGGTGTACAAGAACACGTTGATGCCGAACTGGTGGAAGAACCACCACGAGTCGAGCATGCCGATCGTCGAGCCGATCATGTACAAGCCGGGCACCCACACACCTGGGTGGTCGGCGAAGAACGCTACCGCCTTGGTGCGATCGGGCGCTCCGCTCTTGCTGTTCGCGTCGTCGGCCATGTCGAGCGCTCCGGACTGTCCGCCTCGTGTACGTGGCCGTAAGACGGGGCGGTCCTACGCTAGTCGCGCGTGAGCTTCAGGGGATTCGTCATCCCCGCCTGCTTCCACTCGCCGGTGATCGTGGCGCCCGCCACGTCGCCCGTGTACTCCGCGCCGGCCATCGCGATCCGGAACGTGAGCTTCGAGCCTGTCAACGACGCCTCCGTAATCGGCAAGTCCTTCGCGTTCTGGGCCGGAACGTCGAAGAAGCCGTGCGTCTTCCCCTGCGCATCCGTCGCGAAGCGCGCGATCACCTCGAACGGCCCGAGGGTGCCGCGCCAGCTGCCGGCGAGCTGCTCGCGAGCCGCGGCGGGCAAGTCGAGGTCGTACGTCGGCGCGACGTACTTCCCCTTCTTCACCGTCAGCGGCAGCGTCGCGCCGCCCATGTTCGGTTGCGTCCATTGGCCCACGATTTCGTCGCCCGAGAGGCGGCCCTTGAACTCGCCGGGCACGGCCGCTTTCGCGGAAAATTCGCCGTCGTGGAGCGCGACGTCGGTCACCGCAAGGCCGAGCCGCCGGCCCGGGATGTCGAGGATCCCGCCGAACGTGCCGTCGGCCGCGGTGCTCAACCGGAACACCATCGTGAACTCGTTCCCGGCACTACTCATCGTGCCGATCCAGTCGCCGCGCAGCGTATCGATGTCCGCCTTGGTGAGCGTCGGCTTCTCGTAGGCGCTCAGCTTCAGCGGGAGCTTTTGCCCTTCCTGCGACCACTCGCCTTCGATCACGCCGCTGCGCAGGGTGCCCGCATAGCCGCCCGACAGCTTCGGCACGTCGACGGTGAGCTTGCCGTCGACGAACGTGACGTTCGAGGCGGCAACGTCCTTGATCGCGCCGCTGTCGGGCGACGTGAGCACGGCGCCGTAGCCGCCGCCCGGCTTCGCGGTGATGACGAACTGGATCTTCAACGTGCTGCCGGGCGCGGGCTTGAGGTCGCCCTGCCAGACGCCAGCGACATCAGTCTGCGCGGCCGCGGACATCGCGAATGCCGCCGAGGCCACTAACGCATAGACGAGCTTCATTGCAGTCTCCTTGGAGAAACGCACTAGACCTGCGCCGACGCCGCTATTCGCGCGTCAACGTCAGAGGATTGGTCATCCCGAGCTGCTTCCATTCACCGGTCATCTTGCCGCCGCCCACGTCGCCCGCGAATTCGGCGCCGATCACAGTGATCCGGAACGTCAGCTTCGCGCCGCTCAACGTCGCTTCGGTGATTGGAAAGTCCTTCACGTTCTGAGCCGGCACATCGAAGAGGCCCTTGATGCGGCCGCCCTCGCCGGTCTCGAAGCGCACGATCACTTCGAGCGGGCCGAGCGTGCCGCGCCAACGGCCGACGAGCACCTCGCGAGCCGCCGCGGGTAGATCGAGATCGTGCGACGGCGCGACATATTTCCCCTTCTTGAGCGTCAGCGCCATCGGGCTGCCGATCTGAGTCCACACCCCGGCGAGCTCCTCGCCCTGAAGCTTGCCCTTGTACTCGCCGCGGATGAGCGGCACCTTCGCCGAGAATTCGCCGCCGTCGAGCGCGAGCTCGATCAGCGGAATGTCGCGCGCGTTCTGGTCGGGGCTGTCGAGCATGCCTTTGAACGTGCCGTCGCCCGCGTCGCTGAAGCGCAGCACGATCGGCAGCTCGATGCCGCTAGTCGTGAGCTTGCCGACCCACTCGCCGCGCAGCGCATCCATCTCGGCCTTGGTCAGAGTCGGACTCGCGTACGGACGCAGGTTCAGCGGCAGCTTCTGCCCTTCCTGCGACCACTCGCCCTCGATCGCGCCGTTGCGCAACGTGCCGGCGTAGCCGCCGCTCAGTGCCGGGACCGCGACGGCGAGCTTGCCGTCGGCGAACGTGACGCTCGCCGCCTTGACGTCCTTGATCGCGCCGCTGTCAGGCGACGTGACCACGGCGGCGTAGGCGCCCGGCGCGCCGCTGATCACGAATTGGATCTTGAGCTTGCTGCCCGGCGCGGGCGCGAGCTCGCCTTGCCACGTGCCGGCGACGTCGGTCTGCGCGGCCGCGGACATCGCGAATGCTGCCGAGGCCAGCAACGCATAGAGGATCTTCATCGCAGTCTCCCTGGGGAACCTCAAGAATCTCGCCTTCACTCGTATCGCAACGCCTCGACGGGATCGCCGTGCGCCGTGCGCCACGATTGCAGCGCGATCGTGAGCAGCGCGACGGCGCCACCGCCGAATGCGGCCAAGACGAAATACGCGGGATTCAGCGTCGTTCGATACGCGAACCCGGACAACCATTGGTGCATCGCGAGCCAGGCCACCGCCGAGGCCACGACGGCGCCCGCGCCGATCAGCGCGAGCACGCGCCGCGAGAGCAGCAGGATGATCTCGAGCGTGGACGCGCCGAGCACCTTGCGGATCCCGATCTCCTTGGTGCGCTGCTCGGTGGTGGACGCGGCGAGGCCGAACAGGCCGAGGCACGCGACGAAGATGCAGATCGCGGCGAAGATGCCGATCAGCTTCATGAGCCGCTGCTCCGACAGGTAGAGCTTGTCGAGCACCGCGTCCACGAACGTGTACTGGAGCGGGTGCCCCGGGTCGAGCTCGGCGAACAGCTTCTGGATCTGGCCCAGTGTCTCGCCGATCGCCTGCGGCGCGACGCTCACGACCATGAGCTGCGTCTGATACGGCCGCTGCGCGCGGGGTAGTTGGCTGAAGTCGTTGTCGTTGCGGAACATGGCGAGCGGCTCGACGGCCGTGCGCAGCGACTTGAAGTTGAAGTCCTTCACGACGCCGACCACGTGTCCCGGGTTGATGCCCGAGCCGCCGAGCGCGATCCGCTTGCCGATCGCATCCTTCCAGCCCATCGCACCGACGAACGTCTCGTTGACGACGTACGCCGCGCCCACGTCGGTGAGCAGACGCCGCGAGAAGTCCCTGCCCGCCACGAGCTCGATTCCCATCACGGCGGTGAAGTCGTTGCCCACGGTGTTGAGGCTGAACCCGAAGTCGATGATCGCGCCTTCGTTGTTCTCGACCTTGCCGGTGAGGATGCCCATATTCTGGCCCATCATCGCCGCGGCCGTGGTGACCCCGAGCACTCTCGGGTTCTTTTCGAGCTCCGTGGCGATGAGCTCCTCGCGCTCGATCACGTCGGCGCCGCGGACCGTCACCAGCACGCGGTTCTCTTTCTCGAAGCCGAGCCCCTTCGACGCGATGAAGCGCAGCTGCTGGCCCATGAGCAACGTGCACGCGATCACGCCGATCGAGATCGCGAACTGGAGGAACACGAGCGTCTCGCGCAGGCGCAGCCCGCCGCCCGGCTGATAGCGGCCGACGAGCGCCGACAACGGCGCGAACGACGACAAGTACACGGCCGGATAGAGCCCCGCCACGACGCCGACGAGCAGGCCGAACCCGACTACTCCGAGCGCGAGCATGGGCCTGCCGAAGAGATCGAGCGTGAGCGATTTGCCGAAGAGCGCGGTCACGGGAGGCAACGGCAGCAGCACCTCCACCATGATCACGCCGAGCACCGTCGCGAGCAGCGAGAACAGCACTGCCTCGCCGAGATTCTGCGCGATCAGTGAAGCGCGGCCGGCGCCGAGAATCTTGCGCAAGCCGATGGCTCTCGTGCGCTGCGCCGCGCGCGCCGTCGCGAGGTTCACGTAGTTGATGCACGCGATCGCGAGGATGAAGATCGCGACCGACGCGAACGCGTAGAGATAGAGACGATTGCCGGTGGGCCGGTCGTACTCGAGCCCCGCATTCAAGTGGATCTCGGCGAGCGGTTCGAGCCAGCCATTCCATTTGAGGTTGCCGGTACGAAAGATGCTCTCCATGTGCTTCACATAGAACGCCTGCGCCATCGCACGGAATTTGCCCGGGTCCGCATTCTTCGCAAGCGTTACGTACGTAAACTCGGACGGGCTGCCGAGTAGCGCCCGGCGCGTCGCCATGTCCGGAGGAATGTCGAGCCCGCCCTTGTAGGCGATCAGCGCGTCGTAGCGCAGGTGCGTGTTCTCGGGCAGCTCCTCGAAAACGAGCGTCACCTCCATCTGCACGCCGCCGTCGTTCGCGAGCGACTGCCCAACCGGGTTCTCGTCGCCGAAGTAGCGGCGCGCGACGCGGCGGCTGATCGCGATCGTGTTGGGCCGGGTGAGCGCCGTGCTCCGGTCGCCCCAGACGACCTTGTGTGTGAACACCTCGAAGACGGCGGCATCCGCGACGTACATGTCGTCCCAATAGGCCACCTGGTCCTCGTGGCGCAGCACGGCCGAGCTGGACTTGCGAAAGCGCACGTAGCTCGCGAAGTAGTCGGGATACTCTTCCGCGAGCATCGGCCCGAGTGAGGGCGCGGTGATCGCGAAGTCGGAGCCGCGGCCGTCGGCGAACTCGATGTAGTTCTCCACGCGGTAGATGCGGTCGTGGTTCACGTGATGCAGGTCGTAGGTGAGCTCGGTCCAGAGATAGAGACCGAGCGCGAGGCAGCAGGCGATGCCGAGCGCGAGCCCCGACACGTTCAGCAGCGCGTACAGCTTCTCGCGCCGCAAGTTGCGCAGCGCGACCTTGAGGTAGCTCTTCATGCCTGCGGGCTCGAAACGTTGTCGGCGAGCACGCGGCCGTCGAGCATCCGGATCGTGCGCTCGCCGTACGCGGCGTTCTCCGGCGAGTGCGTGACCATCAGGATGCTCGTGCCCTCCTCGTGGAGCTTGACGAGGATCTTCATGACCTCGGCGCCGTGCTCGGAGTCGAGATTGCCCGTGGGCTCGTCGGCGAGGATCAAGTTCGGCTGGTTCGCGACCGCGCGCGCGACTGCCACGCGCTGCTGCTGACCGCCCGAGAGCTGGCCCGGCATGTGCTCGCGGCGATGACCGATGTCCATGCGCTCGAGCACCGCCTCCACCTTCGCTTTGCGCTCGCGCGGCGGAATCTTGGCGTAGACGAGCGGCAGCTCCACGTTCTCGTAGACGGTGAGCTCGTCGATCAGATTGAAGCTCTGGAAGACGAAGCCGATGTTGCGCTTGCGGATCGCCGCGCGCTTGCTCTCGGGGTAGCGGGACACGTCCTCGCCCAGGAACCGGTAGCGGCCGTCGCTCGGCGTGTCGATGAGCCCGAGGATGTGCAGCAACGTCGACTTGCCGCAACCGGACGGCCCCATGATGGAGACGAACTGCCCCGCATCTACCGAGACGCTCACCGCGTCCAGCGCAGTGGTTTCGACGAGCTCGGTTCGGTAGAGCTTCTTCAAGTTCTGGGTTTCGATGATCATGGAGCTCCGTTCGGCCGTCGCACGCGGCCGCCTCCGTATTCCACGTTCCATGCCAGACCACCGCAGCCGTCGTTCTATCGGCATTTCAAACGGTTACGCGGGGGTCGCCGCATGCCGGGCTGTTCCGGCTGTTCCACATCGAAACACCCGTGTGTTTCAATCTGGAACAGTCATGACCTTGGGCCACGTGGAGACACGATGAAGAGCGGCAGCATCCTGATCGTCGACGACGACGCCGACGTTCTGCTCACCGCCGAGCTGGTTCTGAAAACCGAGTTTCGCCGCGTCGCCACCGAGAGCGACCCGCGGCGGCTCGCGGCCGCGCTGCGCGAGCGCTTCGACGTGGTGCTGCTCGACATGAACTTCTCGCCCGGTATGACCTCCGGCCAAGAAGGCGTGGACTGCCTGCGCACGATCGTTCGGCTCTCGCCCGACACCAAGGTGATCTTCATGACGGCCTACGGCGGCGTGGAGACCGCCGTCAAGGCGATCAAGGAAGGCGCGTCCGACTTCATCGTGAAGCCGTGGGACAACGAGAAGCTCGTCGCCACCGTCGGCGCGACGCTGCGCTTCAGCCAAGCCGCGCAGACCGTGAAGGATCTCGAGGCGAAGCGCCGCGAGCTCTCCCGCTACACCGCCGCGCCTGCCGCGGAGATCGTGGGCGATTCGCCGCCGATCGCCCGGCTGCTCGGCGACATAGACAAGGTCGCGCGCACCGACGCCGCCGTGTTAATCCTGGGAGAGAACGGCACCGGCAAGGAGCTCGTGGCGCGCGCGATCCACCGCGCCTCGGCGCGCGCCGACGGCCCGTTCGTGCAAGTGGACCTGGGCGCCATTCCCGAGTCGCTGTTCGAGTCCGAGCTCTTCGGCCACAAACGAGGCGCGTTCACCGACGCCAAGGACGATCGTGCCGGCCGTTTCGAGATCGCCGCGGGCGGCACGCTGTTCTTGGACGAGATCGGCAACCTGAGCCTGCCGCTGCAGGCGAAGCTGCTGGGCGTGCTGCAAACGGGCGCGGTAACCCGCATGGGAACGGACACGCCGATTCGCGTGGACGCTCGGATCGTCTCCGCGACCAATGTCGCGCGAGACGACCTGCTCGACAAGCAGCGCTTTCGCCAGGACCTGCTGTATCGGATCAACACGATCGAGATCCACGTTCCGCCGCTCCGCGAGCGCACCGACGACATCCCGCTCCTCATCGATCACTACGCGCAACGCTTCGCGAGGAAGTACGGCAAGATGCTGGCGCCGGTGCCTGAGGCCACGCGCGCGGCACTGCGCGCGTATTCGTGGCCCGGAAACGTGCGCGAGCTCGTGCACGCCGTGGAGCGGACCGTGATCATGGCCGAGGATTCGGCGCTCAAGCTCGAGCATCTGCTGCTCGAGCCGCGCTCCGCGCCGGTGCAAGACGCGCAGCTCAACCTCGAAGCGCTCGAGAGGGACGCGATCCGCCGAGCCGTCGCCAAGCACGGCGGCAACCTGAGCAAGGCGGCGCAGGAGCTCGGGCTCGGCCGCACGACGCTGTATCGCAAGATGGCCAAACATGGGCTTTAGGAACTTCCGGCTCAACGTCGCCGCGAGGGCGGTGGTGCTCTTCGGGCTCGTCGTCGCCGCGGTGTTCGGCGTGGAGAGCACCGGCTGGCAGGTCACGCCGGTCGTGTGCGCGGTGCTCGCGGTGCTGGTGCTCGTGGAGCTCGTGCGCTATGTGGAGTCCATGAATCGCGAGCTCGCGGGGTTCTTGTCGTTCATCGCGCACAACGACTTCACCGTGAGCCTGCCGCTCGCGGGCAAGGGCAAGACCTTCCGCGAGCTCGAGTCCGCCTACCGGCTCCTGGCCGGCAAGTACCGCAATCTGAACCTGCAGCGTGAGGCTAACCACCGCTACCTCGAGGCGCTCGTGGAGCACGTGAGCATCGCGCTCATCTGCCTCGACAGCGGCGGCGCCGTCGTGCTGATGAACGCCCAAGCGAAAAGGCTGTTCAAGACGCCGCACCTCGCGAGCCTCAAATCCTTCGGCCGCATCGACGGCAAGCTTCCGGCGGTGATCGAAGAGCTCGCGAACGGCGGCCGCGCGCTTGTCGGCGTGCGCATCGAGGACGAGTCGCTGCAGCTCGCGTTGTTCGCCACGGAGTTCGATCTCGTGGGCGAGCGCTACAAGCTGATCTCGTTCCAGAACATCCGCGACGAGCTCGAGCAGCGCGAGATCGACTACTCGCAAAAGCTCATCAAGGTGCTTACGCACGAGATCATGAACTCGGTAACGCCGATCATCTCGCTGACCAAGCTCATCCGCGACCGACTGCTCGACGACGGCACCGGCGAGCTCTCCTTGCAGAGGCTCGGCACCGACGAGCAGCGCGATCTCGCGCGCGGCCTCGCCTCGATCCAGTCACGCGGCAGCGGTTTGCTCAAGTTCGTGCAAGCCTACGGCGAGCTCACCAATCTGCCACGGCCGAATCTCGCGTCCGTCGACGTGGCGGCGTTGCTCGACCGCGTGCACGCGCTGCTGGCGCCCGCGCTCGCGGCGGAGGGGGTGAACCTGCAGGCGCCGGCCGTCGGCGCGAACCTAACCGTGCGCGCCGACGCGCAACAGATCGAGCAAGTCCTGATCAATCTCATCAAAAACGCGGCCGAAGCGCTCGCCGGCCGCACGGACGGCCGCGTGCAGCTGCGCGGCGTCCGCGACGATCACGGCAGGGCGCTGATCCAGGTGAGCGACAACGGCGCCGGCATCGACACCGCCCACGTGGACGACGTGTTCCTGCCGTTCTACACCACCAAGCGCAACGGCAGCGGCGTGGGCTTGAGCGTGTCGCGCCAGATCATGGCGCTGCACAAGGGCGCGCTCACCGTGAAGACGGCGCCCGGGCGCGGCAGCGAGTTCACGCTGCGGTTCAGGTAGCTCGGGCGCCAGGGCGCCCGGCGCCTCCGTCTCCACTAGTCGGGAGGCAGGGTTGCCGCGGCATTTCGTCGCATACCTCGAACGGGTAGGTTGACATACCTTTAACTGGAAGGTATGGTCGGCTCGTCCTGAGACGTCGACTCCATTTTGGCCGTTCGAAACCCTCGCTCGCCGACCAGGAAGGCGGGCAATCCCAAGGAGGACGTGACCATGACGACTCTGAGATTCCCGGTGGCCGGGGTTTGGGGCGCGGTCTGCACCGCGGCGCTCTTCGCCGTGCTCGCTCACCTCGTCAACGTTCGGATGGACGTGCCGAAGTCGGTTGAGGCGACTGTGCTCGACTTCACCCCGGTACGCCGCGCGACGCCGGTCGTGACGACACCCCCACCGAAGCCCACGCGCACGACGCCGCCGGCGACGCCGGGCACGCCCGGCATCGGCAGGGGTACGGACACCGTCGTGCCGCGGACGCCCTGGGTCCGGCCCGCGGTCGAGGTGCGCCCGCGGATTGGCGACCCTCGGGCCATGGGCACCGACCGCGACGCGCAACCGATCGTCCAGGTGCGACCCGACTATCCGCAGCAGCTCATCACCCGCGAAGTCGAAGGGTGGGTGAAGGTGCAGTTCACGGTCGCCGCCACCGGGGCGGTGAAGCACGCGTTCGTCGTCGACGCGAGCCCGCGCGCCGTCTTCGACGACGCGGCGCTCAGGGCGATCACGCGCTGGCGGTACAACCCCCGCATCGAGGACGGGGCCGCCGTCGAGAGGGTGGGCATGCAGACGGTGATCCGCTTCGAGCTTAACAACACGCTTTAGGTACGACCGTCGGCGCCGGCTCCCCTCCCTCGGGCCGGCGCCGACATGACAGAACTCTATTGGCAGGGACCGCCGCGAGGCATACATTTAAGGACAGCTATGGCGCAATCGAACCCACCCTTCATGAGCGGAGTACCCGAGCTCCTCGTTCTGCGGCTGCTCGCGGCGCGCGAGATGTACGGCTACGAGATCGTCAAGGCCGTTCGCCTCGTTACGGGCGAAGCCATCGGGCTCGGCGAGGGAGTCATCTACCCCGTGCTCCACTGGCTCGAGGAGAGCGGCGCGCTCAAGGCGCGGCGCAAGAGCGTCAACGGGCGCGAGCGCGTCTACTACAACGTCACGGCCAAGGGCCGGCGCCGGCTCGAGCACTTGAGCGGCGAGTGGAAGCGCGTGAGCGGGGGAGTCAATTCCGCCCTCGGGGATCCGGAGCATGCCTGACCGGGCGCAGTTCGAGTCGCTGAAGCTCGAGCTGCTCCGCGGCGGCGTCGCCCCGGTCTACGTCGAACGCACGATCCTCGAGCTCAGCGAGCACTGCGACGACCTCGAGAACGACGCGCTCGCCGGCGGTCTCGCGAAAGACGAAGCCGCACGACTCGCGCTCGCGCAGCTCGGCAGCGATCAGTCGATCGTGGCCGCCGTGCTCGCGCAAACCGAGCTGCTCGTCTGGACGCGGCGCTGGCCGCGAACCGCGTGGTGCCTGCGCTCCGCCGCCACCATCGTCACCCTGCCCGGGCTCCCGGTCGTCTACTGCATCGACCGCAGCGCGGAAATCGCGCGCTGGAGCGCGGCCCTCTGCAGCGCGCTGATCCTGGTGAGCTCGCTGCTCGCCTGCCTCAACTGGATGATCCTGCTCGGCTGAAAAATAGGGACATGTTGGATTTTCGGTGATGCGTCGACGCGCGTCGCCGAAAATCCAACATGTCCCTATTTTTCAGCGCGACGGCTGGACGAGCACGTCGGCGCCGGCAGCGTGCGCGGCGCGCAGCAGCGTCATGAGCGGCACGGCGCGTTGGCCGAGCGACACCGCCGCCTCGGCCTCCTCGTCGTCGCGAGACGCGGCGACCGAACGCGGCTTCGGCGCCGCGGGACGCGGCGCCGCGTGCCCGTGCTCCGAGAGGCCGGTCTCCAGGCGCGCGAGCACGTCAGGAATATCGGCCGAGAGGATCGCGGTCGGCACGTTGCCGCTCAACCCGCCGAGCTTGAGGAGCGCGACGGCGACGTCGCCGAACATCGTGATGTCTCCGTGCGCTTTGGTGTGGAAGGTCACGAGCATGGCGATCAGTGTCGCACGTCCCGCGGCGTCGCGGCGCGGGCGGCAGTACGGTCCGGCGCAACGTGCCTGGAACGGCGCGGGCCCGCGTCGCCGGACGCGGGCCCCGCCGCGGACGCTTCGCGAGGAAGCGCCCCCTTCGGACTCATCGTCAGAACCGCCAAGCGGCGCTGAGCCAGACTGCGTTCGCGTCGTCGAAGTCGCTGATCTTGATGCGCTCGTACTCGGCCTTGAGGTTCAGGCGCTTCGCTACGGTGAAGCCGATGCCAGCCGAGTAGACCGGGTCGTGGCCGCTCGAGTCGATGCTCCTCCGGCCATCGACGTCGACGTTCACGTCGTACCAGATCTCGCCCGCCCGGGCGAATAACTCGACGGGGCCGAGCGGCAGCGTGCCGACGATGCTCCCGGCGGTGCCCTTGGTGTCGGCCGATACGTCGAGCAGATTGATCGCGACGTTCGACCGCTGGAAGTCGTACTGGTCGAGTTGCACCGCGACGAAACGATTGAATCGCCATCCGGCGAAAATCTTCCGCGCACTTTCGTCGCTGTCGAAATCGAGGTTCACGTTGTCGACATTGCTGATGTCGTCGATTTGCGTGGAGAACTCCCCCAGGCCGACGCCGAGGTAAAAGCCCTCGGGATTGCCCTTGTCATCCGCGGCGAGCGCGGGACCCGCGGCGAGCAGCAGCGCCGCGGCGACGGGAGTCAACGTCCGTGTGAATATCCGATGAGCCATCACTCCTCCTTGGACCTGAAAGCCGGTCCTGCACGTCTAAGGGAGCAAGGTCCATGCCACGACATAGGCGGCCGCAAGCGATTGAATCGCCGGCCGAATGGCCGGCGATCGCGCTACAAGGATGCGAAACGGTTGGAGAATTTAGGAGACTTGCGGTCTACGGCGGCGGGTCAATACCGCTCGCTGCACTCGTACGGATGCACGGTGTTCTCCGGCTTCCAAACGAAATAGCGCGTGAGGTCGAACGGCTTCTCGAAGTAGGTGGGATCGGTCACGGTGATCCGATAGTCGATCCGGTCGTACGCCGCGTTCGGCACGAAGCGCTCGACCGTCGACATCTGCTCGCTCTGCGGCGCGCCGTCGGGCTCGAAGGGCTGCTCGCGAAGGTGATCGGTCACGACCACGAGCGTCGTGCCTTCCCAATGGCCGCGCGAGAAACCGAACTGGGTGTGCTCCGCGGGCGCAACCGCGTTCGGCGCCATGTGGATCACGCGGCGCACGTCGTACTCCTCGATCTTGAGCAGGATGTCGTCGCCCTGCTTCACGAACTCCATCGGCAGCGGGCTGATCATGATCAGCGGCTGGCCCTTGGTGCCGCAGTGAAGCAACGGGTTGTCGCGGGGATTCCACTGCGCGATCTTGGCTTTCGCGGCGGCGTTGATGGGATAGCCGCCCTTGAACATCGGGAACGCGGCCGGATCGCTCATGATCGTGCTCCAGACGCGGAACAGCGCGTCGGCAGACGCTCTCGCCTGCGCCACGTCGGCATCGATCACACCCTTGCTGTAGATCTTGCCGGCCTTGCCCGCGGGGAAGTACGCCTGCGCCGAGCCGAACGTGAACTCGTAGCCGCTCGGCAGCAGCATGCTGCGCGCGAGCAGCTCGGGCTGGCCGCGCCGCGACGGCGAGCCCGCGATGGTCACGCGGTCACCCGCTTGCAGCGTGGCGACGTCGAGGCCGCGGTTGCGGAGCACGCTCACCGACGCCGTCTCCGCGTCCCAGTCGACGGCTTTGCCGCCGGCGTCGATCACGGTGAAGACAATGTGGCCGTGCGGGTTCTGCCAAGACACCGATTTCACGGTGCCCGTGATCTCGACGGTCTCGTTCGGATCGAAGAGCCCGGCCTGACTGTGATGGGCGTGCGCCCCGGCGCACACGAACAAGGAAACGAACAACGAAATCCAGCGCGACATGGTGACTCCCCCGAAGCGGACTAGGCGTCGATTATCGGCTGCGATATGCCGATTTGTAAGGTGCGGGCCCGGTTTTCTGGCACGGCCCTTGCTTGGATCGGGTGTTGGGAAACCATTGCATGGAGGCGATATGAAGGACATCAGACGCTACGCGCTGACATTGACGTCGGCGGTGGTGCTGTGCGGCACCGCTGCCGCTCAGGCACCTAGTACGCCGCCGGGCGCCCGCGGGCCGGCGGTGCAAGTCACGAAAACGCTCGGACCGGGCGACCGGCTCGCGTCCAACTTGATCGGCGCGACGGTCAAGAGCACCCAGGGGCAGAGTATCGGCGAGGTCTCCGATCTCGTCGTCAACGACAAGAACGCCGTGATCGCGGCTGTCGTCTCGGTCGGCGGGGTGCTCGGCGTCGGGCAGAAGAAGATCGGAGTGCGGTATCAAGACTTCGAGGTTGCGCCCGACGGCCGCACGCTGTACCTCAACATGAACGAGGAGCAGCTCGAGTCGCAGCCGACCTTCGACGAGAGCGTGTCGAGCACCGCGGCCGCGCGCACGCGGCCGGCCGCGCCGCAACCCGGCACGGCGCCGGCGGCGCAGCACTCAGCTGCAGATGCGCGGCCCGACGCGACCACGGAGCACCATGCGGCGAACGCGCCGCCGTCGAATGCGACGGCCGACCGAACGCTGAAGTCCGGCGAGCAGGGCGCGAAGGCCTTGATCGGCACCGAGGTCGTGGACAAGAACGACGCGCGCGTCGGCAAGATTCGCGACTTGATCGTCGCGCCGGGCAAGGAGGACGTCCAAGCCGTCGTCGCGCTCGGTAGCGGTCCCGCATTCGCGAGCACCAAGATGGTGGCGATCCCGCTCGGCAACCTCAAGCTCGTGCCGGGCAAGGATCGCGCGTCCGAGCCCGATCGCGCGCAAACGGCGATGACGGAGACGCAGCTCGCGGCGCTCCCGGAGTTCCACTACGAGTGACGTCTGTCCCCAGAGTCTGACCCTAGGGTCAGACCCTGGGGTCAGACCCCGGTGCCAGGCACGTCCGGTGCCTGGCACCTTCCGGTCAGGCACTCTCGCGGCGGCGCCGGAGGAAGCGGCGGACGGCGGGGTCGCGCTCGAGGCCGATCGCGACGTCGTAGGCGGCGCGCGCGTCGTCGCCGGCGCCGGTCTTCGCGAGCAGCTCCGCGCGCGCGGCCCAATACGGTTGGTACTGCGCGAGGCGCGGATCGGCGGCCACCGACTGCAACGCATCGAGCGCCGCGCGCGGGCCGTCGAGCTCGGCCACCGCGAGCGCGCGGTTGAGAGCTACCACCGGCGACCCCGACAGCGCGAGCAGCGCATCGTACAGCTGCACCACGCCTGCCCAATCCGCGAGCCCCGTGCGACGGCGATGCACGTGCGCCGACTGCAGCGCGGCTTCGAGCTGGTAGCGGCCGATCGCGCCGAGAGCACTCGCGCGCTTGAGCAGCGCCTCGGCGTCGGCGATCAGCTGCGAGTCCCACAGCGCCGGGTCCTGCTCCGCGAGCGGCACGTATTCGCCGCCGTCGTCGCGTCGCGCCCGCCGGCGCGCTTCCGCGTGCAGCATCAGCGCGAGCAGACCGAGCACCTCGGGCTCATTCGGCAGCAGCGCCGCAACCAGCCCGCCCAAGAACAGCGCCTCTTCGGCGAGGTCGCGCCGCGCGGCCTCGGTGCCGCCCGGGTCCGACCAACCTTCGGCAAACGCCGCATAGATCGCGTCGAGCACGGCGCCGAGCCGGTCGGGCAGCTCGTCGTGCGCCGGCACGCGTAGCGGGATTCCCGCTTGCCGAATCTTCGTCTTCGCGCGCACGAGCCGCTGGCCCATCGCGGCCGGCTGCACGAGGAACGCGGACGCGATCATCGCGGCGTCGAAGCCGAGCACGGTTTGCAGGATCAACGGCGCGTGGATGGCGGTGTCGATGGCCGGGTGCGCGCACGCGAACATCAGCGCGAGACGCTGATCCGGGATCGCCACGTCGTGGTCCGCGTCGACGGAAGCCGCGTCGAGGGCTTCGGCGATCACGCGCAGCTCGGTCGCGCCGTCGGCGGCCGTCTGCCTCCGCCGCGCGAAGTCGATGAGCTTGCGGCGCGCCGCCGTCAACAGCCAGGCCTCCGGATTCGCCGGGCAACCGTCGACGGGCCACGACGCGAGCGCCGCCGCGAACGCCTCGGACAATGCGTCCTCGGCGGAGGCGACGTCCCGCGTGCGCGCCGCGAGAAAGGCGACGAGCTTGCCGTAGCTGCGGCGCGCGACGGCCGCCGCCGTGCTGCGCGCAAGCGCATCGCCTTCCGCCGCGCGTGGATCGTCGTACTCGCCCACGAGAGCCGCGAGTCCGCCGCCTACATGGTCCAGATCGGCCGCACCTCGACCGCACCGTGGCTCGCGCCGGGGCAACGCGCCGCCCACTTGAGCGCGGCGTCGAGATCGGGCACGTCGATCAGATAGTAGCCGCCGAGCTGCTCCTTGGTGTCGGCGTACGGCCCGTTCAGCACCTGCGACTTGCCGTTCGCAACGCGAACCGTCGTGGAGTCGGCCACCGGACGCAGCCGGTTCGAGCCCTGCAAGACTCCGGCCTGCTTGAGCGCCTGCGTGTAGGCCGTGTAGGCCGCCATGCCCTGCTCCATATCCGCTCTCGACATCTTCTGAAAGGCGCTCTCGTCGGCATAGATGAATATTGCGTATTGCATCGTCGGTCTCCTCTGTTGCGTGGGCGGGCAACATGCTCCGCCGACACTATGACGCGCGGAGGTTGGCCGTTTCGACATCGGGCGGAACCGGCTAGTTTCGGTCGGTGCGGCCGACGCCACCCACAACGGTAACGGCCGAAGTGAGACGCGACTCGCCCTACTCGGCGCGGGCCGTGACCGCGGGCGTCGCGAGGCCCGTGCGCGCGACGACGGCCGCGAAGCGCGGCTCGGACCGCAGCGCAGCGAGGAACGGGTCGTCGCTGATCGTCACCGCATCGCGCAGCCGCAGGTCCGCCGCCTGCTCGAGCAACGCGAGCGCGCGCTCGCGGTCGCCGAGCGCCAAGTAGATGCGCGACAGCGTCACAACGTTGAGCTGCTCCGCATCGCCACGCCGCTCGATCTCGGAGAGCAGCGAGCGGGCCTGCTCGTCGCGGCCCGCAAGCGCGTACCCGGTCGCGAGATAGCCGAGCGCCGCCGGCGCGCGCTGCCGCAAGACCACGTCGCGCTCGAACTCCGCGATCGCGCCCGGCAAGTCGCCGGCGCCGAACGCCGCCACGCCGAGCAGCTGGCGGATCTGCGACGGCTCCGCGCCCGCCGCGAGCGCAGCCTTCGCCGCCTCGCTCGCCTCGCCGAACCTGCCGGCGTCGATGAGCTGCTCCGCGACTTCTTGCTTCATGCGGGCGTCCGCGGGGAACGACAGCGCAAGCCCGCGCACCAGCGCGACGGCCTCGTCGTGGCGGCCGAGCCGCGACAGCACGTAGGCGTAGCTCCAGACCGTGCCGGTTTCCCGCGGCGCGGCGGCGACCGCGCGCTCGAGCTCGACCAGACCCGGCTGCCAGTCCCAGTCGTAGGTAGCGCGCAAGAAACCGAGCAGCGCGCTCGACGTCGCGAGCTTGGGATTGAGCTCGAGCGCCCGCAGCGCCGCGGCGCGCGCCCGCGGAAACGCCCGCGCCGGCGTCGTCCAGCCGAGCTCCACGCCCCCCTCGAGCCAGGCGAACGCGAGCCAGTCCCAAGCGTCGGCGAAGCCGGCGTCGTTGTCGACGGCGCGCTGGAATTGCGCGATCGCGGTCTGGATGTCGCCCGGCTGGCGGCGCCGGTAGTGATACTTGCCGAGCAGGAACGCCTCGTAGGCGGGCAAGCTCGCGGTCGGCAGCGGCGCGGCGCCTCGGGGGTCGCCGACGGCGAGCGAGCGCGTGAGCCCGCCGGCCACGCTGTCGGCGATCTCGGACTGGATGTCGAACAGGTTCGCTAGCGTCAGCGGCCGGTCAAAGGTCTCCGCCCACAGATTTGTGTCGGTGGCGGCGTCGACGAGCTGCGCCGTGACGCGCACGCGCTGGTCCGCGTAACGCACCGTGCCCTGAATCACGGACTCGACTCCGAGCCGGCGCGCGACGTCGCGGACCGGGGTGCCGGAGTCGCGGTACGAGGCGACGGCCGACTGCGACGCCACGCGCAGCCCCGCGATGCCGGCGAGCCGGGCGATGATCTCCTCGTGCACGCCGTCGGCGAAGTATTGACGGTCGGCGGAAGGGCTCAAGTCGGCGAACGGCAGCACGGCGACGCCGGCCGCTCGCGCCCGGCTGGCCCCGGACGGCGCGCGAATCGCAAACGCCACGGCGACGATCGCGGCGACCGCGAGCATCAAGGCCGCAGCCACCCACAACCAGGTGAACGCGGCGTGGGCGCGCAACGACTCGGCGCCCGGGCCCGGATCGACACCCGCGACGGCCGCGACGGCGCCGTCCATCGCGGCCTCGTCGCCCAACGCCGGGAGCGCGGGCTCGGTCGTGTGAGGCCGCGGAATCGGTGGGTGGACGAGCGGCGCGGGCGCGGATTGCGCGTAGAGCGGGCTCACGCCGGCCGGCGGCGCGGGCTGCGGGTAGGGCGGGCTCACGGCCCCCGGCGGCGCGGGTTGCGCCGCGTAGAGCGGGCTCACGGCCGCCGGCGGCGCGGGCGCGGGGCCTGCGGCGGCCGGCATCGCCGCCGCCCGGACGGCGGCAATCACCCGGTAGCCGCGCTTTGGAATCGTCTCGATGTAGGCGGGATCGGCGCGCACGTCCCCCAAGATCCGGCGCAGCTCGGCCACCGCCCGCGTCAGCGGCTCGTCGGAGACGGCGCCGCGCTCGCCCCACACCTCGCGCAGCAGCTCGTCACGCGTGGCCACCTGCCCTGCGCGCCGCGCGAGCGCGACCAAGAGATCGGTGAGCTTCGGCGTCAGGCGCTTCTGCCCTGCAGGGCCGCTCAACGTGCCGGACGTCGGGTCGACGGTCCAGTCGCCGAGCGCGAAGGGTTCACGAGGGTTCATGGTGACGACAGTTCTTTGTTTCGCCGTCGAGGTTCATTCGGGCATTGGCCCAGGCGCTGCGCGGGTGCAGATGGTAGCGAGAATTAATGGCGATTTCTTGGAGGAAGAAAGGAGCTAATCCCACAGGACGTCCCAGCCCCGATCCGCACAATGCCGCCCTCATTGCCGCAGGCCGCGCGAAAAGTGAGCCGGCGGTCAGTTAACCCACTTGGGAGGCGCTCGCGGCGACTGCCGCGGGGGAGGAGACGGGAAGTGACTTGGCTGTTCGCGAAACGACTGCGTCCGTTCGTGCTGCTCGCGGCGGGCGCGAGCCTCGTGCTCAACGTGGCACTGCTGATGCCCGCGCTGTACATGATGCAGGTCTTCGACCGCGTGTTCGGCAGCGGCAGCGTCGAGACGCTCGTGATGCTGAGCCTGATCACGCTGCTGTTCCTGGGAGTCGGCTTCTGCGTCGACGCGGCGCGGGCGCGCGCCCTCGCCTGGGCCGGCCGGTCGCTCGACCGGCTGCTGTCGCCGGCGGCGCTCGCCGCGTCGCTCGAGCACGCCGCGGCCACCCCGGGGCGCGCCGATACCGACGCGCTGCGCGACATCGCGCAGCTGCGCGGCCTGCTCGCCGGCAGCGGCATCCTCGCGCTCTTCGACGCGCCGTGGCTGCCCGTGTATCTCGCGGTGATCGCCCTCATGCATCCCGCGCTCGGCGCGGTCGCGACGCTCGGCGCCGCGCTGCTCGCCGCGCTCGGCGTGCTCAACGACCGGCTCACGCGCGGCCGTGCGGCCGCGATGCTCGCGCACTCGCGAGCGTCCTTACGCGGTGCCGAGGCGCTCGCGCGCAACGCCGAGGTGATCGTCGGCATGGGCATGACGCGCGCGGCGGTCGCGCGCTGGCAAACCGGTCACGACGACCAATTGCGCGCGCAGCAGCGTCACGCCGAGCTCGCGGCGGGGCTGTCCGCGCTCGCGCGCGCGCTGCGCCAGGTGCTGCAAGTGGGAATGCTCGCGCTCGGCGCGTGGCTCGTGGTCGACGAGCGCGCGTCCCCGGGGATCATGGTCGCGGCCACGATCCTGCTCGGCCGCGCGCTGCAACCGGTCGAGCTCCTGATCGGCGGCTGGCGCGCGCTCGTGGATGCGCGCAACGCCTGGCAACGGCTCGAAGAGCGGAAAATAGGGACATGTTGGATTTTCCGTCCAACGCGTTCGCAGCCTGGGGCGCGCCTCGACGGAAAATCCAACATGTCCCTATTTTCCGTGGACCGGGTGGCGCTGCCCGCGCCGGTTGGGCGGATCGACGTGGAGCGGCTGACGTTTTCGTTCGCCGGCGGGCGTGCGGCGACGATCAAGAACTTGAGCTTCACGCTGTCGGCCGGCGAGAGCCTCGGCGTGACCGGGCCGAGCGCGTCCGGCAAGACGACGCTGATCCGGCTGATGTTGGGTCTCTGGCAGCCGCAGTCCGGCGTCGTGCGGCTCGACGGCGCCGACGTCGCGATCTGGGACCGCGACGCGCTCGGCCCGCACGTCGGCTACCTGCCGCAAGACGTGGAGCTGTTCGCGGGCACGGTCGGTGACAACATCGCGCGGTTCGCGAGCACGAGCGGCGACGAGCTCGAGCGCGCCGAGCGGTCGGCGCGGATCGTGCGCGCCGCGCGGATCGCCCACGCTCACGAGACGATCCTCGCGCTGCCCGAGGGCTACGACACGCCCGTGGGCGACGCCGGCGCCGCGCTGTCGGGCGGTCAACGGCAACGGATCGCGCTCGCGCGCGCGCTCTACGGCGAGCCGCGGCTCGTCGTGCTCGACGAGCCCGACGCGAGCCTCGACTCGGCCGGTGAAGCCGCGCTGCGCGCGGCGCTCGCCGAGCTCAAGGCGCGCGGCGTCACCATCGTGCTGATCACGCACAACCCGGCGCTCACGAGCTCGCTCGACAAGCTGCTCGTGCTGCGCGCCGGCGCGCTCGACATGTTCGGCCCGAGCGCCGCCGTGCGCGCGCGCCTCGCGGCCGCGAGCCACACGACGCGCGTGGTGTCGCTCCCCCTATCCCCCAAGAACACGGAGGCCCTGTCATGAGCACGCCGGCCAAGGCAATCAACCTCGCGGGGCTGCTGTCGGTCGACGACACCGAGCCGCGGGATCGCGTCGAGCTGCGCCGCCAGCTGCGGCACACGCTGGTCCCCCTCGCCGTCGCGAGCGGCCTCGTGTCGCTGTGGGTGGTGTTGGCGCCGCTCTCCGGCGCGATCGTGGCCGCAGGCAAGCTCAAGGTCGAGCTCAATCACAAGACGGTCCAGCACAAGGAAGGGGGCATCGTCGAGCAGATCCTCGTGCGCGACGGCGACGTGGTCCACGCGGGGCAACCGCTGCTCGTCGTCGGCGACGTGCGCAACGACGCCGAGCTCGCGCTGCTCGACGACCAGCTCGCGGCCGAGCGCCTCCGCAGCGCGCGCGCCGCGGCAGAGGCCGCGTTGACGCCAAAGTTCGAGCCGCGGGCCGACGCGCTCGGCTCGGCGTCGTCGGCGTACGGCGCGGCATGGGCAGGTGGCGCCGCCAAGGCCGACGAGCGCGTCGCGCGCGAGACCGCCTTGTTCGCCGCGCGTCGCCACACACTCGACGAGCAGGTCGCGTCGCTCGAGTCGCAGGCGCGCGACGCGCAGGCGCAAGCCGCGGCGCTCGCGGATCAGATCGAGGCCACCGAGCGCTCGGCGAAGCTCGCCGCCGAGGAGCTCGAGATGAACGCGAAGCTCGTCGCCCAGGGCTACGTGCAGCGCACGCACCTGCTCCAGCTCGAGCGCGACCGATCCGACTATCTCAGCCGCGCCTCGGAGAGCCGCAGCAACCTCGCGCTTGCGCGCCAGCGCGCGGGCGACCTCGCGGCAAGAATCGCACAGGCGCGCAACCAGTATCAGCAGCAGGCGGCCGACGAGCAGAAGGAGTCCGCTGCGCGAATCCGCGAGCTCGAGGAGCGCTTCCGACCGTCCCGCGATCAACAGGAGCGCCGCTACGTGCGCGCGCCGGTCGACGGCAAGGTCCTGGGACTGCGCGTGTCGTCCGTGGGCGAGGTCGTCGGGCCCGGCGACGCGCTTCTCGACATCGTGCCGAGCAGCGAAAAGCTCGTGGTCGAGGCGCACATCCGTCCGCAGGACATCGATCACGTGCACGAGGGCTCCGCGGCCGAGGTCCGCCTCGCCGCGTTCGACTCGCGCAAGACGCCGCTCCTGCCGGGCCGAGTCGCGCTCGTGTCTGCCGATCGATTGAGCACGCCGGACGGAGGCACCTCGTGGTACTCGGCGACCGTCGAGATCGACGCCGCCGCGCTCGCGGCCGCACCCGCGGTCGAGCTGCGCGCGGGCATGCCCGCGGAGCTGTTCGTCGCCACGCCGCAACGCACGTTGTTCCAGTACCTCGTCAGACCGCTCACGACGTTCGCGAGCCGAGCGATGCGCGAGCCATGAAAACGCTTTCTTCTCAACTCAACCTCAGCCCTCTAACTAGGAGTAAGTCATGTCTACCCCCAAGCGCCCCTCCGTCGGCGTGGTCTTCGCGCCGACGCTGGTGGCTCTCGATAAGCTCTCGCACGGCAGTCTGGCTCCCGCCATCCAGACGATCATAGACGCGCTGCCCGCGAAGCTCGCGGCGGCGCTGCCACCCGCCACGGGCTTGTTCATCCCGAACGCCGGTCTCTTGGAAGTGTTCGGCAGCGGCCAGAACGACACGATCACGGTGAGCCGCAACGCGGCAGGCCGCATCCTCGTGAACGACGGCGCGACGCCGATCATCGGCGGCACGCCGACGGTCGCGAACACCGCGACCATCGAGGTGTTCGGCGGCGCCGGCAACGACGTCATCACGCTCAACGAGGTCAATGGCGCGCTGCCGAAAGCGAATCTCTTCGGCGGCGACGGCAACGACGTGCTGACGGGCGGCTCGGGCAACGACCAGCTGTTCGGCCAGGCCGGCAACGACACGCTGCTCGGCAAGGGCGGCGCTGACGCGCTGTTCGGCGGCGCGGGCAACGACACACTCACCGGCGGCGACGCCGACGACCAGATGTTCGGTGAGGCCGGCGACGACCGTATGATCTGGAATCCGGGCGACGACAACGACCTCATGGAAGGCGGCGACGGCGTCGACACCGCGGAGATCAACGGCGGCAACGGCGCGGAGGTCTTCACGGCCACCGCGAACGGCACGCGCGTGCGCTTCGACCGGATTACTCCTGCGCCGTTCTTCGTGGACGTCGGCACCACCGAGAACCTCGTCGTCAACATGAACGGCGGCGACGACCAGTTCTCCGCGACCGGCAACCTCGCGACGCTGATCAACGTGACCGTCAGCGGCGGCACCGGCAACGACACGATCTTGGGCGGCAACGGCGCCGACACGCTGCGCGGCGACGACGGCAACGACTTCATCGACGGCAACCAAGGCGCCGATACGCTCATCGGCGGCGCCGGCGACGACATCTTCCAGTGGGATCCGGGTGACGGCAGCGACACGGTCGAAGGCGGCGCCGACTGGGACACGCTGCTCTTCAACGGCGCGAACATCGCCGAGACCTTCATCTTGGCGCCCGACGCCGACCGGCTGCGCCTCACGCGCAACATCGGCAACATCGTGATGAACGTGAACGACGTCGAGGTCGTGCACTTGAACACGTTCGGCGGGGTGGACAACGTCGCGATCGCAGACTTGAGCGGCACCGACGTCGCAACGGTCGAGGTCGACCTCGCGGCCACTCTCGGCGGCACCACCGGCGACGGCGCCGCGGACGTCGTGGCGATGGCCGCCACCGGCAGCGACGACGAGATCCAGGCGATGCAGCTCGACACGCAGATCGCAATCATCGGCCTGCCGACCACGGTGCTCGTGGACCACGCGGAGACCGGCGACACGATCGTGATCAACGGGCTCGGCGGCAACGACAACATGGCCGCCGCGGCGGTAGGCCCCGACGCACCCAAGTTCACGCTCGACGGCGGCGACGGCAACGACGTCATCTTCGGCAGCGACAACGCGGACACGCTCATCGGCGGCGACGGCAACGACCTCATCGACGGCAACCGCGGTGCCGACGTCGCGCGGCTCGGCGCCGGTGACGACACTTTCCGTTGGGACTCGGGCGACGGCAGCGACACGGTCGAGGGCGAGGCAGATCAGGACGTGCTCGAGTTCAACAGCACGCTGGGTAGCGAAAGGCTCGAGATCGCCGCCAACGGTGCTCGCGTGAGCCTCACCCGCGACCTCGGCAACGTCACGATGGACCTGAACGGCATCGAGGGCATCGGCGTGCACACGCGTGCCGGCGCCGACACGATTACCGTGGGCGACCTCACGGGCACCGATGTGCAGCGCGTGAAGGTCGACTTGAACGAGTTCGGGCAGCAGGGCGACGGCGAAATCGACCAAGTGTTCGTGAACGGCTCGGCCGCACGCGAGGTCATCGTGCTCGTCGACGGCGGAGCCGAGATCGCGGTGAGCGGCCTCGCGGCCGAAGTCCGCGTGATCGGCTTCGACGCGAACGGCCAGGACCACGTCACCATCAACGCGCAGGCCGGCGACGACTTCATCGACGCCTCGCTCGTCGACGCGGGCCAGGTTGAGCTCACGTTGAACGGCGGCTTGGGCTCGGATGTGCTGATCGGCAGTCAGGGCGGCGACCTCTTCAACGGCGGCGACGGCAACGACACCGCCCTCATGGGCGCGGGCGACGATACGTTCGTCTGGAATCCGGGCGACGACAACGACAACGTCGAAGGCCAGGACGGCTTCGACACGCTGCTGTTCAATGGCGCGAACATCGCCGAGAACGTGGATCTCTTCGCGAACGGCGAGCGCGCGACCTTCACGCGCAACGTCGCCGCCATCACGATGGATCTCAACGACGTCGAGCACGTGGTGTTCAACGCGCTCGGCGGCGTCGACAACGTGGTCATTCACGATCTCACGGGCACCGACATAACCGACGTCGATGTGAACCTCGCGGCCAACGGCGGCGGCGGAGACGGGTCGGCCGATACGGTGACCGTGAAGGCGACGGCGGACAACGACGTCGCGATCGTGTTCGGCGATGCCACAGGCGTGTCGGTGTTCGGCTTGGCGGCCACCGTGAACCTCACGGGCATGGAAGCGGCGAACGACACGCTGACGATCCTCGGCGGCGACGGCGACGACGTGCTGAACGCCTCGGGCCTCTCGGCCGGAGCGATCAAGCTCGTTCTCGACGGCGGCGCGGGCGACGACGTGATCATCGGCAGCGACGGCGACGACGTGTTGATCGGCGGCGCGGGTGACGACGTGCTCATCGGCGGCCTCGGCAACGACGTGATCGACGGCGGACCCGGCGACAACATCGTGATCCAGGGCTTCACGGCGGGCGCGCTCACGGACGACGCGGTCGACCTCCGCGGCCGCGGCTTCACCTTCGACTGGCTCGTGGCACACACGAGCGACGTCGACGGCAACGCGGTGCTCGATCTCGGCGGTCAGGAGATCACGTTCGCCGGCGTCAGCGCTGCGGCGCTGCATCAGGACGACTTCTTGTTGTCTTGATGCGGTTGTCCTGATCGAGCCCTCTTGATCGAACACCTGGTCGATTCGGGGACTTTGGTTTCTGTTTGGCCTTGCGGACGCGCCGATCCCCCTTGGCGCGTCCGCGCTTCGCCCCGGCGGCTAGTCCGCCGGGGCACTTCTCGAAAGGAACTGCGATGGACATGGATGCAGCGAGCATTCTCGAACGCACGGCCGGAGTGACTGCTCCGTTGCGGAGACCCGCTCGCGCGCTGGTGGCGCGCGCCGAAGCCGGCGCGGCGGCGGCCGTTGCACGCGTGGCCGACGTCGACGTGCTGCGCGGCTTCGTGATCGTGCTGATGGCGCTCGATCACGTGCGCCACTACTTCCATTCCGGCTCGCCGGGAGTCGACCCGCTCGATCCGGCGCAGACCACGCCGCTCCTGTACGCGACGCGCTGGATCACGCATCTCTGCGCGCCCACGTTCGTGCTGCTCGCGGGCGTGTCCGCCTATTTGCAGCTCGCGCGGGGCAAGACTCCGGCGCGGCTCGCCCGATTTCTACTCACGCGCGGCCTATGGCTCGTCGCGCTCGAGCTCACCGCGGTGAGCTTCGGCTGGTCGTTCTCGTTTCCCTATCCGTTCTTCCTGCAGGTGATCTGGGCCATCGGCTGGTCGATGGTCGCGCTCGCGGCGTTGGTGCGCTTGCCGCGCGCGGCCGTGCTCGCCGTCGGCGTCGCGATCGTCGCGGGACACGATTTGTTGGATCCGCTCGTGCCGGAGCAATTCGGCCGCTTAGGACTTCTCTGGCAGCTTCTGCACGAGGGTGGACCGATCTTCATCGGCGGCCGCCCGATCGGCGCCGCGTCCTATCCCGTGTTGCCGTGGATCGGAGTGATCGCACTCGGCTTCGGACTCGGCCCATGGCTCGCGCGCCCTGCCGCGAAGGGGGACGGCCGCTTGAGCGCCGGCCTCGCGATGCTCGCCGCGTTCGCGGTGCTGCGCGGCTTCGATCTGTACGGCGACGCCGTTCAATGGCAGCCGCTCTGGACGCGGACGGCGAGCGCGATGTCGTTCTTCGACGTCACGAAGTATCCGCCGTCGCTCGACTACGTGCTCGTGACGCTCGGCCTGGTGCTCGTGCTGTGGCCGGCGCTCTCGCGGCTCCGGGGGCCGGCAGCGACGTTCTTCCGCACGTTCGGCGCCGTGCCGATGTTCTTCTACTTGGCGCATCTCTATCTGATTCACGGTCTCGACATCGTCGCCAACGCGGCGGCGGGGCGCGACGTCACGCCGTTGTTCGGCTACGTCGCCAACACCTACCTGCGGCCCGAGACGCTGCACGGCCTCGGGTTCGGTCTGCCGACGGTCTACGCCGCGTGGCTGCTCGTGCTGGCGGCGCTCTACCCGCTCTGTCGCTGGTTCGGCGGCGTCAAGGCCCGGCGGCGCGACGTGTGGTGGCTGTCGTATCTCTGACGGCGCCGCGAATTTCAGCGTTTTTTTCAGCTTGGTCATTCAATCAGGAGACTTCCATGCAAACTGCAACTGCAACTGCAACCAGAGACGGGCCGGTCTCGCCGGTCTTGAATCCGAGCGCGCGTTACGCGCGCTGCATCAAGGTGTCGAAGCATGTGCGTTGGGACATCGACCGCGACGTGATTCGGGGGCGGGACTACGACTACGAGCGCACGTTCCTGCCGAGCGGCCTGTCGAAGGTCGACGACCTCGTGTTCCTGACCGCCGCCGAAAAGCGGCTCATGAGCCACGTGCAGGGCCGCACGTACACGCACATGTTCGGCCTCGTCGAGCGCTTCATCGGCGCCAAGGTGCTGCAGCTGTCCGGGCAGCACTGGCTCGGCGACCAGACGGCGCTAGAGGCGCTCGTGCGGTTCTCCGACGAGGAGCTCAAGCATCAGGAGCTGTTCCGCCGTCTCGAAGTGCTGCTTGCCGCGGGAATGCCGTCCGGCTGGACGCCGGTGGCCGAGGCCAACGCGGTGGCGCGCTTCGTGCTCGGCAAGCGGAACTGGGCGGTGCTCGCACTGATCTCGCACATCGAGCTGTTCTCGCAGTCGCACTACGTGCAGAGCATCCAGCCATACGAGAACCTCTGCCCGCTGTGGAAGGACGTGTTCATGTTCCACTGGCGCGAGGAGTCGCAGCACGCCGTGCTCGACGAGCTCGAGTGGCAGGCCGAGGACGCGCGGATCGGCGCGGACGAGCGTGACGCCGCGGTCGGCGACTTTCTCGAGCTCGTCGGTGCCGTCGACGGCATCCTGCAGGGTCAGTCCGATGCCGATGCGAACTACTTCGCGGCGCTCTGCGGTCGGCGCTTCACGACGGCGCAGCGCGCGGACATCGGCTCGGCGATGCTGCGCGCGTACCGCTGGCAGTACATCGTCTCGGGAGCGCAGCATCCGCACTTCGCGAAGCTGCTCACGAGCATGACGACGCCCGCGCAGATGAAGCGCATCGGCTCGGCGCTCGCGCCGCTCGTGGCATAGCTCACCGGCGCGCCTGGTGCCTGGCACCTCTCCAAAAAATGGGGACATGTTACTTTTTCGGACAACGCCATCGAAGGTCACGCCGACGCCGCCGCCGAAAAAGCAACATGTCCCTATTTCTTGGAACCCGATCCTTTCTTCGCGCTTACGGCGGTAAGGATCGCCGCGAGCAAGCGCGTCGGACTCGGCGGACAGCCGGGCACCGCCACGTCGACTGGAATCACGTTCGCCACGCGGCCGCGCGAAGCGTAGCTCTCGCCGAAAATGCCGCCCGTGCAGCCACAGTCGCCGACGGCCACGACGAGTTTCGGATCGGGCGCGGCCGCGTAGGTGCTCTTGAGTGCCGCCTCCATGTGCCGACTGACTGGTCCCGTGACGAGGAGCATGTCGGCGTGCCTCGGGCTCGCGACGAACTTGATGCCGAGCCCTTCGATGTTGTAGATCGGATTGTTGAGGGCGTGTATCTCTAGCTCGCAGCCATTGCACGAGCCCGCATCGACGTGACGGATGCAGAGCGCGCGGCCGAGCGTGTCGCAGATCCGCCGCTCGAGCTCGTCGCGAACGCGGAGCGCGTCGTCGGGAGCCGGTGCGGGCTCGGTCACGATCCCGATGCCTGCAATGGTGCGCAACGTCTTCAGCATCGCCTCCCCCGCTACAGATCGTGGCCGCTGTACGACAAGTTGAACGACTTGTTGATCAGCGGGAAGTCGGGAACGATGTTGCCGACGATTGCGTGCTCGAGCACGGGCCAGTTCTGCCACGAGACGTCGTGCGGGTGGCACCGCGCGATCGTGCCGCCCTCACCCGCTTCGAGCGCGACGAAGCAGGGACCGCGCCAGCCCTCGACGAGCGCCGCCGCGAACGTGCCTGCCGCGGGCGCGGCAACCTCCGCGCGGATCCCTCCGCTCGGCAGGTCGTCCGCGAGCGCCGCGATCAGGCGGCACGATTCGGCGAGCTCATCGAACCGTGCGGCCACACGCGCCGCGACGTCGCCGTCGACGTGCACGACCTTCCTCGGCGCGAGCTCGTCGTAGGGGGCCGTGGGCCGATCGACACGCGCATCGAACGGCTGGCCACTCGCGCGACCCGCGAGCCCGAGCAGGCCGAGCCGCGCCGCCAGAGCCGGCTCGACGCGCCCCGCACCGACGAAGCGGTCGCGCACGCCGGCGTGATTGTCGTAGATGTCGCGCAAGCTCGCGGCGGCCACGGCGACCGCTCCAGCGCGCTCGCGCAACGCCACGGCGCCAGCGCGGTCGAGATCGAACGCGGCGCCGCCGGGCACGACGGCATCGAGAAGGTAACGCGCGCCGCCGAATACCGCCGCCGTCGTGCGGAGCAGCTCCTCCTTCAGACGGCCGAACTGCGCGAGCCCGAACGCGAAGCCCGCGTCGTTGCCTAGCGCGCCCAAGTCGCCGAGATGATTCGCGGCGCGCTCGATCTCGAGGTAGAGGGCGCGCAGCCACGCCGCACGCGGCGGGATCGCGACGCCGCTCGCGCCCTCGAGCGCCTGGCAGTATGCCCACGAGAACGCGACCGCCGAGTCACCCGAGACCCGCGCCGCGAGCCGGTGTGCACCGAGGATAGGCAGCTCGGTGAAGCGCCGCTCAATGCCCTTGTGGACGTAGCCCAGGCGCTCCTCGAGCTTGAGCACCTTCTCCCCAACAACCGAGAAGCGGAAGTGCCCGGGCTCGATGATCCCCGCGTGCACGGGCCCGACCGCGATCTCGTGCACGCCGTCGCCGGCCACCGGCACGAATTCGTACGCGTCCGGTCCCGCCGTCTCGAGGGGCGCCCGCGGCCCGAGCGGCGGCGCGTCGACGCTCCAGTGCGCGTGCCTGAGCCAAGGCCGCTCGTCCGCGTCGGTGGAACGCACGCCAGTCAGGTCGAACGCCGCCCGTTGCATGCGCGCGGCGGGCGGAAACAGATCCTGCAACCCCGGATACGAAAGGCCGGGCGGTACGCCGAGCTCGACGACGCCGGCGCTCGCGTCCGCCATGAAGGCCGCGCGCACGACCGCCTCGCGCCCACCCGCCGCGGGCGTCGTCCACAGCGCGAGCAGCCGCCCGCCGGCGGCGGCCACGGCCTGCGTTACCGCGGGCCAATCTTCGCGCCGCACGCGCAGGAGCGCTTGCGCGGGAGCCCCCGGCAACGGCCGTGCCTGCTCGAGCCAGCGGCGCAGCGGCATGCTATCCACCTCCGATCAGCGCGGTCGCGGCGCGGTACCAGTCCGCGAGGTACGGCGGCACGTAGACCCCGAGCATCAGCACGAGGCCCAAGTGAGCGAACACCGGGAGCAGCGCCGGCGGGTGCGGTAGGCGCTTCGCCGTAGTCTCGCCGAAGACCATCGGCTGCACGCGGCCGAAGATCGCGGCGAACGCGATGCCGAGCGCGGCGAGCAAGATCGGCGCTGCCCACGGTTGCTCGCGCATCGCCGTCGTGAGAATCAGGAACTCGCTCGCGAACACGCCGAACGGCGGCAGCCCGAGGATCGCGAGCGTGCCCAGCATCAGGCCCCACCCGACCGTCGGGCTTACCGTCACGAGGCCGCGGATGTCGCTCATGACCTGCGTGCCGGTCTTCTGCGCCGCGTGACCCACCGCGAAGAAGATCGCCGACTTCGTCAGCGAGTGCACCGTCATGTGCAGCAGCGCCGCGAAGTTCGCCACGGGGCCGCCCATGCCGAACGCGAATGTGACGATCCCCATGTGCTCGATCGACGAGTACGCGAATAGGCGTTTGATGTCGCGCTGCCGCCAGAGAAACAGCGCCGCGAGCACCACCGACGCCAAGCCGAATGCCATCAACATCTTCGACGGCACGGCGGATTGCAACGAGCCCTCGACGAGCACCTTGCAACGGATGACCGCGTACAACGCCACGTTGAGCAACAGGCCGGACAGCACGGCCGAGATCGGCGTCGGACCTTCGGCGTGCGCGTCCGGCAGCCAGTTATGCAGCGGCGCCAGCCCCACCTTCGTTCCGTAGCCGACGAGCAAGAACACGAACGCGAGCGCCAGCACCGCCGGCTCGAGCTCGGTCTTCACGTCATTCAGGTGAGTCCAGAGCAGCGACTGAATGCCGCTGCCGAGCGCGTGCTCGGCGGCGAAGTACAGCAGGATCGTGCCGAACAACGCCTGCGCGATGCCCACGCCGCAGAGGATGAAGTACTTCCAGCCGGCCTCCAGGCTCGCGGGCGTGCGATAGAGGGTGACGAGCAGAACGGTGGAGAGCGTCGCTGCCTCCATCGCGACCCAAAGCAGCCCCATGTTGTTGGTCGTGAGCGCGAGCAGCATCGTGAACGTGAACAGCTGATACATGCTGTGATAGAGCTTTAGGCGGCCCGCCGTCAAGCGGCCGTGCTCGACCTCGACGCGCATATACGGCCGCGAGAAGAGCGCCGCCGTCATGCCCACGAGCGCCGTCAACGTCACGAGGAACACGTTGAAGGGGTCGATGAAGAACTGCTCGCGGCCCGCGAGCAGGTTACCTTCGGCGATCACGCGTACGGTGAGCGCGACCGCCGCGACGAACGTTGCCGCAGACAGCAGCGCGTTGAGCTCGGGCGCGAAGCGCCGCGCTCCGAGAATTCCGAGCAGGGCGGCGCCGACGAGCGGCGTGGCGAGCAGCAGGGCGAATTCCACGTTACTTGTGCTCCTTGAGCGACTCCAGATGATGCAGGTCGAGGCTGTCGAACTGCTCGCGGATTTGGAAAAAGAACACGCCGAGCACGAGCACGGCGACGAGCACGTCGAGCGCCACACCAAGCTCGACGATCATCGGCATGCCGTAGGTCGCGCTCATCGCGCCGAAGAACAGACCGTTCTCCATCGACAGGAATCCGATGACCTGCGACATCGCCTTACGCCGCGTGATCATGGTCAAGAACGCGAGCAGGATCACGGCTACCGCGATACCGATCGAGCTCCGCGTGGCCGTGGAAGCGAGCGCCGAGATCGGCTGCGCGAGGCCGAACGCGAAGATCACGATGCCGACGCCGATCAGCATCGTGCCACCGGTGTTGATCATCGACTCCGTGTCCCAATAGACGCCGAGCCGCCGGATCAGCCGGTTCAAGAGCCAAGGCAGGAACAGCACCTTGAGCGCGAGCGTGAGGCCCGCCGACGCATAGAGGTGCGACTCGCCGGTGCGCCACGCGACCAGCAGCGTGGCGACGCAGAGCAGCGCGCCCTGGAGCGCGAGCAGGTTCACGAGAGTGACGATGCGCCGCTGCGACAGCATTGCGAACGCCAAGAGCAGCAGCAAGGCCGCGCACATGTTGAGCAGCTGCAAGTCCCACGTCGCGTTCGTCATACCTCAGGCTCCCAGCAGCAGCCGGACGAGCACTCCGAGCACGGCGAACAAGAACGCCGTCGCGAGGAACTCCGGCGCGCGAAACACTCGCAGCTTCGCCGACAGCGTCTCGATGAGGGCGAGCCCCACGCCGGCGACCGCGAGCTTCGCGGCGAGCAGCGGAATCGCAACGAGCAGCGCCGCGGGGCCGGCCTCGCCGCTCGCGAGCCCCCAGGGCACGAACAACGCGAAGCCGATGCAGGCGTAATTGAAGAGCTTGAGCGCCGCGGCCCATTCCATGAGCGCCAGGTGCCGCGCCGAGTACTCGAGCAGCATCGCCTCGTGGATCATCGTCAGCTCGAGGTGCGTGGCCGGGTTGTCGACCGGGATCCGCGCGTTCTCGGCGAGCAGCACCATCGTGAACGCGACGGCCGTGAACGCGAGGCTCGGATAAAGGCCGAGCGCCTGGGTCGTCATGAACTCGGAGACTCCCGCGAGCGAGGTCGTGGTCGAGATCAGGGACGCGACCAGGATGACCATCAACAGCGCGGGCTCGGCGAGGAAGCCGACCATCATCTCGCGGCGCGCGCCGAGCGTGCCGAACGCCGTGCCGATGTCCATCGCGGCGAGCGCCATGAACACGCGCGCGGTCGCGAGCAGGCCGACCAGCGCGATCGCGTCCGCGGCCACGGTCAACGGCAGCCGCGTGCCCATCGATGGAATGACTGCCGCCGCCAGCGCCATCGTTCCGAATACGACGTACGGCGCGGCCCGGAACAGCGGCGACGCGTCGTGCGCGAGCACGGCGTCCTTCAGGAACAGCTTACGTATCATCCGATACGGAAGGAGGATGCTCGGCGCGCTCTTGTTCTGGAGCCACGCGCGGCACTGGTTGATCCAGCCCACGAATAACGGCGCCGCGAGCACGGCCACGACGATCTCGAGTCCCTGCATGAGGAGATCCGCGGCCGTCATGCGAGCATTACCGCGAGCAGCACGAGCAGCGTCACGAAGCTGTAGAGCAAATACGTCGCGACGCGCCCTTGCTGGAGCCACGCGACGGCGTTCGCGGCCGTCTGCACCGTGCCCGCGAGCGGGTCGTAGAGCCAGCGCCAGATGTGATCCGTTACCGTCACGCGATATTTCGGCGCGCGGTCGAACGGCGTCGGCAGCTCGCGGTCGACGCGGAAGAACCCGTCGAACACGTGCCTGATCGGCTGGCCGAAACCTTCCGCCGTGTCCTGCATCCGCGGCGTGAGCAGGCCGAAGCCGCAGTCCCAAGGAGCGCTGCGGCGGATTCGCCGATGATAGAACCAACGCACCGCGAGCACGGTCACGACCACGACCGCGAGCACGACGAGAAAGAACACGATCGGGCCGTACGACGCGCGCGTCGGCGTGGCCGGCGCGAGCAGCCACCACCGCGAGGAGCTCTGCGGGAGGCCGGCGCCGATCAGGAGAGCGGGCACCGCGTTGAGCACTCCGAGCACCTGCACGGGCAGGAGGCCGAGCAGCACGCAGCCCACGGCGAGCCAGCCGAGCCCGATCCGCTCGAGGATTCCACAATCGTGGGCGCGTTCGAGCGAGCTCTCGCGATGAACGCCCAAGAAGATCACGCCGTAGAACTTCACCATCACATACGCCGCGAGCGCCGCCGCGAGCGCAATGACCGCCGCGCCGAGCGGCAGCAGCATGTTGACGAACGGCCGGGGAATCTCGTCCGTTAACAGGAACGACTGGAGCAGCAGCCATTCGGATACGAAGCCGTTCAGCGGCGGCAGCCCCGAGATCGCGAGCGCGCCCACGAGCGTAAGCCACGCCACCCAAGGCATGCGCCTGATGAGCCCCCCGAGCTTGCCCAGGTTGCGCTCGCCGGTGGCGTGTAACACCGATCCCGTGCCGAGGAACAGCAAGCTCTTCATCAAGGCGTGGTTAATGCAGTGATAGAGGAGCGCCACCAGCGCGAGCGCCGCGAGCGCGTTCATGCCGGCATTCGTGAACACGAGCGCGAGACCGAGGCCTGCGAACACAATGCCGATGTTCTCGATCGACGAGTAGGCGAGCAGGCGCTTCATGTCCGTTTGCACCGCGGCAAACACGACGCCGTAGAACGCAGTGAAGAGCCCGACGCCGAGGGCCACGAGACCCCACCACCACGCCGGCGGGCCGAGCAGGTCGAAGCTCACGCGCAGCATTCCGTAGACGGCCGTCTTCAGCATGACGCCGCTCATGAGCGCGGACACGGGCGAAGGCGCGGCGGGGTGGGCTTCCGGCAGCCAGACGTGCAGCGGCACGAGGCCGGCTTTCGCGCCGAAGCCGCACAGCGCGAACAAGAATGCCGCAGCGGCGGCGCCGGGCGACAGCGTGGCCGCGCGCATCGCGTCGAACGTGAACTCCCAGCGTCCGCCCTGGAGCACACCGAACGACAGTAGTATCGAGATCGCGCCGACGTGGGCGATCAAGAGATAGAGAAAACCAGCCCGCCGGATCTCCGGAATCCGATGCTGCGTCGTCACGAGAAAGTACGACGCAAGCGCCATCGTTTCCCACGCGACCATGAACGCGTAGGCATCGTCGGCGAGCAGCACGCCGCCCATGCTCGCGAGGAACACGTGATACTGGAGGCACAGAAGGCCCGGCGCAGTGCCCTCGCCGGTCCGGAAGTAACCCGCGCCGAAAACGGAAGTGCCCACCGATGCGGCACCGAGCAGAATCAAGAACACGCCGGACAGCGCGTCGAGGCGCAGGTGAAACGGCAGGTCGGGTAGCCCGAGCGGAAGGACCAACTGCTCGGCGGGCGCCCGCGTCGCCCACAGCCCGACCAGCACGACGCCCACGCCGCACGCGGAGCCGAGCAAGAACAGTGCGCGCCCCGCGTAACGAACGCTGCCCGGGCGAAGCAATCCGGCGAGCCCGATTGCGCTCCACGCCAAAAGCAACGCCAACGCGACCGGCAACGGAGTCACGGGCGGGTGCATGCGCGGCTAAGAGGGTCTGCTACGGATCGAAATGCACCGTGCTCACGGCGCGGCGCGGCGCCGTTTGACCGCCGCGCCCTTCGCCGGCGCCGCCGAAGCCTGCTCGTCGCCGACCGCGTCGGGCCGCCAGGGCTCGCCCTGGCGTTCCTCGATGTAGCGGCGAATCAGGCTCCGCACGACCTGCGACGGCGTCACGTCATCGGCCGCACATAGGCTTTCGAAGACCGCCTTCTTACGCGGGTCAATGAGAATCGTCAGCCGCGCCGTACGTTGCTCGCGCGCCAACACCTTTCCGTTCTTCACTGGTGCACCCCGTGTTGCGGCTCGCGCGGCTAGCGTAGTTCGATGGTCAATGGCCCGCAAGCAAGTTCCTTCGCGCTCGTCAATCACCCAAGCGATTCGCCACGTCGTTCGCCGCGCGGCGCAGCCGCGCGGGCAACCGCTCGCCGAACTCGTCGAAATATTTGCCGATGTCCGCGAGCTCCTTGCGCCAAAGCTCCGGACGAACGGTCGTGAGCTCGACAAGCACCTCGGGCGCGATGTCCAGGCCCCGAATGTCGAGCTCCTCGGGTCTCGGCAGATAGCCGATCGGGGTGTCATCGGCGGATGTCCGTCCCGCGCAGCGCTCGATGATCCACGAGAGCACACGGAGGTTCTCGCCGAAACCAGGCCACAGAAAGTTTCCGGCCGCGTCGCGGCGGAACCAGTTCACGTGAAAGATCCGCGGCGGCTTCGCGAGCGCGCCGCCGACGTTGAGCCAATGTGTCCAATAGTCCGCGAAGTTGTAGCCGCAGAAGGGCTTCATCGCCATCGGGTCGCGGCGCACGACGCCCACTTGTCCGGTCGCGGCCGCCGTCGTCTCCGAAGCCACCGACGCACCGACGAGCACCCCGTGCACCCAGTCGCGAGCCTCGTAAACGAGGGGCGCGAGCTCCCGGCGCCGGCCGCCGAAAATCAGGGCCGAGATCGGCACACCGCCCGGCATGTCGACTTGCTCGGAGTAGCTCGGATTCTGGGTCGCTGCGACCGTGAAACGGGAGTTGGGGT
>DASQOL010000095.1:0-58023 GCA_035644475.1 Gammaproteobacteria bacterium | reverse complement strand
CGGTCGTGGGCCGTGATCGGCTACCAATTCGGAGACCCTGGATGTCCATCAGAGGCACGGTGATCAACGTCGCGGCGGCGCTCGTTTCAGCATCTCTGCCCGTACTGGCGTTCGCCCAAGCTCCGGCGGGCACGCCGCCTCGGAGGCCGTCGCCGGAGGTCGAAGCGCTCAATCCCCCGGTGCCCGCGGACCTGGTGTTGGCCGAAGACCGGCGCGTTCCGGCAGAGAACAAGGCCGCGGCGTACAGGAGCCCGAAGTGGACCGCGCCGAAGACGTCGTGGGGCCAGCCGAACCTCGAGGGCACGTGGTCCACCGACGACATGCGCGGAATTCCTTTCGACCGCCCGGAAGCGCTCGGCACGCAGGAGTCCTTGAACGAGCAGCAGTTCATCGAGCGTGCGAAGCGTCAGCAGGCCGGCAACGACCACTCGGCGAACGTAGAAACCTTCCATCGCGTGGCGTGGGGCATGCGCAGCTTCGGTTTCTCGTCGCTCGTGGTCGATCCGCCGAACGGCCGAACGCCCGCGCTCACGGCCGACGGACGTGCGCGAGCCGCCGTCGTGGCGGGCAAAGGCTCGTTCGGCGCCGGCCCATTCGACGCGTTCGAGGATTTTTCGCTGTACGACCGCTGCATCGCCCGCGGTTTGAGCGCCGGCATGACCGCGGTGCTCTACGGCAACGGTCTCGTGATCACGCAGAGCCCGGACAGCGTGTCGATCACGTACGAGATGGTGCACGAGACGCGCGTGATTCGGCTCGACGGCCGGCCGCATCTCGCCGGCGAGGTCACGCAATACGACGGCAACTCGCGCGGCCGTTGGGAGGGCGACACGCTCGTCGTCGAGACCGGCGGCTTCAGGGACAACACGAGCATCGCCGGCAGCGCACCGAACAGCAAGAGGCTGCGCACCACCGAGCGCATCCGTCGCGTCGATCCGGACATGATCGAGTACCGGATCACGGTGGACGATCCCGCGACCTACACCGCGCCGTTCACCGTGCGAGCGATGTGGACCACTCAGGGGAGCTACACGGTCTACGAGTACTCCTGCCACGAGGGCAACTTCGCCGTCAGCGGCGGACTGGGCGGAGAGCGAGCGTTCGAGCGCGAGGTCGAGGAGGCCAAGCGCAAGGGTCTCCCGATTCCGCGCCGCGCGTCGATGGTCGAGATCTACAGCGCGCCGGCGGAGGGCGCCGAGGTCTTCAACATCAACAAGGGCGAGTGAGGCGGGGCGGTCAGGCGCAGGATTGCTTCACCCGAGGGTCGTGCATTAGCGTTGTGACCGCATGAAGAACCTGATCGGCAAGCTTCTCGAGCGCCGAATCCCCCAGTATGTGGTCGTCTACATGGGCGTCGCCTGGGGCGTCCTCGAGTTCACGCAGCTCATCGTGAACGTGTTCCTGTTCTCGCCGTACTGGACGAAGATCGCGATCTTCGCGGCGTTCATGCTCTGGCCGGGGTATCTCCTCGTCGTCTACCGGCATGGCCGGCCGGGAGCGGATCCCTGGGGCCTCGCCGAGAAGGTCGCAATACCCGCCAACGTGCTCTTGGCGTTCGCGGTGCTCTTTTTCATGTTCCGCGGCGAAGATCTCGGCGCCGCCGTGACGAGCATCACCGTGGCCGACGAGGCGGGGAACCTCGTCGAGCGCCGGGTCGCGAAGCAGGAGTTTCGCAAGCGCACGGTGCTCTTCGATTTCGATGCCGTGGATCTCGCCGACGAAGATCTCTGGTTGACCGGTTTCATCCCCGATGCCGTTTACGTCGACATGCTCGGCGACGATTTTCTCGATCCGGTGGGTCCGAGCCAATTCGTCGAAAAGCTGCGCCGCGCCGGCTATCCGAAGCTGCGCGACGTCCCGCTGGCGCTGAAGCGTGAAGTTGCGGACCAGCTGCACGCCGACTGGATCTTCTCGGGCACGATCGGCAGGGCCGGCCAGAACTACACCGCCACCGTGAGCCTGCACAAGGCCGGGGACGGCGGCCGCGTGGCCGAGGATTCCTACGTAGCGGACGACCTCTTCGGTCTCGTGGACCGGATCAGCGCGGACTTGAGGCGGCATCTCGAGATCCCCAAGCGCGACGCGGTGCCCGACCTGCCGGTCGGCGAATATTTCACGGGCAGCGCGACCGCGCTCAAGCTGTATGGGCAGGCGCGCAATCGCCTGTTGATCGACAACGACTACGCTGCCGCGCTCCCGCTGCTGCAGCAGGCCGTCGCCGCCGACCCGACCTTCACTCTCGCCCAGCACGGCCTGGCGGCCCTGCTGCTGGTCAGCAATCGCAGCGCCGAGGCGGTAGTGCCCATCCGCGCGGCGCTGACCAACATCTATCGCCTGCCGGAGCGGGCGCAGTTCACCGTCAAGGCGGACTACTACGGCATCACACAGGATCTCGACAAGGCGTGGGCCGTGATCGAGATGTGGGCAGAGCTCTATCCGGACGACCTGCTGGCTCTACAGAGCCTATACACCGTTGAGAGAGTCAAGAATCAGCGCGTCGAAGCGATCGCGACGCTGGAGAAGATCTACGCCATCGACTCCGGCATGGCCGACGTGCTGAAGCAGATCGCGCAGCTACAGAGCGCTCTCGGCAAGTTCGCGGAGGCGCGGGCCGCGCTGCAGCGCTACGTCGAGCGCTTCCCCGACGACTACACGGGACTCTCGAGCCTTGCGGGGATCGAGCTCAACATGGGCGAGAACGATGCGGCTCGCCGCACGCTCAACAAGGCCCTGCTGCTCGAGCCCACGAACACGGAGCTCATGATCAGAGCTGCCCTGGTCGAGCAGCGCGTCGGCAATTTCGCGGCCGCGGAGTCCGGACTCCGAGCGGCGCTCGCGGCCGCGCCTTCGCCGAGCGCGCGGGCGAACGCCTGGGGCGCGCTGCATACGTATTATCGGATCCAAGGACAAAGCGCCGCGGCCTTCGACGCGCTCGCGCGGCGCATCGAGGAGGCGGGGACTTTCCAGCCGCCGATCCAGCTCGCGGTGCTCCGGCTCACCAACCTCGAGGCCTATTTCGAAACGGGCCGGGCCGCGGAGGTCCGAGCGATCCTCGACGAGTACGGCGGCCAGCTTCAGGCGCCGGCGAGTATCGTCGCCGCTGTCGCGGAGCTGCAGCTCGCGCTCGACAATCACGAAATTCCGTCCGCGGAGGCGAAGCTCGCAGCCGTCGAGTCGATGATCGACGAAAACCAGCTGGAGGCGTACAGAAGCGCCGCCATCAATGCGGGCGCGCGACTCGCGGGCCTCAAAGGCGACTGGGACCGCGCGTACGCGTTGCGCGAGGAGTTCTTGACCGCTAACCCCACCGATCCGCTCGTGCACACCGGGGTCGCGGAGGCGCTGCGCCAGCTCGGCCGTCTCCCCGAAGCCGAGCAGGAGGTGAGGTTGACGCTGGAGCGGATTCCCGCCAGCGCGTCCGCGAATGTCGAGCTCGCCCGGATACTCCAGGCCCGCGGCGACGCCGCCGGGGCGCGCGCCGCGCTCGAGCGCGCGCTCGTCATCTGGTCGCTCGCGGAGCCGGATTTCGAGCCCGCCGCGGAGGCGAGAACGCTGCTCGCGGCCGTGGCCGCGCCTTAGCTGCCATTGCGTGCTAGACCGCGCGGCGCCGCTAACACGGCCCTTAGAGATGAACCAGCCCGCGCTTGTGCGCGATCGCAACGGCTTCGGTCCTGCTGATCGCGTCGAGCTTCGTGAGAATCGCCTTGACGTGCGTCTTGGCGGTGCCTTCCGTGATCGCGAGCCGCCTCGCGATGTCCTTGTTGCTGCGCCCCTCGCCGAGGAGCTGGAGCACGTCGAGCTCGCGCTGCGTGAGCGTTGGTTTCGTCATGCGTTGCAGCGCCTTCACGGCGACCGAGGACGACGTGTACTGGCGGTCGGCGCTCACGGTGCGAATCGCCGACAGGATTTCCTGCCGCGAAGCGTCCTTCAGCAGGTAGCCCATCGCACCCTGACTCAGGCAACGGAAGATGTCCTCGTCGCCGTCGTGGGTGGTCATGATCAGGAGCCGCGCGCGCGGGTACTTCTCGAGCACGTCTTGAACCACCGCCACGCCGTCGCGCTTCGGCATCCGCAGGTCGAGAACCAGCACGTCCGGCTGATGCCGCTCGTACAACCGGATCGCTTCCTCGCCGTCGCCGGCTTCGGCGACGACCTCCATGTCGGACTGCTGATTGATCATGGCCGCGAGCCCGTCGCGCACCACGGGATGGTCGTCTGCGAGCTCGAGGCGGATTTTGCGGGATAGCTGCGTCAAGCGCCGCTCCGCTTCGCAAGCCGCACGCTCACCCGGGTGCCGGCACCGAATTCGCTGTCTATTCGCCACTCGCCGCCGATGGCGTTCGCGCGTTCGCGCATGCTCGCCAGGCCGAATCCCTCCTGGGCCGAGAGCTCGGGGGCCTGTCGCAGCCCGCAGCCGTCGTCGGCCACGGACAGCACCCAGTGCGTCTCTTCATCCGTCATCGCGAGGTGCACGGTCTGCGGCTTGCCGTGGCGTACCGCGTTGCTCACGGCCTCCTGCGCGATCCGCAGCAGCTCGTGCTCGTGCTCGGGCGGCAGGCCGGTGGTGAGGCCGCCGCCTTCGAACGTGGACGTGACGCGGCCCGGCACCGTCGAGCGCGCGGCGAGCTGCCTTAGCGCGAGCTCCAAGCCGTTGCGGCGCGTCTGATCGGGACGCAGCGCCATCACCGAGCGCCGCGCCTCGGCGAACCCTTCGCGCGCGAGGTCGCGAATCCGCGCGAGCAGTTGCGACCTGAACGCGTCGTTCGCCGCCGCGTCGAGCTCTTCCGCGGCGCCCAGCTGCATGAGGATGCCCGTGAAGACTTGCGCGAGGCCGTCGTGGATCTCCTGGCCGATGCGATTGCGCTCGGCGAGCACCGCGGCGTCGCGCGCCGAGTCCGCGAGCCTCGCGAGCTCGATGGCCACGGTGGCTCCTTGCGCGAGCGCGACGAGCGCCTCGGTGCCCGGCAGCCGATCGGGCACGTCCGGCCGGAAGCTCAGCGTCATGATTCCGACCGTCCTTTGGCCGAACAGGAGCGGCAGCACGAGCAGACTCGCGTCGCCTTCGCTGCCGTGGTGCTCGGCCATGCCGGGCCATTCGATGCGATCGTCGCGCGCCAGATCGAAATGGATCGGCCGCCATTTTTGCTCGGGACGAATCTCACCCGCATCCGGGCCGAACGGCAGCGCCACCGTGAGCGGCAGGCTCGCGGGGTACGGTGGAGGCTCCACGCGGCCGTCGCGGACGTGGGCGATCACACGCCATTCGCGGCGGTCGACGTCGCGCACGATCACGGTCCCGGTGGCCGCTCCGAGCTGACGCGTCATCGCCACGAGCACCTGGCCGCTCAAGAACTCGTCGAGCGCCACTTCGCCCGTGAGCTGCTCGAGACCGCGCAGGAGCGCGGCGTACTTGCTCGTCGCATCGGCGGCGCGCTCGTTGGCGGCACGCTCCCGTTCGCGGCGCACGGCGTCGACCAGCCGTTCGCGATGCAGCGCCGCGCCGATCACACCGGCCGCGGTCTCGAGCGCGGACAGCTCCGCGCTGCCGATGGCTCTGCGCTCGCGGCACGCGTCGAACGTGACGACGCCGGCGAATTCGCTGTCCACGAAGATCGGCACGACAGCGTTGGTCTTCGTGCCGATGCCATGCAAGCCGCCGCACGGGTGCGATTCGTCGGCCGAGGCCTGATCGTTGCTCAAGCACACGCTCCGGCCCGCGCGCAGCTCCGAGCAGGCGCCCGAGAAATTGCGTTCGTCGCAGTAGCCCATCTCCGAGTGGCCGAGACGCGGGAAGACGCCGTCCGCCGCCCATTCGCTCGCGACCACGAGGCGCGACTCACCGGCGGGCCCCGTCTGCGCGAGCATCAAGTCGACGCGGTCCACGCCCGCGGCCTCGCCGATCACCCTGAGCACGTCGGGCACCGCCGCCATCACGTCGGGCGCCTGGAGCAACAGGCGGCTCGCCGCGGCTGACGCGGCGAGCAGGTTCTCGCGGCGCCGCACGGACTCGTCGATTCCGCTCGTCCCGAGCAGGGACAGCCAGGCGAGCTGGTCAACGTCGTCCTCCGCGCGAGTCTCGGCGAGGCGCGTGGCGCGTTGGTCCTGCATCGGCTGCTCCGGGGGGCGGGAACGGAGCTCAAGTCTAACCCCGCGGGCACGGCCGGGCCGAGGGCCCGACGGACCCCGCTCGGGGTGCGCCGATCTCTCCCTTTCGAGAGAGACGACGCGCGAGCGTGGCGGAGCGGACGGCGGGCCGGCTCCGGCGGTCGCCGCGGCGACCGCCTCGACCTGCCCGTTCGCCCGCTCGCCCGGCATCGGCGTCAGAACCGCCAGCCCACGCCGATGCTCGTCTCGAGGGTGCCGACCGAATCGTCGAACCGCTCGAGCACCTTGTCGAGATAGCGGTAACGCGCCTCGAGGTCGATCAGCACGTGCCTGCCGGCGAAGTACTTCGCGCCGATGCCGGCATTCACCGTGTAACCGTCGTCGTCGCCGATCGACACCGTCTGCCCGTCGACCAGGCCCGTGAGCGGACGGTCGAGATTCGCAGACGCGTAGCCCACGCCGAAGGCCACGTAGGGCGCCCAATGCTCGCTCGAGGCGAAGTGCCAAACCGCGTCGACGTCGAAGGTGGTGAGATCGAGGTCGACGTCGCCGCCTGCGAGGTTCGTGACGGAGTTCGGGCTCTGCTCGAGCGACAGCTGGATCGCCCACGACGGCGTGAAGTTGTAGGCGTAACGCACGCCGTAGGTCACGGCGTCGTCGAGCTCCGGCCGCCGGCCCGAGAGGTCGACGTCCGTGATCTTGTCGCCGAACAGCTGGCCGGCGTGGATCTGTATTTCGTTCCTGTCGCGGCCGAGCTCCTGAGCGGCGGCAGGCGCCGCGTTCAAGCTGAGAGCTCCGAGCGCCGCCAACCCAATCGATGTCCATTGCAATCGCATTTCGTTCTCCATCCTTGTGAAACAACAACCATGTAAAACACGTGGGGTCGAGCCGTCATCGTAGGTGCGCGTCGAGCGCCGCCGCATCGATCGGAGGAGCGAACGGCCGGCGCGACTCCGGGCGACCCGCGTCTATCCCGTTGGAGAGAGCGCGCCGAGTCGCGAGCGGCTGCGTGACCGTCGAATGAGAAGCCGCTGCGATCTCGCTCCTGACGAGGGCCTCGCGTTCGGCGCGGTATTCGGCGATCCGGCTTCGTTCGGCCGCCGCGAGCGCCCGCCGCAGAGCGGCGGCGTCGAGATCCCGGCAGTAAGCCGGCGTTCCGGGCTGCTGCCGCCAGGAGTCCGCGAGCTCGCCGCCGTCGACCGGGTCGAAGCCGAGGGCGTCGACCAGGCGAAGCACCGTCCTGGCATGCGACGAGTCGCCGAAGACCGAGAGGGCGATGCGCCCCCTCGTTCCCCTCGGAACGCCCTTGTCGAGCAGGCTCTTGGCGACGATGTTGTTGAACGCCTTGATCACGGGACGGCCGATCTGCCGCGCCACCCACTCGCTGTCGGGCATGCCTTGCTCGATCGCGTCGATTCGGCCGTCGCGCAGCTCGGGAAAGTAGTTGCCGGCATCGATGACCACGACGCTACTCGGTACGTTCGCAAACAGGCCCCGCGGAAGCTCGGCGACGGACTTCATCGGGATCGCGAGGACGACGATCTCGCCGGAGTGGGCAGCGTCGGCGACGGATAAGGGTGCCGCGCCGATGTAGGCAGCCAAGGCGGCGAGACTTTCCGGGCCTCTGGAGCTCGCGATCGACACGCGATGACCCGGCCTCGCGAGGTGGCGCGAAAGCACTTGGCCCACGCTTCCGGCGCCGATGATTCCGATTCTCATGCGCGCAGTTCCTTTCGATTCGATCACCGGCGACGCGCACGGCTACGTTGCCGAAGCGCGTTGGGGAATCTTCAATTCGGACCGGTGTGGGGTGTACACCGTGGGGGAGGTGTCCGCTCGAGAGCCGTTCGCAGTCGGCGGCGTAGAAAAAAAACGCCATTGGCGGAGCGACGCGCCTCGGGGTCGGCCGCCGCGCCGTCGTCCCTGACGGCGGCGGCCTCGATCGCCACGGATCGCCACTCCTTCGGCATCGTTCGCTCCTCGTCCGAAACGTAACTTAAGCGACCCGGCTGACCGCGCGCATCGAGCAAGCGGCAGAGGAACTTGGTCGCCTTCGGACGAGCGGCGCTTACCTCTTTGGAGAGAGGCGGCCGTGCACGTTCTCGACCTGCGTCATCGCGCCGTGAGGCAAGTCTCCCGAAAGAGAGATCGACGCCTGGTCGGTATGCGCGGCCGCCACGGCGGCGGTGAACCGCTGTCGCGAGACCGCGCGCGGCTCTAACGCAGCACGCCGTCGGGCACGGCCGGTCTACTCGGCGACGGTGAGCGCGCTCGGCCTGAGCGCGAACGCACCTGCGTGGCCGCCGGCGAGCACCTCGTCCAACACGTCGTCGGCGGCCGGTTGCGCGCGGTGCTGCTTCGCGAGCAACACATAGAGCGCGGGCACCACGAACAGCGTGAAGATCGTCCCGATCGTCATCCCGCCGACGAGCACGAGCCCGATCGAGTTGCGCGCCGCGGCGCCCGGACCATCCACGAGCGTGAGTGGGAAATGGCCCGCCACCGTGGCCACCGACGTCATCAGCACCGGCCGCAAGCGCGTCACGGCCGCCTCTTTCACCGCCTCGATCTTGCTCAAGCCCCGCTCTTGCGTCTTGTTCGCGAACTCGACGATGAGGATGCCGTTCTTCGCCACGAGGCCCACGAGGGTCACGAGTCCCACCTGGGCGTAGATGTTCAGCGTCGTCGTCCAGCCGTCGGTGAAATACCGCAGGCCGACGTCGGGCATCTTCAACACGGTGAAGATCAGCGCGCCGAACATGGCGAGCGGTACGGAGCCGAGCAGGATCACGAGGGGGTCGCGGAACGAGTTGAACTGCACCGCGAGCACGAGAAAGATCGCGACGATCGCCATGCCGAGCGCGGGCAGGAACTTACCGCCTTCGGTCCTGAGCTGCCGCGACTCGCCGGTGTAGTTGATCGTGTAGCCCGGCGGCAGGATCTCGCGTGCCGCGGCTTCGAGCACCTTCAGGCCCTCGTCCACTTGCGCGGTCATGCCCGAGAGCTTGATCGCGTTCAGCTGCTGGAAGCGGTTGAGCGTGCGCGGCACCGTGGAGTCGCGCAGCGTGGCGATCGTGCTGAGCGGCACGAGCCGGCCCTCCGGGCCGGTCACGAAGATGCTCCCGAGCTGCTCGGGGTTCAGGCGGTTCGCACGCGCGACTTGGGGGATGACCTTGTACGCGCGGCCGTCGATGTTGAAGCGGTTCACGTAGTTGCCGCCGAGCGCGGCCGCCAAGTCGGCCCCGACTTGCGCGTTGTTGAGACCCAGCGCCGCAACCTTGTCGTAGTCGATCACGATCTCCGACTGCGGCTGGTCGTACTTCAAGTCGATCTCGGGCGGGAAGTAGAAGACGCCGCTCTCGGCCGCCTTCTGCTGCAGCCGCTGCGCGTACTCGAGCATCTGCTCCGGCTCGTCGGTGGACGTGATCACGAACTCGACCGGATAGTTGCTGCCGCCCGGCAACGCGGGCGGGCGGCCCGCGTACACCTGGAGTCCCGGCACGGCCGACAGCTTGGTCTGGAGCCCCGGCAGGATCTCCGCGATCGAGCGGTCGCGTTGGTTCCACGGCTTGAGCACCATGCCCGCGAAACCGCCCACACCCTGCGCGACGCCCATCGGATCGGTGGGCGAGAGCAGCAGCTGGAAGGTCAGCTCGCGCTCGGGCTCGGCGAGGAAGATCTTCTCGACCGCCTTGCCGTAGTGGATCTTCTGATCCGCCGACGCGTTCGCCTGGTTCTGGATGATGCCGAACGTGAAGCCTTGGTCCTCGAGCGGCGCGAGCTCCTTGCCCGAGAACATGTACATCGGGATGGCGAGCAGCGAGAGCGCGCCCCAGATCGTGTAGACAGCCGGCCGCGCGGCGAGCGTCTTGTCGAGCGCCGTGCCGTACGCGCGCCGCAGCGCGTCGAACGCGCGGTCGACGCGCGCGACCAGCCCGCGCTCGTTGCGGTGCGGACGCAGGAGCCGCGCGCTCATCATCGGCGACAGCGTGAGCGCGACGACGCCCGAGATCATCACCGCGCCCGCGAGCGTGAGCGCGAACTCGCGGAACAGCGCGCCGGTGAGCCCGCCCTGCAGCCCGATGGGCGTATAGACGGCCGCGAGCGTCACGGTCATCGCTATGATTGGGCCGATGAGCTCGCGCGCGCCCAGCCGTGCGGCTTCCGTCGCGGAACGGCCCGCTCGCATGTGCCGATCCACGTTCTCGACCATCACGATCGCGTCGTCGACCACGAGGCCCACGGCGAGCACGATCGCGAGCAGCGTGAGCAGATTCAGCGTGAAGCCGAACATTTGCATTAGGAACACGGCGCCGATCAGCGACACGGGGATCGCCACCACCGGCACGAGCACGGACCGCACCGAGCCCAAGAATAGGAAGATCACCAGCACGACGATCAGGAGGGTGTCGGTGAGCGTGCCTTCCACCTCGTGGATGGCGTCGCTCACGTACGCGGACGCGTCATAGACGATCGCGGCCTTCATACCCGCGGGCAGGTCGCGCTGGATCTCCTCGACGTCGGCGCGGATGCTCTTCACCACCTCGATCGTGTTCGCCGTCGGCAGCGGCTGCACTCCGAGGAACACGGTCGACTCGCCGTTCATCGTGACCGTCGTGTCGTAGTCCTCGGCCCCGAGCTCCACCTCCGCCACGTCGCGGAGCCGCACGATCGTGTCGTTCTCGCGGCGGATTACGAGGTCGCGGAACTCCTCTTGAGTGTGCAGGTCGGTGTTGGTCGTGAGGTTCACCTGCACGAAGGCGCCCTTGGTGCCGCCGACGGCCGACAGATAGTTGTTCGCGGCGAGCGCGGCGCGCACGTCGGCCGGGCTCACGCCGTGAGCCGCCATGCGGTCCGGATCGAGCCACACGCGCATGGCGTAGGTGCGAGCGCCGAAGATCTGGATTTCCTGCACGCCCGCGAGCGCGGCGAGCCGCGGCTGCACGCTGCGCACGATGTAGTCGGTGATCTCGCTCTGCGAGCGCGAGTCCGACGAGAAGCTCAAGTACGCCGCCGCGAAGTCGGAATCGGCCGTCGCCACGCTGATCGAGGGAATCTCCGCCTCCGTGGGCAGCTCATTGCGCACCTGGTTGACTTTCGCCGTGATGTCGACGAGCGCCTTGGTAGTGTCGTAGTTGATCTTGAGCCGTGCGCTCACTAGAGACAGACCGAGCAGGCTCTTCGACTCCACGTACTCGATGCCGTCCACGGAGGCGATCGAGCGCTCGATCGCGCTCGTCACGAAGCCGCGCACGACGTCCGCGCTCGCGCCCACGTAAACCGTCGACACGCTCACGACGGCGTTGTCGCTGCGGGGATACTGCCGCACGCTGAGCGTGCGCCAGGCGTTCAGGCCCGCGATCACGATCACGACGCTCACGACGATCGCGAGCACGGGCCGGCGGACGAAAAGATCGGTGAATGCTTTCATGACGGCTCCCGGGTTTGACCCCGGCGCCAGAGCACCTCTCTGGCACCGGGGTCTGACCCAAATTTGCTCAGCCGTTGTTCGGCGCCGGCGCGAGCGCGAACTCGGGCGTCAGGGTGTTGTCGACGACCACCGGCATCCCGGCGTGCAGCTTGAAGACGCCCGTCGCGACCACTTGGTCGTCGGGTTGCACGCCGCGCTCCACCACCACGAAGTCGCCGCGCCGCGTGCCGAGTTTCACGGGCTGCTGGCGCAGGACGAGCTCCGCCGCGCCTTCGCTCGCGGGCTCGATCACGAAGATCGAATCGCCGTGCGGCGAGTGCACGACGGCCGTCGCCGGAATCACGTCCACGGGCGCCGCGGTGCCGAGCGCCACGTCCACCGACACGAACATGCCGGGCTTGAATGCGCCGTCACCGTTCGCGAACGTGGCCTGGATGCGGACGTTGCGAGTGGCGGCGTCCACGTCCGGCTCCACCGCGGTGATCTCGCCCGAGAACTCCTGCCCGGGGTAGGCGTCGGCGGTAGCCGCCACGATCAGCCCCTCGCGCACCTCGCCGAGCCGCTGCTGCGGCAGCGAGAACTCGACGTACACGGGGTCGAGCGATTGCAGCGACACCACCGGGCTTCCCTTCGCAAGGTAGGCGCCGACGCTCACGCGCCGGATGCCGAGCCGGCCGGCGAACGGTGCGCGCACGACCTTCTTGGCGATGACGGCGCGGATGTTGTCGACCTGGGCGTTCGCCTGCTTCCAGGTGGCCTCAGTCTGCTCGAGGTCCGACTGCGCGATGGCGCGCTGCGCGATCAGGCGCTTGGCGCGCTCGAACGCGAGGCGCGCGAGATCGGCGCCGGCTTCGGCGGCACGCAGCTGGCTCTGCTCGACCTCGTCGTCGAGCAGCACGAGCTCGTCGCCGGCCTTCACCACCGACCCCGCCGCAAACAGGATCTTGCGCACCACGCCGTCGGCCTCGGTGCTGACGTGGGTGCCTTGCACGGCCACGACCGAGCCCACCGACGACACTCGCGACTCCCAGTGCTGCCGCGCCACGGCCACCGAATTGACGCGCTCGGCCGGCGAAACCTGGTTCGCGAACGCCTCGCCGATCGCCGCGAATTGCAGCGCCTTGATCCCGGCGATGCTCCCTACGATCACTACGACTGCGGCGATGCCCGCCGCCGCGGTCTTTCCCTTTGGTGTTTTCACGCGGTCGCTCCTTCAGCGTGGTTCGAATACTAGAAAGACGATCCAGCGGCTCGTGGATCGACAATTCCGAGGAAAAAAAGATTTCGTTGCAGCGCGCCGGACCCCTGCAGGCGCTCGCAGCCCGCGCCGGCGGGGCCGGCGGCCGGGTCACGTGGCGCCGAGGCTACGGGGTCGCGCCGCCCTCGAGTATCGCCCGGCAGGGATGCTCGCCGCGGCCATTCGGAGGGGACGACGCTCCCCCTTTCGGGAGAGCCGCGACGACGACGTCGATGTAGGGCAGCGAGCGCTGGGACGCGCGGGAGCGCGGCCCGGCCCGCTCCACGAGCTCGATCTCGTTGCCATCGGGATCGTGCACGTACAACGACGCGCCGCTGCGCCCGCGAAAGATGTGGTCGGGCTCGCCGCTGTCGCGCGCGACCTTGACGCCGAGGTCCCACACTATCTCGCGTACCTCCTCGAGGTTCGTCACGACGAACGCCCAGCGCCGGCCCCGGCGTCGACTCCGGGCTGCCTCGTCGGGCGCCGCGCAACGCGGCCGCAGCCAGATTTCGGCCCCTCCGCGCGCCGCGAGCAGCAGCTCGCCGGCACCGACTCCGGCCAACGCCGAGGGCCGCCGGAATCCGAACACTCTGCGATAGAACTCCACCGACCTGGCAAGGTCGCTCACCGGCACCACGAGCCGCTCGAGGTGGCGGCGCGGCGTGTCGGGCACGTGCACGCCGGACCAGTCGGCGATGGCGTTCATGGGAATCACGGGTAACTCGAGCTCCGCAAGGGTCATCTGGCTCTCCATATTGTCGCGAGCGGCGCAACGCGTCGCGCTCGAAAACAGTCGACGTAGGAGATTTTCGCGCGGCCGCCGCGCCGGCGTCTTGAACAAACCGGCCCGCGAGCGCGGCGGGGATTCTAGGCGTAGTCCGCCGCCGCGAGCTCGGACGGATGCGCGAGGGTTCGCAGCCTGTTGGGCGTGTAGTCCGTGAAGTGTGCGACCTCGCGGGTCATGTGCGCCTGATCGGCGAACCCGCATTCGACGGCGAGGCCGGACAGCGACACGTGCCCCGTGCGCGCGCGCAGGACATGCAGCGCGCGTTGGACGCGAACGATGCGCTGCACGAGCTTCGGCCCCATGCCCACGGCGTCGACGAACCGCCGGCGCAACTTTCTGTCCGACCAATTCACTTGCCGCGACAGGTCGTCGATGGAGCTGCGCGCGTTCGTGCCGAGCCAGGCGATGGCCGAGCGGACGGTGCCGTCGGTCGAGCGGTCGCCGTTGGCCGCGCCGCGCCGCAGCAGCTCCGGGACGATGGCGTGCAGGGACCGTCGCGACAATTGCTCGGCGAGATCGAGCGGCGCGCGCAGCACGTCGTAAAGCGCCACCTTGCGGTCCAAGAGCTCGGCGGGCGCGCAGTCGAGCACGTGCCGGGCGGCCCCGGGGTGCAGCCGCGCGCCTTCGATCGAGATCCCCGCGGGAAGCGCGAGTTGCCGCGCCGCCGTGGGCGGGCCCATGACGAGCGCGCGGCTACCGTTGACGCTGAGCACGTCGACGGTTAAATCCGGCAGAACGTGATGCCGATAGCCTTCGCCGGTCGGATCCACGCGCAGGGTCCAGAAGCACACGACGTCCGCGGCCAGGTCCCTGGGCGGCGCCGTTTCGGTGTAGCGCACCGCGCCGGCCTCGTAGACGCGAGTCATGGCGCCGGGCTCCGTGCCCGCGGCTTCGAGCGAGGGGGTCATCATCTGCAACATGCAACGCATGCGTCTTCTCCCTGACGGCGCAAGACGGTCGATCCTCCCGCCGATTATCGCTCCGCGGTTTGCCCCCCGTCATTCTGTTCGGCGAGTTTCGAAGGGACGATCCGCGGCGGCGCGCTTTGGCGCGGGGCCGGTCCGGAGTTTGGCTCGCGGTGCTCGGGCGGGTCTTGAAGAAATCGGACAGCGTCTCGACGGCGGTGTCCCTCGTCATCGCAAGGCTCGGCGTCGGCCACGACGTCACGTCGCCTTGCCACGACGTCCAGCACTTCCTTGACCCATCGTAATGCGATGTATAGCATAACGATGGATGGACGCACAAACGCTCAAAGGTCACCTCGAGCTGCTTCTCCTTTCCGTCGTTGCCGACGCCCCCGGGCACGGCTATGCGATCGCCGAGGCGCTGCGCGTGCGCAGCCGCTCGCTCATCGACCTGCCGGAGGGCACGCTGTATCCCGCCCTGCATCGTCTCGAGGACGCCGGGTTCATCTCCGGCCGCTGGTCGGAGGTCAACGGCCGCCGCCGGCGCGTCTATCAGCTCACGAGCAAGGGAGAGCGATTCCGGGCGCAGAAACACCGGGACTGGGACCTCTTCGCCCGCACGGTGTACGACGTGGTCGGAGGCCGACCATGAGCGACGATCCGGTCAGGGAATACATCGACGAGCTCGGGCGCGCGCTCCGATCTCGCGGCACGTTCGACGCGGGCCTTCTCACCGAAATGCGGGATCACCTGATCGACGCGACCGAAAAAGGCGTCCGTCGCGGGCTGCCCGCGGCCGTCGCCCGGCGTGAGGCGATCGCGCGATTCGGCACGCCCGACTGTGTTGCGGCGGAGGTCGCCGCCGAGACGCCGCGATGGGAACGCCGAGCCCTCTTGGTGCTTTGCACACTCACGTTGCTCGCGAGCGCCTACTTGAGCCTGTCTCTCTTGATTCTCCGTCCACCCGGTGCCGATTTCGGGGAGTGGTTCGTTCAGGCCGCGCTGTTCTTCGCGCAGGGCGCGGCGACGATCGTCGTGCTCAACGGTGGTGGATCGCGATCAGCCTGGAACCGCGGTCTCCTCACCGCGGGAGCGATCGTCATCGCATTCGTCGGCGGGAAGTCGCTGTACGGCGCCGGGACCGGCCATTTTGACGGCTACAGCCTGGTGCTCGGAGCCCTTCTGAGCGCTCAGGGACTCGTGACGATCATGCATTTCCAGCGGCGCACCAGGCCTTTCGCGCGGGAATTTCGATGACGAGCGTGCAGGAGACCCCGCAGGTATTCATGCTGCTGCTCCTGCTGTGTCTACTGGCGTCGCTGATCACGTTCACCGTCGCCGCGTACCGCGCGATTCGAGGACGCCGCGCAGGCGCACTGACGCTTCTCGCTCGCTGGGGCTTGTGCGCGATCGCTTACTTGATCGTCTCCGCGGGTGTGTCCGTCTTCAAGCCCACGAAGATCGTCGCGCTGGATCAGGACTGGTGCTTCGACGATTGGTGTATCGCGGTGGAGCGGGTCACGAGCGGTCCATCGGCGGAGCTCGGGCGCGCCGTCTACACGACGGACGTGCGCATCTTCAATGCGGCTCGCTCTCCGGAAGCCGTGAAGGGGTTCTGGGTGTACCTGCGCGACGAGCTCGACCGTCGCTATGAGCCCATGCCCGGCTCGTGGGTGGACGTAGTCACCGCCCCTGTCGCACCGCACTCGTCTGCCCGCACGTCAATCGCGTTCGTCGTGCCGCAGGATGTTCGCGAGCTCGGGCTCGTAACTGGCCACGGGAGCGGGACGCCGTGCGCGCTCGTCCCTAGCCTCCTCGAGATCGGGCAGGGCGGCTGTCTGTTTCACAGACCGAACATGATTCGCGTGCTCTGATCGGAAGCGGTATGTTCGAGAAGAGCTTGGCAGTCGACGATCACCGGCCCTCGCTGTCACGCTCGCAGACCGGGAGGCTAGGATCGGAACGGAGGCGTGCGCTAGTAAGAGTTCGACAAAGACGACAACACGTCGACAGCGTCTCCCGGATCTGAAGCGCTGACTCGGCTTGCCCGGTCGCGATCTCGACCGACGGTGTCATCGGAACATTTCGAGATCGATCGACTCGGCCACGGCCTTGTACCCCGCGTCGCTGCCGTGCAGATGGTCGCCGGCCTGAAACGCGTCCTTCATTTGCGTCGGCTTCGCCGGATCGCGGAACGCCGCGTCGAAGTCGAGCACGCCGTCGAATTCCTTGCTCGTGCGGATCCAGTCGTTGATTGCTTGCCGCACCGTGTTGCCCTCGGCGGAGTAATACACCGCGCCCTCGTACGGCGCGATCGTGGCGCCGTAGATCTTGAGCCCCTTCGCGTGGGCGCGTGCGATCAGTTGCCGGTAGCCCGCGATCATCGCGTCGCGCGTCGGCTTCACGGCCGGGGGTGGCATGACGGCTGCGAGCGGGCCTTCGAGCTTGCCGAAGCCCAACCCCAAGTCGTTCACCCCTTCGAACACGATCACGTGACTCGCGCCGGGCACCGAGAGCACGTCGCGGTCGAACCGCGCGAGCGCGCTCTGGCCGGCGCCGTCGGCGAGCACCTGGTTGCCGCTGATGCCGTGGTTCACCACGCCGAAGCGGGTGCCGTCTCGGCGCGCGCTCAAGCGCTCGGCGAACAGATCGGGCCAGCGCTTGTTCGCGCCCGGCGTGGAGCCCACGCCGTCGCTGATCGAGTCGCCGAGCACCACCACGGCCTGCGCGCGCGTGGCGAGCACCTCCACGCCCGAGAGGTACGCGCGCATCTGCATCGTCTGCGCCGGCGCGAACGTGCCTTGCGTGAAGTTGCCCTTCGCGGACACGTACGCGTCCTGCATGCCGGTGCCGTGGCAGGTGCACGCGCCAGGTACAAGCTCACGGAGAGCGCCGCGAGATCGTCCACTTTCAAATCGATCGGATCGCTCAACAGAGGCGAGCCGGCCGGGATCACCGCGGTCGCGCGGCCGTCGAACGTGACGGCGTGCTCGGTGCCGGCCTTCACCTTGTCAGCGCCGTCCGCGAGCGCCAAGCGCGCGGCGCCGATCGTGATGGCCTTCGTGCCGTACTCGTTCGTGAGGCGCAGCCGCACGCGGTCGCCGCCGACGCTCAAGCGCACGATCTGGCGCACGGTTTGGTCGTTGAAGCTCGGCGTGCCCGGAAACGGGCCCGCGCCCGCGCTCGGCGGCAGCGGCGACGCGCCCCAGCTTCCCACCCACTTCGGCTCCTGCGCGTGCGCGGCGAGCGTCGCCAGCAGCAGAGCCGCGGCCGCGAGACGAATGACGTTGTGCATGTGTGCAGTTCCCGGAATGAGAGGACGCTTATCGTACGGCGGCGCCGAGCGCGGGGCGAGCGCCGGAACGCGCAGCTCTCGTCACAGCCGCTAGTGTTTGAGCTCCGTTCCGCCACCCGACGGCTCGGCGGCGCCGCCGTTCTGCACGAACTCGCCGTCGAGCGAGAACAGCCACACGCTGTCCCCGTGCTTGGTGCCCGGAAAGAACGCCCCCGCCGACAATGCCACCACGTACTGCTTGCCGTTGCGCTCGAACGTGCTGACGGCAGCGTGAATGCCGGCGTCGGTCTCGTACTCCCAGAGCAAGTCGCCGTTCGCCTTGTCGAGCGCGGTGAGGCGGCCGTCGTTGCGGCCGATGAAGACGAGCCCGCCGCGCGTCGCGGTCGACCCCGCGTAGCACATCTCGCCCCATTGTTGCCGCCACGCGATCCGGTTGGTCCGCACGTCCACCGCCGCGAACACGCCGCGCCGCGGCACGCCGGAGCGCTTGTACTCGCCGCCGAAGTAGCGCGTACCGGGGATCGGCATGCTCCACTCCACGCCGCCTTCCTTCGTCGAGTACGCGGCCGCGCCGTCCTGCGCGCACACGTAGAACAGATTCGTCTCGGGGTCGTACGAGCTCGGCGGCCAGTTCGCGCCGCCGGTGCCGAGCGGCTTCATCACCACGGGCTCGTCCCAGAACGGCGTGAAGATGCGCCCGTTGTTCACGAGCTTGAAACCTTCGGGCGTCATGTCGATCTCGTGCGGCACCACCGGATCGCCGATCGGGTAGGGTTGCGTCGCAGCCGTCGCCTGCCGCGGCTCTTGCGGAACGGGCCGTTCCTCGATGCCCACGAGAGGTTTTCCGGTGAGCCGGTCGAGGATGTACACGAACCCCGTCTTGCTGACCTCGACGATACCGTTGCGCAACTTGCCGTCGTACATCGCGTCGAACAGAACCACGGGATTCGGCGAGTCGTAATCCCACAGGTCGTGATGCACCTGCTGGAAGTGCCATCGGTAGCTGCCAGTTCGAGCATCGATAGCCACGATCGACGAGCTGAACAAGTTGTCGCCGGCGCGCACGGAGCCGTTCAAGTCGGGGCCGGGGTTGCCGGTGGAGAAGTAGACCAGCCCGAGGTCGGGGTCGACCGCCGGCGTCTGCCACACGGCGGCGCCGCCGTACATCCAGGTGTCGTTGTCGGAGGGCCAGGTGTCGTGACCGGCTTCGCCGGGACCCGGGATCGTGTAGAACGTCCACGCGAGCTTGCCGGTGCGGGCGTCGAACGCCTTCACGCGGCCGCGGCTGCCGCGGTCGCCCCCGGCGAAGCCCGTGATCAACAGGCCGTCGTAGTAGAGCGGCGCGGTGGTGATGCTGAAGCCGTCGTCGTTGCGCTCGGCTTGCACGCTCCACGCGACTTTGCCGGTGGCTTGATCGAGCGCCACCAGCTTGCCGTCGAGCTGGCCGGTGAAGATCTTGCCGTCGCCGATCGCGACCCCGCGGCTCATCCAGCCGCAGCAGATCACCGTGATGTTCGGGTCGAGGTGCGCCTGGTAGGTCCAGAGGATCTTGCCGCTGTCGGCGTCGAGCGCGAACACGTCGTTCGCGCCCGTGGCGATATAGATCACGCCGTTGTAGACGATCGGCTGCGCCTGGCCGGAGAACTTGGTGTCGAGGCCTGAGCCGTTGAGATGCGTGCGCCAGCGTGGCTTGAGCTCCGACACGTTGTCGCGGTTGATGCGCGCGAGCGGGGAGTAGCGCTGGTTGTAGACGTTGCCGCCGTTGGTGAGCCAGGCGTCGGTGGGCGCGGCGGTGAGCTGCTTGGCGGAGAAGGCCGGGGCGCGGGATGGCGTCGGTTGCGCATGGCCGGCGCCGGGCGCGAGCGTGGCGACGGCCAGCGCTGCGAGCGAAACGAACGGCTGAGATGGACGCATCGCTTGAGCCCCCGAGAGCCGCTGGAGTGAGCCTGCATACTCTACTCGACGGGCGACCTACGCGGAAAAACAGCGGCGGGTTACTCTCCGTCCCCGGCGCTTCGCTGCCCGCGGCGCGCCTCGACTGAAAAAGTAACCTGTCCCTATTCTTACTGACCTGCTGGATGGCTTAATATCCCGCGAGCAAGACCGATCGCGGGCAGAACAATGACAACGCCTTTCGCGCTTCTAGTCGGCTTCCTGGTCCTCGCCGCGCCTACTTTGACGTTGTCGGGCGAGCTCGTCATTCCGCAGGGGACGGTGGTGTTCGGCGAGCTCGAGGAGCGCGTCACGTCGAACGAGAGCAAATTCCGCATCGGCTATGAGGTCGACGGGCACGTGTGGAAGGACGTCGTCGTCGACGGACGCACCGTGATTCCCGCCGGCACGTCGCTGGTGCTGCGCATCAGCAATCTCGACGCGCGCAGCGCGGGCGGCCACGGCGGCTCCATCGAGATCATGGCCGTGTCGGTGAAAGCTGCCGACGGCACCGAGATCTCTCTCAAAGGCGGCTACGACAGGTCCGGCGGCGATCGTACCGGGTTGACGCGGGCCCTGTCGTACATCCTTTGGCCGGCCGGGTTCCTGCCGGGTCGCCAGGCCGTGCTGGACGTGGGCACGGTATTCGACGCGACGATTCCCGCCGAGACGAGCATCCACACGCAGGACGGCGTGCTGCCGACGCTCAAGATCGAAGCCGAAAAGCCCAACCTCGCCGTACGCATCGTCTACGACGAGATCGATCAGAAGGCGGAGATCCTGCCGCTCGAGCTCACGCTTTGCCACAAGCCGTTCACGCGCGAGGCCCATGTCGTCGCCGTCAACGACATGAAGGTCAAGCCGATTCTGATCGCGATGATCAGCAGCAAGCGCGGCGACCCGTGCCACGAGTTCAGGGGCAAGGTCTACACCGAAGCGTTGCAGAAGCACTTCAAGCCGGGGATCAATCGGTTCTCGGTGTCGATGGCGGATGCGCAGACAACGCTGGTTCTAAACGTCGAGATGTAGCTCGCGCACCGCGAGCGCGCCAACCGAGGAGACAATCATGATGAAGCCGATTCGAGCAGTCGTTCTTGCCGCATTGTGCCTGGTGAGCGGGTTCGTGTGGGGCGCCGACGCGAGCGGCACCTGGACCGCGAGCTTCGACACGCAAGTGGGCAAGCAGGAATACACGTACACGCTGAAAGTGCAGGGCGCCACGCTCACCGGCACGCTCAAAGGCAATCTGATCACCGACTCGATGCTGTCGGACGGCAAGGTCGACGGCAACAAGCTCTCGTTCACCGAGAAGGGCAGCTACATGGGCATGCCGCTCGAATTCCACTACTTGGGCGAGCTCGCCGGCGACGAGCTCAAGCTCAAGCGCGAGCTCATGGGCTTTCCGGCCGAGGAGTTCACCGCCAAACGCTCGAAGTAGCGCGGCACCTTCCACCGAAAAATAGGGACATGTTGCATTTTCCGTCCGACGCGGTCGCAGCGTGCGGCGCGCCTCAGCGGAAAATGCAACATGTCCCTATTTTTCGGCTTGCGCGATCGCGGGGGCGGCCGCGGTCTTCAGCATCTCGGCGATGCGCTCGGAGTTCGGCACGGGCCGGCCCTGAACCGGCGTCGTCGCGAGGTCGAGCGGCGTCTTGCCTTTGTCGTCCCTCGCCGCGGCGTTCGCGCCGTGCGCGAGCAAAAAGGCGACGACGTCCGCCCAGCCGCGGCCGGCCGCCGAGTGCAGCGCGCTCTGTCCCTGACGATCCGTCACTGAGCTCTGCCGCGCGATCCGCGCCGTGCGGCTCTGGAGGTCCGTGATCGAGGCGTTCACGTCGGCGCCCGCCGCGAGCAGGATCTCGATCGACGAGATCGTTTCGGCCTCGATCTGCTTGCTCGCGAAGTCCGGCGCGCGGTTCGCGCCGAAACCGGGCTCGCGCACGCCGACGGCGGCCGCGGCCATCAGCGGCGTCACACCCATCACGTTCGGTAGATCCACGCGCGCGCCCGCGGCGAGTAGCGCGCGCAGCGCGTCGTTGTCGTGCATGATCGCGGCGCGCAGCAGCGGCGTGGCGCCGACGGTGAGCAGGTCGTCGACGAAGCGCGCGCTGTTGCCGCCGCGTCCCGGGCGATGCATGTTGAGCTGCGGATTCACCGCCACGCCCGCAGCCAGCAACGCCGTCACGAGATCCATGCCTGTGGTGGTCTTCGACTTCGGATACGCGGGCGTGCGCGGCTTGTAGCTGTTCATGTCCACGGCGAGATAGAGCGCCGTGCGTCCCCACCAGTCCGCCACGTGCGGGTTTGCGCCCGCGTCGAGCAACGCCTTGGCGGTGTCGAGCTCGAAGTTGTCGATCGCGACCATGAGTGCGGTGGTGCCGTCCGGCGTCGGCCGGTCGACGTCCTCGCCCGCGCCGAGGATCGCGCGCACGCACTCGACGCAGCCCGAGCGCGCGGCGTAGAGCAGCGGCGTGAGGCCGCCGGTGGGGCGGTACTGCGCGCGCGGCTCGTTGGTGATCTGCCCGCCCCAGTCGTTGGCCGTGGCGCGAGCGCGCACGTCGGCGCCGTGCCCGATGAGCAGCTTCACGAGATCGGGATAGGCGCCATCGGCCGCCCACATGAGCGCCGTTTGCTCGCGCCAGAGCTCGTGCGCGTTCACGTCCGCGCCGGCCGCGATGAGTTTCTTCGCCACGTCCACCGAGCCCGTGCGCGCCGCGAGCATGAGCGTGGTCTCGCCGTCGCCGTTGGCCGCCTTCGCGTCGGCGCCCGCCTTGAGCAACATCTCGGCGATCGGCGCATTCGCCGCTTTCACCGCTTCCGACAGCGGGCTCACGCCGAACCGGTTCTGCGTGCCGGCCTTCGCGCCGTGATCGACCAAGGTGCGCACGAGCTCTGCGTCCAGCTGATACGCGGCCCAGTGCAGCGGCGTGGTGTCGTCGCCCTGCGCCGCGTTGACGTCGGCGCCGCCGGCGATGAGCTCGAGTGCCGCGTCGCGGCGGCCGTTCTCGATCGCGTCGGCGAGGGGGCTGTCGGCGAGCGCGACGATCCATGGCGACAGAGCGGATCCCGCGGTGAGCGAAAACGCGGCGACTCGAACGAGACGGCCGATTGTGCTGCGTCGGACCATAGGGGTAGATCGAGTGCGCATCGCGGGATTCTACCTCGCCCCCCCGGCGCGACCCAACGCTTCACGAGCGGCCGCCTGGCCGCGATTGTGTGCGATCGGCTCGGATTCTCATGTGGCCGGCTGTTCCGACCTTCGATAGCGTCGTCAGTTGAGAGCTAGACGGGCTGTTTGAAGAGGAGGGTCGGTATGAAGTTTGTTCGAATTACCGTGGATCGGAACCACATGGATGGTGAGCCCTGCATACGCGGCCTGCCCATCTCAGTCGCGACAGTGGTCGGTCGAGGATCATGCTCGATCAGGATCTCGCCGTCCTTTACGGCGTCGAAACGCGGGCTCTCGTCCAAGCCGCAAAGCGCAACGCAGAGCGCTTCCCGGGCGATTTCATGTTTCAGCTGAAAGCAGACGAAGTCGCCGCTCTAAGATCACAACTTGTGATCTTAAAGAGCGGGCGAGGGCAGCATCGCAAGTATCTGCCGTACGCGTTCACGGAGCATGGCGCGCTCATGCTCGGCAACGTTCTTCGATCGCCGCGCGCTGTCGCCGTGAGTTTGCTGGTAGTTCGCGCCTTCGTGCGGCTACGAGCAGTCGTTGCGAGTCATCGAGAGCTAGCCGCGAAGATGGACGAGCTCGAACGCAAGCTCGCGACGCACGATCAAACGATCACAGAGCTTCTCGAGGCTATCCGCGAGCTAATGTTGCCAGCGCCGCCATCAGGTCGGCCGATTGGATTTACTGCCAACATCGACGATTGGCAGCCGGAGTAGCCCGTCGGCTTGCGGAACCGGGGACGGTTCAACGAGGGCGAAGCTAAACTCCCGCGATCTCTCCGGTGCTGTCTCCAAGGCTCTTGAGCTCGAGCCCCGCCTTGTTCACCACGGTGAGATGCAGGTTCGAGAAGGTGGTGTAGTCCGGCAGCGTGACGTGCTGTCCGCCCTTCAACGCTCCGTTCGCGCCGCCGACGAGGATGATCGGCAGCGGATAATTGTTGTGCCGATCGCTGTTGCTCATGTTCGAGCCGTACATCAGCAGCGAGTGCTCGAGCAGCGACCCGTCACCGTCCGGCGTCTTCGCGAGCTTGTCGACGAAGTCGGCGAACCGCTGCACGTGGTAGGTCTGCACCTTGATGAGCTTCTCGATGCGCTCCTTGTTGTTCGCGTGATGCGACAGCGGGTGGAACGCGTCCGACACGCCGATGTGGTTGTACGTGCGGTTCGTGCCTTCGGCCACCATGATGTACGACGCGACACGCGTAACGTTGGCCTGATACGCGAGGTGGATCAGGTCGAACATGAGCTTCACCTGCTCGTCGAACTCGGGCAGCTCGCCGATCGGCGTGTCGGGCAGGTCGATGCCGGAGAGATCGCGCTGCGACGCCTTCGCCACGCGCCGCTCCGTCTCGCGCACGGATTCGAGGTAATCGGCGAGCACCTGCTTGTCGGCGGGACCGAGCTCGCGCTCGAGGTCGTTGGTGCGGTGGTTGATCATGTCGAGCAGGCTGCCGCGGCGGTGCACGATCGTGGCGCGCTCCTCGGGCGTGTCGCCGGCGCCAAAGAGCTGCACGAACACTTTGCGCGGGTTGAACTCCATCGGCAGCGGCGTCGTGGGATTGCGGAACGCCAACGTGGAGCTGTAGTAGCACGCGCTCGTGCCGCAGGCCGCGCTCTGGATCGTGGTCTCGGAAGCAACCTCGAGCGACGGCAGCACGCTCTCGCCGCCGATCTTCGCCGCGATCATCTGATCGATCGTCTGCGACATCTGCGCGCCGGCGGCCTTCATGTTGGGCCGTACCCCGCTCAACCACGTGGCCGGCACGATCGTGTGCACCGACCCCTGCGGCGCCTTGTTCTCGAGGTTGCCGAACGACGTCACGTAGCGCTTGTAGGTCTCGAGCGGCGAGAGGATCGGCGACAGCTTGAAGTCCGCCCCCGAGCCGCTCGGCGTCCAGCTGTCCATCGCGGCGCCGTACGGCGTGTTCCACATGATCGCGCCGTGCGGGATGTAGAAGAATCCGGCGCGCAGCTTCGGCGCGGCGGCCGTCTGCGCGAGCGCGGTGGCCGCGGGGATCATCGCGTCGAGCAGCGGCAGGCTGAGCGACACCCCCGCGGCCTTGAGCACGGTGCGCCGGGACAGATGCTTCTTCGTGACGAACATGGCTGCTCCTTGGTGTCAGACACCGCTGGTGTCTGACACCTACTCGGTGCGCGCCTGCACCGGCGCGTGCGTCGTCGCTCCTGCGTCGCGCCGTACGGCCTGCAGGCGAAACGCGTCGCTGTCCACGATTCCGGCGACAATCGCCGAGAACCTGTAATCCTTCGTCTTCGCCTCGCGAACGATGCGCCGCACCTGCGGCATGTCGAAGTACTCGAGCTCGCGGCCCACGGCATACATCATGAGCTTCGCCGTGAGCGCTTGCGCGAGCTGGTCGTCGCGCTCGAGCAGCGCGGCCGTGAGCGACACCGGGCCGTCGACGGCGGTGCCGCCCGGCAGCTCGGACGCCGCGTCGATCGGCGCGGCGGCTTCCTTGTCGCGTGCCCGCCAGGCGCCGGTGGCGCCGAAGTTCTCGAGCGCGAGGCCATACGGGTCGATGACGCCGTGACACGCCTTGCACGTGGGGCTCGTGCGGTGCTTGTCGAGCCGCTCGCGCACGGTCTTCGGCTGCTCGCCCTCGGGCGTGGAGAGATTGGTCTCGACGCCCGGAGGCGGCGGCGTCGGCGGTGTGCCCATGAGCTTGCCGAGCACCCACGCGCCGCGCAGCACCGGCGACGTGCGATCGCCGTACGACGTGCGCAGCAGCACGGCGCCCTTGCCGAGCAAGCCGTGGCGCGCGGGATCCGCGAGCGTCACGCGACGGAACTGCGGGCCGACGATGTCCCCCGCCAGACCATAGTGCCGCGCGAGCCGCTCGTTCACGAACGTGTAGTCGGCGGTGAGCAGCGTCTGCACGTTCTGGTCCTCGAGCAGCACGCTCGCGAGGAACAGCTTGATCTCCTGCGCGAAGTCCTTGCGCAGCGCGTCGGTGAACTCCGGGAACAGGTTCTTGTCGGGTTGCACGGCTTCGAGGTCGTCGACCGCGAGCCAGCCCTCGGCGAAGCCGGTGACGAGCACCTCGGCGCGGAGATCCTTCAGCATCCGCTGAACCTGCGCGCCGAGCACGTCCGGCTTCGCGAGCTCGCCAGACTCGGCGAGCTTCAAGAGCTCGTCGTCCGGCCCCTGGCTCCATAAGAAGAAGGAGAGGCGCGACGCGAGCTCGAGCGGCGTGAGCGCTTGCGCCGTGGCGTTCGCGTCCTTCGACGGCGCAATCGTGCGGTAAAGGAAATCCGGGCTCGCGAGCACGCCCGTGGTCATGAGCTCGATGCCTTCGTCGAATCCTCCGGGTCCTTTGCGGCCTTCCTCGTAGAACGGCATGAGCCGGTCGACGTCGGCGCGGCCTACGGGACGGCGGAACGCGCGGCGGGCGAGATCGGCCGTGATCCGCTCCGCGCACTCGCGCTCGCGGTCCGCGACCTCGGGCTCGCAGACGAACAGCTTCGCGCGGCTCGCGGTGCGCGTGAGGCCCGTCGAGTTGAATGGGCCCACCATGTTGATGCCGCCGACGATGCCCGCCACGCGCCCCGCGCCCGAGTAGCTGAAGCTCGACGCCGGCGTGAACTCGGTGATCTGCTCGTCGCTCGCGGCGCGCGAGCGCTCGACGAACGTGACGGCGACCTCGTGCACACCCGCCTTCACCCGCAGCGGAATCGCGGCGAAGCGCTGCATGATCTGCGCGCGCGCCGGCGCGCCGCCCTGGTCGACGAGCACGCGGTCCTCTTCGCCGCCGATGTCGGCGCGGAACTGCTCGTCGCGGTCGACCAGCACCACGAGCGTCTGGCGCGTCTCGACGGCGCGCGGATAGAGCCCGACGCCGAGGTCCGTGACGGTGATCCGGTACTCGCCGTCGGCCGGGAACGTGTGCGTGAACTTCAGTCCGCCGCGCGTGCCGAGCGGCAGGCCCGGAACGTACGCGTCTTGTTGGCGCGCGGGCGGCGGCGGGAAGTACGCGGTCGCGACCTTCGGCTTCGGCTCGCCGACCGCGAGGTGCGCGACCTCGCTCGCGGCGTTGACGTACTGCTCGACGAACGCGGGTGAGGTGCTCAACGCGGCCGCGATGTTCGAGAAGCCTTCCACCTCGATCTCGGCCGGCAGGTACTCGGACGCGTCGATGTCCACGTCGAGCAGCGCCTTCACCGCGCCCGCGTACTCGGTGCGGCTCAAGCGCTGCGCGGCGACGTAGCCGGCTTGCCGCGGCGCGTGCTCGTCGATGGAGCGCTCGAGGTATGCGACGAGACCGTCGATTTCCTGCGGCGAGGGACGCGGGTTGCCGGGCGGCGGCATCAAATGGCCGCGCAGCTTGCGGACGGCGCCTTCGAAGATCTCGGCGTGCTGTGGGACGGAGTCGGCGCCGAGGCCTTTGAAGGAGATGTCGCCCGCGAGGTCGTCGGGGTTGTGGCACTCGGTGCAGTACTTCTGGATCAGCCCGAAGCGGCGCTGGCCCTGGCCGTGCTGAAACCGGACGGCGAGCACGACGGCCACCGCGGCGATTCCCGCCACGGCGCTTGCTGCCAGCCACCGGTTACGTCGCATAGGCGTCGGCCGTCCTTCGAGGGCGAATCGCAACATTGTCACCTAGAAACGGGGCGGCCGAAATCGAAGAATCGTCAGCTTCGCGGGCACAGAGCGTCGAGGGCTCCATAGCCGCTACTACGGAGCCCACGTCGGCGAGGAACGGATCTCGCGTTCCGGGTTGTGCCGACCTGGCCGCGTGCGCACGCACCCCTCCGCGGATCGTCACGCCCACGGACCGATTCGGCATGTCCGTCCGGAAAATCCGGACGATCCGGCGAGATCGTCCGCGGCCGTGACGATCTTTCCGAGCGCCTCTTCTGCACCAGGACCCGGGTCTGGGATCGCGATCTGCGGCGGCCGGCTCGTCGCGTCAGTCGCTTGTCGTATCCGCGAACGAACTTGTCGATTTTTCGCGCACGCGACGGTGCTAGGCTCTCCCCTGGTTGCCGCGGGAGGGCAGGTCATGGCGAACTCGGTCGTCCACTTCGAGATCTTCGCAAGCGACGTCGAACGCGCGCGCAAGTTCTACGAGCGCGTATTCGGCTGGAGCTTCGAGGTCGGGGGTCCGCCCGACTTCTATCTGATCTCGACGGGCGACGCTAAGGACCCAGGCCTCACGCAGGGGTTGATCGCGAAGCGCCGCGGCCCCGCCGCCGAGGGCTCGCTCAACGCGTTTCGCGTCACGATCAGCGTGCGCTCGATCGACGACGCCACGGCCGCGATAGAAGCCGCGGGCGGCAAGCTCCGTTCGTCCGTCGTGCTCGTTCCGGACGTCGGCAAGGTCGCCGAGTTCGCCGATACCGAGGGCAATATCGCGTGCGTGATCGAGCACGAGAAGAATCACCGGTTCGCGGCGCGCTAGAGCGCACGATGAGCACGGCCGATCCCGCGATGGACACGCTCGCCACGTTGCGCACGTTTGTGGAAGGCTATCCGCAGGGCGGACGCATCGAGCGGCACGTGCACGACGTCGACCAGCTCGCGCTGATCTCGGAGTCCACCGCAGTGGTCGAGACCGACGACTCGTACGTCGTCCATCCGCTCCTGAAGGCGCTGTGGCTACCGGCGGGCGTCTACCACTCGGTGTACTCGTTGCGGCCGTTCTATCTGCACTCGCTCTATTTCAACGCGAGCACCGTGCGCGCCGCGACGGCGCCCGAGGTCCTCGGTCTCGGCAACCTCGCGCGCGAGCTCGTGCTGTTCTTGTGCGCCGCGCCGCGCGCGTCGCAGCGCGGGCCGAAGCACACGCACGCTCTCGCGCTGCTGACGCCACTGCTCGCCGAGGCCAAGCCGCAGTCGTTCACGTTGCCGCGGCCGCGTAGCGAGCGCGCGCGCATGCTTGCCGATTACCTCGCGGCGAGGCCCGACGACGGCCGCTCGCTCGAGCTCGTGGCGGCCGAGGTCGGTGGCGCTAGCCTGCGCACGTTCGAGCGCATGTTCGCCGACGAGACGGGCTTGAGCCTCGCCGTCTGGCGGCGGCAGAGCCGCTTGCTCACGTCGCTCACGCTGCTCGCCGAGGGCAAGAGCGTCGGCGCAGTGGCGCACGCGGTCGGCTACGACAGCGCGGCGGCGTTCAGCACCGCGTTCAAGCAGTGTTTCGGTGTGTCGCCGACGGACTACGCGTCGGCCTGACAAGGGTCAACAAGGCTGCGCTCGAGGGAGGCGCGATGAAGCTCAAATACGTCATGAAGTTCGTGGCCGACATGGACAAGGCCGTCGCGTTCCACCGCGACGTGCTCGGCTTGACGCTCCGGTTCCAGACGCCGGCGTGGACCGAGTTCGACACCGGCGAGACCACGCTCGCGCTGCATCCGAGCTCGGAAGGCTATCCGCCCGGCAGCGTGCAGCTCGCGTACAACACGCCGGACCTCGACGGGTTCTACGCGGCGCGCGACCGGAGCGGCGTGAAGTTCGTGATGCCGCCGACGCCGCTGCACGGCACGACGATGGCGCGGTTCCTCGATAGCGAAGGCGCGGAGACGAGCGTCGGCCGCTAACGTGCTCGCTGCGCCTCCGGTGGGCCGCGGGGAATCAGGTCGCTGACGACGACGGTTGCACCGCGTCGCGTCCCCCGAACCGCCGCCGCAGCGCGTCCCCCGCCAGCGACGTCCACACGAAGAACGACGGAATGAACAGCACCGCGATGAACGTGGCCGCGAGCATCCCGCCGATCACACCCGTGCCGATCGAGTGGCGGCTGCCGGCGCCGGCGCCCGTGGACAGCGCCAGCGGCAGCACGCCCAGGATGAACGCGAGCGACGTCATCACGATCGGCCGGAACCGCAGCCGCGCCGCCTCGATCGCCGCGTCGCGCAGCGGCATGCCCCGGTCGCGGTGCATGTGCGCCGCGAATTCGACGATCAGGATCGCGTTCTTCGCCGCGAGGCCCACGAGCGTGACGAGCCCGATCTGCAAGTACAGATCGTTGTAGAGTCCGCGCAGCCACACCGCGAGGAACGCGCCGAACACCGCGAACGGCACCGCGAGGATCACCGCGAACGGCAGCGTGAGCCGCTCGTACTGCGCCGCGAGGATCAGGAACACCATGAGCACCGCAAGCGCGAAGATGCCGAGCGTGCTCTGGCCGCTCGTCTTCTCCTGGTACGACTCGCCGGACCAGGCGAGCGTGTACCCCTCGGGCAGCACCTTGGCCGCGAGCTCCTCCATCGTCGCGAGACCTTGGCCGGAGCTGAAGCCGGGCGCCGGTCCGCCGAAGAGCCGCGCGGACGGGAACAGGTTGAAGCGCTCGATCAAGTCGGGGCCCGTGATCTCGCGCACCGCGGCGATCGCGGTGAGCGGGATCATCGCGCCGTCCTTCGACCGCACCGACACCTCGCGCAGGTCCTCGGGGTGCTCGCGGAATTTCGCGTCCGACTGCATCTGCACGCGGTACACGCGGCCATCGCGGTTGAAGTCGTTCACGTAGAAGGCGCCGAACGTGCTCTGCAGCGTGACGTTCACGTCGTCCAGGCTCACGCCGAGCAGCTTCGCCTTCTCGACGTCGATGGCCACGTTCACGCGCGGCACCTGCGCCGAGTATGACGTGCCGACACCCGCCACCTCGGGCCGCATTGCGGCGGCCGCGACGAGCGCCTGCGTGGCCTGCTCGAGCGCGACGTAGTCGTTGGTGCGCGACTGCACGAAGCCTTCGAAGCCGCCGGTGTTCGACATGCCTTCCACCGCCGGCGGCGCCACCGAGAACACCGACGCGTCCTTGATCCCCATGCCGGCGCCGAATATCGCGCCCGTAACCGCCTCCGCCGAGAGCCCGGGCGAGCGCCGCTCCGACCAGTCCTTGAGCAGGATGAAGCTTACGCCCGCGTTGCTGCGCTGGCCGTTGGTGAGCACGTCGAAGCCCGTGACCGTGATGTTGTCGTCGAACGCCGGATGCGCGAACGCCGCCTGGTCGAGCTGGTTCAGCGCCGCCTTCGTGCGCTGCAGCGACGCCGCGGGCGGCAGCGCCGCGATCGCGAGCACGTAGCCCTGGTCCTCGGTGGGTGCGAGCGCCCTCGGCGTGGAGCGCTCGAGCCACCAGATCGCGACCGCCATCACCGCGATCGTGGCCACGGCAACGAAGCCATGGCGCATCACCCAGCGGACGCCGTCCGTGTACGCGTGCGTGAACTTCAAGAATCCCCGGTCGAATTTCGCGAGCAGGCCCGTCGGCTCCACCTCGCCGGTCTTGAGCATGCTCGCGCACATCGCGGGCGTGAGCGTGAGCGCAACGAAGCCCGAGATCGTGACCGACACCGCGATCGTGATCGCGAACTGCCGATACATCTCGCCTACGAGCCCGCCCAGGAAAGCCACGGGCAGGAACACCGCGTTCAGCACGAGCACGATTGCGATCACCGGCCGGCTGACCTCGGCCATCGCGCGCCGCGTGGCATCGCGAGCGCTCACGTGCTCGTCGCGCATGTGCCGCTCCACGTTCTCGAGCACGACGATGGCATCATCGACGACAATCCCGATCGCGAGCACCATGCCGAACAGAGTGAGCGAGTTGATCGAGAAACCGAGCAGGTACATGCCCGCGAACGTGCCGACCAGCGACACCGGCACCGCTACCGACGGGATCGCCGTCGCGCGCAGGTTGTAGAGGAACAGCCACACCACGCCGAACACGAGCGCGAGCGCCTCGAAGAACGTGTATGCGACCTCGCGCATCGACGTGCGCACGAATTTGCTCGTGTCGTACGGGATCGCCCATGCGAGGCCGGCCGGGAACTTGGCGCCGAGCTCGTCCATCTTCGCGTAGACCAAGGCTGCGGCTTCCAGCGCGTTCGCGTCGGGCGCCAATTGCAGCGCCGCGCCGATCGTGTTGTGGCCCTTGCGGCTGAGCCCGAACGAGTAGTCGCGCGCGCCGAGCTCGACGCGGGCCACGTCCTTCAGACGCACGATCTGACCGCTGTCGCCGGTGCGCAGCACGATGCGCTCGAACTGCTCGGGGTCCTGGAGCCGCGCCTGGGTGGTGACGCTCAACGTGAGGTCGACGCGCTCGTCGATCGGCTCGTCGCCGAGGCGGCCGGCCGCGGACTGCGCGTTCTGCTCGCGCACGGCGGCGGCCACGTCGGCCGGCGTGAGGCCGAGCTCGGCGAGCCGGTCGGGCTTGAGCCAGATGCGGATCGAGTAGTCGCGCGCGCCGAACACCTGCACGTTGCCCACGCCCGGGATGCGCCGCAGCTCGTCGATGACGTTCGTCGTGGCGTAGTTCGACACGAACAGGTCGTCGTAGCGGCCGTCGGGCGAGTCGAACGTGAGGATCATCAGGAAGCTCGGCAGCGACTTCGCGACCGTGACTCCTTGTCTACGCACTTCCTCGGGCAGCAGTTGCAGCGCGCTCTGCACTCGGTTCTGCACGTTGATCACGGAGATGTCCGCGTTGGTGCCGACGGCGAACGTAATGGCGATCGTGAGCGAGCCCGTGGACGAGCTATTCGAGCGCATGTAGAGCATGTTCTCGACGCCGTTGAGCGCCTGCTCGAGCGGTGCCGCCACGGTCTCGGCGATCACGTCCGAGCTCGCGCCCGGATACGCGGTGCTCACGCTGATCTGCGGCGGCGCGATGTTCGGATACATTGCGATCGGCAGCTCGCGGAATGCCGCGAGGCCCGCGATCACGATGAACGCGGAGACGACCGTCGCGAAGAGCGGCCGGTCGATGAAGAAGTTCGAGATCATGGGCTGCCCGGGACCGGGTTCGCTTGCGCCGGCGGCGCGCCGCCGGCGGCCGCCGCGCCCGCGTTCGCGGCGAGCGCCGTCGCGTGGACCGGCGCGCCGGGCTGGACCTTCAAGATGCCGTCGACGACCACACGCTCGCCGGCGCCGAGGCCGGTGCTGACGACGACGTCGTTGCCCGACGATGCGCCGAGCTCGACGGGCCGCGCCGCGACTCGCTCGCCGTCGCCGACTACCCACACGAACATGCCTTGCGCGCCGTGCAAGATCGCGCGCTTCGGAATCACGAGCGAGCTTGCGACGCTCACGCCGTCGACGTGCACGCGCACTACGCGGCCCGGCCGCAGCACCATCCCGGTGTTGTCGAGCACGGCGCGTACCGCGACCGTGCCCGTCGCGTCGTCGACGCGCGGTGCGATGAACTCGATCCTGGCGTTCGGCCCGACCTGTGCGCCGCGCGCGTCCACGACGCGCACGGCGGCCGCGCCGGGGCTCGCGTCGTCCGCGGCACGCACGAGCTCCGCGTCGCCTTCGGGCAGCGCGATGTCGATGTAGAGGCGATCGGCCTGGACGATATAGGTGAGCAAGCTCGAATCGGCGCCGGCGGTGACGAGGCTGCCTTCGGAGCGCACCTCGCGGCTCGTGAGGCCGTCGATCGGCGCGCGCACGTCGGTATAGGAAAGGTTCAGCTGCGAGCTGCGCAGCGCGGCTTCCGCCGCGGCGACCGCCGCCTGCGCGCTCTCGAACGCGGCGGCCGACGTGTCGCGATCGCGCAGGCTCGCAAGCTTCTGGTCGTAGAGCGGCTCGAGGCGGTCGCGCTCGCGGCGTGCCTGCGCGAGATTCGCCTGCTGCACGCCGAGCTCGGCGCGCGCGCGCTCGGCGTCGGCGCGGAACGGCGCCGGGTCGATGCGGAACAGCAGGTCGCCCGCCTTGACGGCGGCGCCTTCCTCGTAGCGGCGCTCGAGCAGGATGCCGGAGACGCGTGCGCGGACCTCGACCTCGCGGATCCCGCGGAGCTGGGCCGCATATTCCAACGCCAACGGGAGGTCGCGGGGGCGGACCTCGAGCGTGGCGACTTCCGCGGGCGGGAGCGCTTGGGGCGGCTGCGGCTTGTCGCACGCCGCGAGCGCGGCGGCTGCGGCGAACCACAGGGAAAAAAGAGGCTTTCGCCGTCTTGTGAGGGCGCGGTTATCGGTGGGCACGGATCCAGCTCCATCTGGGGCGGAACGGGGCGCTGGTCGGCGCCGGCAGTCCCGGGGGAGGGACATTGTACCGGAGTGTGTGACGCGACATGGTGTGACTCGGCGGAAAGATAACCGGTCGAGGTGTCACCCGATGTCATGTTTGAGAACGACCTAGCGCTTGCTCCGGTCGGTCGGACCCGCCAGGAGCTCCGCGAGTGCGTCGGGATGGCACGGCCGGCTGAAGTAGAACCCCTGCATCTCGTCGCAGGCGTTCAGGCGCAGGAACTCGTGCTGCTGCGCCGTCTCGACGCCTTCGGCCACGACCGTGACGCCGAGTGCCTTGCCGAGCGCGATGATGGCTTCCGTGATCGCCTTGTCCTCGGCGTTGTGCGGGATGTCGCGGACGAACGAGCGGTCGACCTTGAGCGTGTCGATCGGGAAGCGCTTGAGCTGGGAGAGCGACGAGTACCCCGTGCCGAAGTCGTCGATCGCGAGCCGCACGCCCAGTTTCCGAATGGCTTCGGCTTTCGAGGCGGCGAGATCGACGTTGTGCATGATCATGCTCTCGGTGATCTCGAGCTCGAGCAGCTCCGGTGCCATACCCGTGCGCGCGAGCACTTCGGCGATGTCGTCGAGCAGCGCCGGGTCCTTGAACTGGCGCGGGGACATGTTCACCGACATCACGATCTTAGGCAGGCCGCGGCGCTGCCACGCGACGTTCTGCTCGCAGGCCGTCTCGAGCACCCACTTGCCGATCGCTACGATGAGCCCGGAGTCCTCGGCCACGGGGATGAACTGCGTGGGCGACACGGTGCCGACCTCCGGATTCCACCAGCGCAGCAGGGCCTCGGCGCCCTTGATTGCGCCGCTCTGGATGTCGACCTTCGGCTGGTACTGCACCGTGAATTCCTTGCGCTCGAGCGCGCGCGCGAGATGCGTCTCGAGCACGAGACGCTCGACCGACATCGGGCTCGAGTGCATCGAGTAGAACTGATAGTTGTTCTTGCCTTCCTCCTTCGCGAGGTACATCGCCATGTCGGCGTGCTTCATCAGCGTCTGCGCGTCGCGCGCGTCGGCCGGGTAGATGGCGATGCCTACGCTCGCCGTGATCCGGCATTCGTGGCCCATGATCTCGACCGGCACGAGCACGCTCGACAGCACCTTCTTGGCCACGTCGGCCACATCGTCCCCGTCGCCGAGATCCTCGAGCAGCACCACGAACTCGTCGCCGCCGAGCCGCGCGAGCACGTCGGACTGGCGCATGCAGCCGCCGAGCCGCCCGGACATTTCCTTGAGCAGCAGGTCGCCGGCCTCATGGCCGAGCGAGTCGTTGACGATCTTGAACCGGTCGAGATCGATGAACAGCACCGCGCAGCGGCGGTCGTGGCGTTGCGCGGACTCGATGGCGTGGTCGAGCAGCTCGCCGAACACCGCGCGATTCGGCAATCCCGTGAGCTCGTCGTGCGTGGCGAGATACTGCACGCGTTCCTCGGCCAGCTTGCGGTCGGTGATGTCTTCGACGATCGAGACGTCGTAGAGCGGCACGCCCTCGGCATCGCGCCTGAGCGCGCTCGTGATCCGCACCCAGATCACCGCGCCGTCGCGACGCAGGTAGCGCTTCTCCGCATGGAGCGAGGGGATCTCGCCCTCGTGCAGCCGTGCGCGGTCCGCGTCCGTGACGTGCAAGTCGTCCTTGTGCGAAACGTCCCAGATCGTGAGCTTCTCGATTTCGTGGGACGTATAGCCGAGCATCTCGCGCAGCTTGCCGTTCGTCCAAGCGAAGCGGCCGCCGGCCTCGACATGCGCGATGCCCACCGCGGCGAGCTCCACGGTGCTCGCGTAGCGGTTCTCGCTTTCGCGTAGCCGATTCTCGAGCGCGCGGCGCTCCGTCACGTCGTGAATCGTGCCGAACACCGCGACCGGGCGGCCCTGCTCGTCCTTGCGCACCTCGACGAGCTGCTCTACGACCTTGGTGCGGCCGCTCGACGTGACGATCCGAACCTCCATCGGCCGGGCATAGGCCCCGGGATCGGGAGAGACGTTGGTGGGATCGTGCGCGAGCACGGCGTGGTCGTCGGGATGGACCTTGCGCATGAAGCTCTCGAGCGAAGCCTCGTACGTGGCCGGGTCCTCCTCGAGAATCCGATACAGCTCCTCCGACCACCAGCTCTGGTTGGTGACGAGGTTCCATTCCCAATTGCCGATCTTCGCGATGCGCTGCGCCTCGCGGTAGCGAATGTCCGTGAGGTGGAGCGCGGTCTGGAACGCCTTGCGCTCGGTGATGTCCTGCAACGTGCCGAACATCCGTACGGGGCGGCGTTCCGCGTCGAAGGTCACTTCGCCGCGGCTCTGCAAGACCTTTTCCACGCCGTCCGGCAGGATCACGCGGATGTCGGCCACCGGCGCGGCGTGCCCCTGCATCGCGAGCTCGCTGCCCTCCAACAAGCGTTGGCGGTCATCGAGGTGGATGCGCTCGAGGAACAGCGGAAACGGGTCGGCGGCGGACGCCGGGTCGAGACCAACCATGCGATACAGCTCGTCGGACCACCAGTGCCGGTTGTTCGCGACCTCGAGCTCCCAGCTGCCGATCTTCGCGATGCGCTGGGCTTCGTTGAGCCGTGTTTCGCTGCGCGCGATGTCGGCCTGCACGCGGCGATGCTCGGTGACGTCGCGGATCGCACACAGGGCGAGGCGCCGGCCGTCCGTTGCGAGGGGGCGCAGGTTCACCTCGAGCGAGAGCGCGGCGCCGTCCTTGTGGAGGCCGTCCAGCGCCAGCGCCGCGGGGGCCGGTCTCGCGGGCGCCGGAGCGAACAGCTCGTTCCACCGCGCGCTCGCGAGGTCCAGGCCGGCGGGGATCAGCGCCTGAATAGGCTTCGCGAGCAGCTCCACGGTGGCGAACCCGAATAGATGCACGGCGTGCGCGTTGGCGAGCACGATGCGCGCCCGCTCGTCGAGCAGCAGCACGGCGTCGGGAATGCTGTCGAGCACCGCGCTGAACTCGCGGATCGCCGCGCCGGCGTCCGCCCCCGCGGCAGCGCTGAAGTCGAAGCTCAGTTTCTTGTCGACCATGCGGTCATCGGCATAGCTCACGGGCACGCGGCCGCCAGATGCGGCGTTGCAACGGTGCCACGGAATCGCGCCCCCTGTGTTGTGTTATCGGCCAATTGCGACCGGCAGTGAGCGGGGGATCGAAGAAGTGTGAAATACGTCTCCCTCGGGGCATAGACGACATTCTCGACGCGAAGGTCGGCGAGTGGGTGGACAGCTGCCCCAGCACGGCGGGCGGCAAGAACTGGCACCCGATGAGCTTTCACCGCCCGTCGCGGCAAGTGATCATTCCGTTGAGCCAGACCTGCATGTCGTTGCGTGCGCAGGCCATCGAGCAGAAGGCGGGCGGTGGCAGCGGCGGCGGCGCGGACCGCCGCTACTACGAGATGCCGGGCCACGCCCTCTACGTCTTCGCGCTCCCGAAATAATTAGGGACAGGTTACTTTTTCGGCGCGGGGAAGCAGCGCTGCGCGCGCGAAACCCTCGGCGCGCGCGGCTGCGTTGGGTCTCTTGCCCGGCGAAAAAAAGTAACCTGTCCCTGTTTCTTGCCGGTCGTTGGCAGGCCGCGGCGTGAAATGGCACCATGTGGCGTAACACAGGGTACGGCGCCGACATGCAGCAACGTCAGAATCTTCTCATCGCCTTGCTGGGTGCGGCGACGGCGGTTGTCGCGAGCCCGGCGGTCGCGCATCACTCGGCCGCGATGTTCGACGCGACCAAGCAGGTCACGCTCGCGGGCACGGTGAAGGAATTCCAGTGGATGAGCCCGCACTGCTGGATTCAGCTGCTCGTGACCGACCCCGCGCAGCCGAACGCCGCCCCGGTCGAGTGGGGCATCGAGATGGACAACCCGCTGGGTCTTTCGCGCCACGGTTGGAAGCCCGGCAGTCTCAAGCCTGGCGACAAGATCGCGGTGATCGCACACCCGCTGCGCGATGGCAACCACGGCGGCCAAGTCGTGTCGGTGACGACGGCCGACGGCAAGCCGGTCGGCGACGCGCCGGAGGTTTCTAAATGAGACGCGCAATCACCCTCGCCGCGGCCGTGTTGGCCGCCGGCTCGACCACGCTCGCTCACGCGCAGCAGTCCTCGAAGGAGCGGCTGGACGCGTTCGCCAAGCTCCCGGACTGGTCGGGACTCTGGGAGCCGAGCGTGTTCGTCGGCGAAGGCATCGGCCAGAGCTTGAGCGCGAGCGGGGCGCAAGCAGGCATGACGATCTTGGGCGCCAAGGTGCCGTTCAACGCGGAGTGGCAGGCCAAGTTCGACGCGGCCAAGAAGGCCGCCGACGCCGCCGCGGCCGCGGACCCGAATCATCCGCCCGCGCCCGCGTACAACAACTGCGGGTCGCCGCCGTTCATCATGAACATGATGTCGCCCGCGATCTATCAGTGGCGCATCACGCCCGAGGAAACCACGATCGTCGACACGATCAACGGCATTCGGCACATCTACACCGACGGCCGCTCGCATCCGCCGAAGGACGAGCTCTGGCCCACGCGCACGGGCGACTCGATCGGCCATTGGGAGGGCGACACGCTCGTCGTCGACACCGTCGCGATCAAGCCCGACCTTCTGTTGTCGGGTTTCACCTCGGTGCGCATGAGCGACGAGTTGCACTTCCTCGAGCGCATCCGGCTCGCCAACAAGAACGAGCTTCAGGACGAATTCACGCTCGCCGACCCCGCGGCGCTGACCGCGCCGTTCAAGGTCACGTTCTCGTTCTCGCGCGTGACGGATACGAATCGGATGATCGACGAGACGGAGTGCGACTCGACCACCGATCGCAACCCGATCGTGAACGGCCGGTTCACGTTCGAGACGAAGTAGGCCACGACCGAATTAGTAGACGATCAGCGGCTGCAGCCCTGCTTGGTCGCCTCGAACCCGTCGAAGAGCCGCGACGCGCTCGCGTCCGCGAGCGTCTCGATGCGGTGCGGCTGGCCCTTCTCCTCGCTGTACTTCGCGACCGTGCCGCGCGCGCTCAGGAACTTGACCTCGCGCTGCATCTCGTCGTGCCACCGGTACTCGTCGTTCTCGCCGACGTAGAGGTACACGCACATCTTCGAGAGCGCGAGCAGCTTCTTTTCGCTCGGTTGCCAGAGATAGCCGGGGAACGCGGTGACCGACAGGAAGTAGTCGGGGTTCGCGGCCGCCACGTGCATCGCCGCGATGCCGCCGTTCGACGGCCCCGCGACGTGAAACTTGCCGCCGGCGACCTTGTACTCCTGCCGCACCTTGTTCAGGAACTCGGGGAAGATCCGCGCGCCGTCCTCGAAGAACAAGTCGCCGTTCGGCGCGGCCGGCGCGACGACGATGTAGCCGCGCCGCTCGGCCTCGGCGCGGAAGTTGCGCTCCAGCGTGCGGTCGACGGTGTCCATCGTCTGCGGGCCGCCGCCCAGGACGAGCACGGCGGGATAGGTCTTCGCCGCGTCGTAGCCATCGGGCAGTACCACTTTGTACTGCACCTCGGCGCCGGCCACGCGCATGCTTTTCTCGAGCACGCTCGCGGACGCGTCGAGCACCGCGAGCGCGGCGGCGAAGATTGCGATTGAGAAGCACGCCTTGACCGAGCCACGCGTCGCCATTGGATCCCCCCAAGCTTGTGCCGAGCTAGGCGGATGGTACCCCAAAGCAAAATCCCTCCACGGAGGGACCTCCATGGAGGGATTTAGCACCGAGATCGTGCACGGCTCGCGGGAACGCTTCCGAGTCGTCGCCGGCACGCGCGGGTCGCGCTCGAGACCTTGGATCATTCGGCCGTGGTCGCGCCCTCGTCGAGGAACCGGATCGCGAGCTCCGCGAGCTCGGGTGTCGCGAACATCGTGTAGTGCGTGACGCCCGGCAGGATCGCGAGCCGCGACTTCGGCCGTCCCGAGCCGTCCCAGCCGCCGTCGCGCTGGCCGCCGCCGAGCAGGGCGAAGAGCTCTACCGCGTGCGAAGGCGGGAAGATGTCGGCGTCGCCCGCGACGACGAGCGTCCGCGCCTCGATGCCCGCGATCTGACGCGACAGGTCGTAGTCGGCCTTCATCAACGCGCCGAGCTTGTCGAGCAGCCGCGGGAAGTCCTGCGGCCGCGGCGCGAGCCGCGTGTAGAGCTCGTACATCGGCGTGTTCTTCATCGCGTCGGCGGCCGCCGCGGCGATCATGGCTTGCTGCGCGAGGATGTCGGGGTAGTACGCGTCGCGCTTGAACGGCGTGGACGCGAGCACGAGCCGGTCGACGAGCTGGGGGTGTCGGATCGCGACCTGCAGCGCGACCACGCCGCCGAGCGAGTAGCCCATGACGTCGGCGCGGCCGAGCTCGAGTCGCGCGATCAGCGCCGCGACGTCGTCGGCCATGAGCGCGTGGTCGAGCGGCCGGTCGACGTCGGCGGTGCGGCCGTGTCCCTGGAGGTCGACGGCGATCACTTGGCGTCCTTGCGCGACCTTGCCCAGGCTCTCGCCGAACATCTCGATCGCGCCGAGCCCGCCGTGCAGCAGCACGAGGGGTTTGCCGGTGCCGTGGATCTCGTAGTACAGCGAGATGCCGTTGACGTAGGCGTAGCTGCCGCCGCCGGTGATGGCGCCGGCGCCCCACGTGCCGTCCGCGGCTTGCAGGCTCGCCATGGCCGAGACGGCGGCGGCGAACGCGAGGGCTTTGATGACGTTGCGCACGGTGGTCTCCTTTCGGTTGCGTGATTCGAGGTGCTTCTATGGACACGACGAATCACGGCCGCGAGAATCGACACGACCCCTCGAGAGTCTTTTCATCGTCCATCGGAGAAGGCGTCCGTGAAGTACATGCTGTTGATTTACAACGACAAGACGCTGTTGGATGCGCTGCCGTCCGGCGAGTTCGACTCGCGGATGCGCGGCTGCCTCGCCCACGCCGACGACTTGCGGCGCCACGGCAAGCTGCTCGACTCGCAGATGCTCGCCGAGCCCGCGAAGGCGAAGTCGGTGCGGATCCGCAACGAGCGTCAGGTCACGCTTGACGGTCCATTCGCGGAGACGAAGGAGATGATCGCGGGATTCAACGTCATCGAGGCCGACAGCATCGACGAGGCCGTACGCATCGCGGCCGAGTTTCCGTGGGCGCGCACGGGCTGCGTCGAGGTGCGGCCGATCCTCGAGATCGACGCGGTGCGCGCCGCCGTCGGCGCCCCGCGAAAATAGGGACAGGTTACCGGGTCTGACCCCAGGGTCAGACCCCCGTCTGGCCCTGGGGTCTGACCCTAATGCAGGCCGTGCGCTCAGTGAGCGGTGGTCTGCTGGTGCTGCGCGGCGCGCGTGGTGCCGGCTTGTGCGCGCTGCGGCTTGTACGCGCCGGGTACGGCGCGGAACCCTATGCTGAGGCGGTTCCAGGTGTTGATGGCGACCACCGCCAGCGCGAGGTCCACGAGCTCGGTCTCGCTGAAGTGCTCGCGGGCCCTCTCGTAGACGTCGTCGGGCACGTGGTTCTCACTCACTAGCGTGAGGCTCTCGGTCCACTCGAGCGCCGCTCTCTCGCGATCGCTGTAGAACGGCGCCTCGCGCCAGGCGTTGAGCAGGTAGAGCCGCTGCTCGGTCTCGCCGGTCGCGCGCGCGTCCTTGCTGTGCATGTCGAGGCAGAACGCGCAGCCGTTGATCTGCGACGCGCGCATCTTCACGAGCTCGAGCAGACTCGGCTCGAGGCCCGACGCGTTCACGTAGCTCTGTAGTCCCAGCACGGCCTGCACGGCCTTTGGCGAAACCTGCATGATATCGATCCGTGATTTCATCGTGGTGTGCTCCTCTGTTTGCGGTCTTGGTGGCAGCGACCTCCCAGAGCCTGCCGCGCTCTCGCGCAAAAGCAGTGCCTCGGTCGGTCGTGACGCTGGTCGCGTGCCGCATGTCCGATGGACGAACGAACGGGGGCTGATGTGACAGTAGAGCCCGCCCGCCGCCGCAAGTTCCGAAAAATAGGGACATGTTGGATTTTCGGCCGCGCCCGTAACGACTCGAGCCGCGTCGCCGAAAATGCAACATGTCCCTATTTTTCGGGGAAGGAGAAGAGGTCCTCGGCGGCCGGCCGCTCCATGCCCTTTTCGTGGTACTTCTCCCAGATCTGGGCCCACGGCCGGCCGTAGATGTCGGGGTAGGTGTACTCGAACGTGGTGTCGGGCGAGACAGGCGTGGCGATGCCGTCGATCGGATAGATGTGCGGCACGCACTCCATGTAGACGAACGGGTCGTTCTCGTTCAAGTTGCCGCGCTTGTCCCAGGTCTGCACCACGCGCACGGGCTCGACGAGCGCGTCCTCGTCGTAGAGCACGAGCTCGTGCTTGATGCCGACGAGCTTGCCGCCCGCGTCCTTGCGCGGCGTGTAGATCTCGATCGACTGAAACTTGTTGCTGAACTCCATGCCGCCGTGATTGATCCAGCCCTGGACGTTCGACGTCCAGGTGATCAGCGCCTCGCCGTCCCAGAATCCGATCGTGTCGCCGAACCACTGCGGCACCGCGGGCCCGAGCCGCGGCGGGCCGCTGCCGTCCTCGACGAACTCACGCCCGATGTGGATCTGCGTGACGGTGGTTTTCGCCGCGTTGCGCATGTCGATCACGAGGTCGGGCGTCATCACCAAGTTGATTTGCCCGCCGCCGTATTGCGCGATGCGCCGCAGGAAGCCCTCGGGCCAGCAATACGACCCCGGCCACTGCGGCGCGTTGCTGCCCGAGTAGTGATACATCTCCTGCACGAAGCGCTGCTGATACTCGGGCGTGAGCAGCGACAGATACGTCGGGATTTGTAAGATTGCGCCGTAGAACCACGTGGAGGTCTTCGCGCGCTCGCGAGCGTATTGCCCGTTCCAATCGGGCAGCGTGGCCTGCGTGTATTTGGTCGGACCGCCGTGCGTGCGCGACTCCTTCAATAGCGTGTTGTAGTGCTCCTTCGCCGTCTTGAAGCCGTAGGGGCTCACGATCTCCTTGCGCGGATAGTCGCGATCGCAGAACCCCCACGCGGCCGTGCGCGGCGGATCGTTGCCGATCAGCGGCACCTCGTACGCGCCCCAGATCTGTTCGAGGCCGACCGAAGAGTTGCAGCGGTAGTAGCGCGGATCGGACCAGAGGTCGCGGTCCTTGTAGAAATCCTTGGTGGAGAAAATGTCGTGCGGCAGCGGCCTCACGCCCTGCGGCGTCGCGCCGTCGCGCGCCGCGAAGATCGGCGGGAAGCCGGGCGGGACGCCGGCGCCCGTGAACATGCCCTTGCCTTCGGAGCCGACGATGGTCGCCGGCTTGAGCGGGTCGGGCGCGCCGCGCCCCACGCTCTGCTGCGCGTGAGCCGACGGAATCGACAGCGCCGCGACTGCGGCGAGCGCCGCGAGCAGCACACTTCGGTAGCTACGCATCGTCGTTCGCCCCTTGCGCGGCGGTGCGAGTCTATTTCGCGGCCGAGAGCTCGTTGTACAAGGTGGTGACGAACTGCGCGATGAAGTTCGGCGGCCCGGCGACTCGCTGATCGAAGTCCGCCGTCGGCTTCGCCGCCTGGATCTGCTCGAGCGTCTTGCCTTCCTTCATCGCCTTGCTCACGCGGTCGCGCACCGTGACGAGCACCTCGCGGTGAAACACCAGCCCCGCGCGGTTGGAGACCGGCCCGTGGCCCGGCACCACTTTGGTGTTGGCGTCGGTGATCGCGAGGAACTGGTCGATGGCCGTGAGAATCCCGAGCACGCTGCCGCCGTTGGTCACCGCCGCGGCCGGGTAGCCCTCGGAGCGGTACACGTCGCCCGTCATCAGCACGTTCGCGTTCACGAACTTCACGGCCGTGTCGCCGTTGGTGTGCGCGGGCGCGAGGGGGATCAGCTGGATCGTCTCGCCGTTCAAGTACACCGTGGTCGGCGCGTCGAACAGCACGATCGGTAGCGCGCCCTTGGGCGACGGCGGCGGCGTTTGGCCGTTGCCCGGCGCGGGCCGCGGGTTCAGCATCTGCTCGCGCAGATTCGGCCGGCCCAAGATCGTGACGCCGAGCTTGGCGAAGTTCTCGTTGCCGCCGGTGTGGTCGCCGTGCACGTGCGTGTTCACGAGGAAGCGAATCGGCGACGGCGTGAGCTGCTTGATCGCCGCGACGATCTTGTCGGTGACGGCGGGGAACTGCGCGTCGACGAGGAACACGCCCTCGGGACCGATCAGCGCCGCGGCGCGGCCGCCCTGGCCGTCGATGCCGTAGACGCTGCCGCCGAGCAGCGTGGTGACGACCTTGACCTCGGCGGGCGGCTGCTGCGCGCCGCCGGCCGGCGGCGCCGCGGGCGCCTGCGCGTGCGCCGCGCAGAACCCGAACGCGAGCAACGCGGCCGCGCCGCGCGCGAATGTGACGAACGTCGACGTCGATCGAGCAAGCATTGTTATTCCCCCAATCTCGCTTCCCGGGGCGGGAAGCCGTGACGGCGTGACTATACGGTGGGCGTCACCGCCGTAGAAGGGCGGCCCGCTACGCAGCTCCGCTAGCTCACTTGAATTCGAAGATGTCCTTCTCCGCCGGCGGCTCCATGCCTTTCTCGTGGTACTCCCGCCAGATCGCGCCCCACGGCCGCCCGTACATGTCGGGCACTTTGTACTCGAACGTGGTGCCCGGCGACTCGGGCGTCGGGCGGCCGTTCACCGGGAAGATCGCCGGCACGCACTCGATGAACTGGAACGGGTCGCCGTCGTTGAACCCGCCGAGCTTGTCCAGGTTGCGCACGATCCTAATCGGCTCCACGAGCGCCTCGGGGTCGTAGAAGATCCCTTCCTGGTTGAGGCCGATGAGCTTGCCGGACGCGTCGCGGTTCGGCGTGTAGATCTCGATCGTCTGGAGCTTGCTCGAGAACTCGGGGTTGCCGTGCACCTTCCACCCCTGGATGTTCGACGTCCACGTGATGAGCACGTCGCCGTCCCAGAAACCGATCGTCTCGCCGTACCAGCGCGGCACGTCCTGACCCAAGCGCGGCACGGTGCCCGTCATGTTGAACGTGCGGCCCACGTAGACGTTGGTGACGAAGTTGTCAGCGTCGCCTGCCATGATCTGCACGAGATCGGGCGTGACGAGCACGGTGTGCGGCTGATTGGTCACCGCGTGATAGTGCCAGCGCCGCATGAAGCCCTCGGGCCAGCAATACTGCGCGGGCCACTGGTTCGCGGCCGTGACGGCGTCGTGATAGAGCTCCTGCACCATGCGCTGCCGATATTCGGGCGTGAGCAGTGACAGGATCGTCGGCGTCTGGTTCCAGTAGAGCTCCGCGTACCAATTTTGGCCGCGCGGCCACACGTAGCGGCCCGACAGGTCGCCCGGCAGCGTGGCGTAAGTGTGCTGCGTCGGCCCGCCGCGCTTCTTCGTCTCCGCGAGCAGCGCCTCGTAGTGTTCCTGCGCGGTCTTGAACCGGTACGGGCTCACGATCGCCGCGCGCGGATAATCCTTGTCGCAGTAGCCCCACGCTGCCGTGCGCGGCGGGTCGTCGCCGATCGACACCACGCCGCCGTATGCCCCGCGCTGCGCCTCGATCGCCCATGGGCTGTTGCAGCGGAAATAGCGCGGGTCGCTCCAGAGCTCGCGGTCCTTGTAGAAGTCTTTCGACGTGAACAGGTCCACGGGCAGCGGCCTCACGCCTTTCGGCGCCGCGCCGTTCCAGGCCGAGCCGTAGTCGAGGCGCGCCGGTTTGCCGTCCGCGCCGGGCCGCGTGGGTCGCCACGCACCGACCACGAGATCGCTGTCGGGGTAGTTCTCGAGCTTGGCGAGGTCCGCGGGCGTGTCACCGGGAATCGAGCGCGCGAGCGGCGCGCCGCGGCCGACGCTCTTGAAGCCGATGTCGGCGGTCTTCTGCGCGTGCGCGCTCGAGGCTGCCAGCAGCGACAAGAGCGCCGCTGCAACGCTCGCCGCGAACCACGAGGCCCCGTGCGCCGCCGGTTCGAGCCTGCCGATCTTCGTCATGACGAGGTCTCCTGGCGTCGAGGGCCGCCAATTGCGTCCTGCATTGTGCGGCACTCCCGCCATCCGTGGCGGTCGGCCGCCAATTGCGTCCTGCATTGTGCGGCACTCCCGCCATCCATGGCGATGAAGGTGTCGGCGCGGGGTTGGCCCGGGCCGCGCTTCGAGCGCTAGACTGCGCGCCCTTGTCTTTGTCGAGGACGCGAAGCGTTTTGAAAGAAGCCAGCGAGAACCAGGGTCACGTCTACCGCGCGCGCGTCGGCGCGGCCGACGCGGGCTGCACCGTGCTCGATTTCCACGTCGCGCGCTATCGCCACTCGGACGAGGCCGCGTGGCGCGAGTCGATCGCCATGGGGCGCGTGCTCGTCAACGGCCGCCGCGCGACCGCCGACGAGCGGCTCGAGGCCGGCGATCGGCTCGAGTTCCATCGTCCGCCATGGGAGGAGCCCGACGCGCCCGTGTCGTTCGACGTGGCGTTCGAGGACGACGACGTGCTCGTGGTCGTCAAGCCCGCGGGGCTGCAGGTGCTGCCCGCGGGCCCGTTCAAGCAACGCACGCTGCTCGAGATCGTGCGCACGAGCGACCCGGCGCGCGCGGCGGCCGCGCCCGCGCATCGTCTCGGCCGCGGCACGTCGGGGCTCATCGCGTTCGGCAAGACGCTCGCGGGCCGGGCGTCGCTCGCGCGCCAGTTCCGCGATCTCACGATGACGAAGACCTACCTCGCGTGGGTCGAAGGCGCGCGCCTGCCCGACTCGTTCGCCGCTCGCCAGCCGATCGGACGGATCGCGCACGGGCCGCTGCAGATTTATGCGGCGGCCGAGCGGGGCAAGGAGTCGCTCACGCGGGTGCGCGTGCTGAGGCGAGGGAGCGCGACGCCCGGCGGCGCGACGCCGGGCGCCGGGACGGCCGGCGCCGGCGACCCAGGCTCGCTCGACGCGAGCGCCGGCCCGAGCGCGGCCTCGGAGCGCGCGCTCGTCGCCGCGCAGCCCATCACCGGCCGCCCCGACCAAATCCGAATCCATCTCGCGGCCGCCGGCGCGCCGATCGTGGGCGATCCCCTGTTCGGCCCCGGCGGTACGCCCAAGAGCCACGTGCCTCCGGGCACGGGCGGCTACTTGCTGCACGCGGTCTCGCTGTCGTTTGCGCTGCCGTCGGGCGACATGCGGGTGAAGGTCCGCTCGCTGCCGGACTGGGCTTAGGACTAAGCCGTTGGCCGCGGGCGCTGCCGCGTGCCGAGACCGGCCTGCGGCACTGCCCGCGTATACTCTCGCCATCGATGATGGTCGCACCCCAACGCCTCGTGCGTCCGCTGCCCCGAATGGCGGGCTACGTGGTGTCGCTCGCCGCGCTGCTGGCCGTTCTCGTGCTGCGCAAGGTGCTCGATCCGCTGCTGGGCGACACGCTGCCGCTCGTCACGCTCTACGGCGCCGTCGCGGCCGCCGTCTGGGCGAGCGGCTACGCCACGGCGACCGTCGTGGCGCTCGCGGGCTACGTCGCCTGCAACTACCTGTTCATGGCGCCGCGCGGCGGCGTGACCATCGGCGATCTCGAGACCGTGGTCGGCTTCACCGCGTATCTGTTCACCTGCGCGATCATCGTCGCGCTCGGGGTGGTCGCGCGGATCGCGCACGCGCGCGCCGCGGACCAGCGCGAGACGCTGCGCGTCACCTTGGGCAGCATCGGCGACGCCGTGATCACCACCGACGTCGACGGCTGCGTCACCTACTTGAACGAGGTGGCCGAGTCGATGACGGGCTGGCCGCTGGCGGACGCGGCGGGCGGGCCGCTCGATCAGGTGTTCCGGATCGTCAACGAAGCGACGCGTGAAACCGTCGCGAGCCCGTCGTCGCGCGCGCTGCGCGAGGGCGTCGTCGTCGGCCTCGCGAATCACACGGTGCTGATCCGGCGCGACGGCTCCGAGCTGCCTATCGACGACAGCGCGGCGCCGATCCGCGACGAGAGCGGCGTCGTCTCGGGTTGCGTGCTGATCTTCCGCGACGTGAGCACGCAACGCCGGGCGGAGCGCGACAGGGCGAGCCAGCTGCTCGCGGCGCGCACGCTCGCGTCGATCGTGGAGTCGTCGGATGTGGCGATCGTGAGCAAATCGCTCGACGGCATCATCCAGAGCTGGAACGCCGCGGCCGAGCGTATGTTCGGCTACCCGGCGGCGCAGGCGATCGGCAAGCACATCTCGCTCGTGATCCCGCCCGACCGGCTCGCGGAGGAGGACGCGATCATCGCGAGCCTGAAGGCGGGCAGGCGCGTGGAGCATTTCGAGACGGTTCGGCAGCGCGCCGACGGCAGCCAGCTGTGGGTGTCGCTGACTGTTTCGCCGCTGAGGGACGAGGCGGGCGACGTGATCGGCGCGTCGAAGATGGTCACCGACATCGACGCGCGCAAGCGCGCCGAGGCCGAGCGCCAGCGGTTCGCCACGCTCATCGAGAACAGCACGGACTTCGTCGGCATCTGCGATCTCGACGGCGTGCCGCTGTTCATCAACCACGCGGGGCTGCAGATGATCGGCCTCGACGACCTCGAGCAGGCGCGCCGCGTGCACGTGCGGGACTTCTTCTTTCCGGAAGACCGAGAGCGAATCCGCGCGGAGTTCTTCCCGGCCGTTCTCGAGAACGGGCACGGCGAGGTCGAGATCCGATTCCGGCACTTCAAGACGCGCGCGGCGATCTGGATGTCGTACAAGGTAGTGACGCTCACAGACGACGCGGGCCGGCCCGTCGCGATCGGCACGGTGAGCCAAGACATCACGCAGCGCAAACGGCTCGAAGACAACCTGCGCGCGCTCGCCGCGGACCTGTCGGAGGCGGACGCGCGCAAGGACGAGTTTCTCGCCACGCTCGCGCACGAGCTTCGCGGCCCGCTCGCGCCGCTGTCGAACGTGCTCGAGGTTTGGAAGCGTACGGACGACCCGGCCAAGCTCGAGCAGGCTCGCGACACGATGGCGCGCCAACTCGGCCAGATGGTCCGGCTCGTCGAAGACCTGCTCGATCTCAACCGCATCACGCACAATCGGCTGGAGCTGCGCCGCCGGCGCGTGAACCTCGCGGACGTGATTCATCAGGCGGTCGAGGCGTCGCGGCCGCTCGCGGACTCGCTCGGCCACGGGCTGCGCGTCGAGCTGCCGGCCGAGCCCGCGTGGTTGAGCGCGGACGCCGCGCGGCTCGCGCAGGTGTTCGGCAATCTCCTGAACAACGCGTGCAAGTACACCGAGGCCGGCGGCGCGATTTCGCTCACGGCCGAGAGGCACGGCGGCGAGATCGTCGTGACGGTGAGCGACACGGGGATCGGCATTCCCGCCGACCAGCTCGACACGATCTTCGACATGTTCATCCAGGCCGATTCGGCGCCCGAGAAGTCGCGGGGCGGCCTCGGCATCGGGCTCACGCTCGTGAAGCGGCTCGTGCGCATGCACGACGGCACGGTCGAAGCGCACAGCGAGGGACGTGGGCACGGCAGCCGGTTCGTCGTGCGGCTTCCGGTGTTGGAGGAACGTGCCGCCGCGTCCGAGCAGCTCGCCGCCGCGGCGCAGCCCGTCGCCGCGCCGCGCGGCCGCCGCGTGTTGATCGTGGACGACAATGCCGACTCGGCGGTCTCGCTCGCAATGTTGCTGCAGCTCGAGGGCAACGAGACGTACACGGCGCACGACGGCGTCGAGGCGCTCGAGGCGGTCGACGAGCACCGGCCGGACGTCGCGTTGCTCGACATCGGCTTGCCGAAGTTGAACGGCCACGACGTCGCGCGCCGGATTCGCGAGCGGCCCTGGGGCAAGCACATCACGCTCATCGCCGTCACGGGCTGGGGCCAGGACGAGGACCGCCGCAAGTCGCGCGAGGCGGGGTTCGACGCTCATCTCGTGAAGCCCGTCGACCGCGGCGCGTTGGCGCAGGTTCTGCGCTCGCTCGACCGCGGGGGTGGCTGAGCGCTCCGCCGTGTCTCACTCGCCGTTTGTTAGCGCGTGGCGACGGCCGCACCTCGAACGGTCTTCCCGAGACACGCCGGAAGACCATCCCTGGGGCTCCGCGCGGCACATCCCTGTGCCGCGAGGGTCTCGGGAAGACCGTTCGAGGTACGTCCGTCGCCGTTGAGCGCATCGTCGCGGCGAGTGAGACACCGCGGAGCGCGCCGCTTATCATCAACTGATGAAAAGAGAACTGCGATTCTCGTCCGGGGCGACGCTCTGGGCGACACTGCTGTTGGCGCTCGCGGGCGGGCCGGCCGCGGCGCAGACCGCGGAGGTCGCGTGCGACAGGTATTGCGCTGCGGCTGCGGCGCTCGTCGAGCGCTTCGAGCTGCGCGAGTCGGCGGCGCCGGTGCGCGAGCGGCCGGGCTGGGCGCCGCCGAAGAAGATCGTCGTCGCCGACGCCGAGACGGCCGACGTGCTGCGCGGCATCGCGCCGCAGGCCACCGTGGTCGGCGTCGCGGGCTTGCGCAACTTCGCGGGCATGGCGGAGGTCGTGGCCGGCGCGGACGTGCTCGTCGGGCTGTGCACGCCGGAGATCGTCGCGCGCGGCAAGGACCTCGCGTTCATTCAGCTCCTGAATGCCGGCGCCGACAGCTGCACCACGATTCCCGAGGTCGCGCAGCGCGGAATTCTCGTCGCCAACCTTCAGCGGATCCAAGGTCCGCACATGGCCGAGCATGCGCTGGCGCTCACGCTCGCGCTGGCGCGTGCGTTGCCGCAGTACGGCGTCGAGCAGGCCGGCGGCGCGTGGACGCGCGGTTTCCGCGAGAAGCGCGCGGAGCGGCTCGTCGAGGTCGAGGGCAAGACCCTGCTCGTCGTGGGCCTGGGCGGCATCGGCACGGAAGTCGCGCGGCTCGCGCACGGGTTGGGGTTGCACGTGATCGCCACTCGCAACAGCCGCCGCGAAGGGCCGGAGTACGTGGAATACGTGGGTCTCGCGGACGAGTACCGCGCGCTCGCAGCGCGCGCCGACGTGGTCGTCAACGCCACGCCGCTCACGCCCGACACGCGCGGCATGTTCGACGCAGCGTTCTTCGCCGCGATCAAGGAGGGCGCGTTCTTCATCAACATCGGTCGCGGCGAGAGCGTGGTCACCGACGCGCTCGTGGCGGCGCTCGAAAGCGGCAAGCTCGGCGGCGCGGGCCTCGACGTAACCGACCCCGAGCCGCTACCGCCGGGTCATCCGCTCTGGGCGATGCGCAACGTGATCGTCACGCCGCACATCGCCACGAGCTCGGACTTCCGCGACGAGCGCACGCTCACGCTCGTCGTCGAGAACGTGCGCCGCTACATCCGCGGCGACAAGCTGCTGTCCGTAGTCGACCTAGCCGCCGGCTACTGAGGAAGGGTCTGACCCCGGGGACAGAGCCACTGCTCTGTCCCCGGGGTCTGACCCTAATTCGGCTCGACGCCCCAGCCGGGCTTGTCGGCGAGCAGCAGCATGCCGTTCTCGATGTGCTCGCCGGTGGCGCGCCGGGTCTGGCGGCGGTCGAACGAGTACTCGAGCGTGCGCACGACGTCGGGATGGAGCACGGCGGCGTGCAGCGCCGCGGCGGTCGAGATCGGCCCCGCCGGATTGTGCGGCGACACCTCGACCTTGCCTGCGGCCATCTGCATCACGTCGAGCAGCGGGCCGAAGCCGCCCACGTGCTTGACGTCGGGCATGATCACGTCGACCCAACGATGGTCCGCGATCTCGCCGAACCGCCGCCTTCCCCAGAAGAGCTCGCCGCCGGCGACGCGCAGCCGCGTCTTGCGCTTGAGCTCGTCGTAGGTGGGGCCCACGGTGAACGGCTCCTCGATCCAGTCGAGCTTCAGGCGCTCGAGCTCCGGGACGATCCGGTAGAAGTCTTCCGGTTTGAAGCGCTCGTGGAAGTCCACGCGCACCGCGAGATCCGGGAACTGGTCGCGCAGACGCGCGAGCGTTGCGAGCCCTTCCGCCGCCTTCTCGACCGCGCGGTCGGGCCCGTTCACCGCCTCGAACGGCGCGCACTTGTAGGTCTTGAATCCCTGGTCGCGAAGCTCGCCGACGATCGCGGCGTACTCCTCGGGCGTGCGGGTGTCGAGCGCGCGGTTGATCGTCGTATATAGAGGAATGCCCTCGACCTTCTTCGTGCTCGCGAACAGGCGCCAAACCGGCACCTGCTCGCGCTTCGCGAGGAGGTCGTAGAGCGCCTGGTTGAGCCCCGAGAACGCGGTGGCGGTTACGAGCTCGGGATCGAGCGCGGCGATCTCGCGTTCCTTGCGCGCGAGGTTGTCGAGCGACGGCGCGAAGCCCGCGTAGTGCCGCTCGAACAGCTGCGCCGCGGCGCGCTTGCACCCCTCGTCGTCCTGGCTGTGCGACGCCTCGCCGAAGCCCGCGAGCACGCCGTCGCTCACCTCGAAGACGAGCCAGTCGCCCTTCAACTTCAGGCTCGGGCGCCAGCCGTCGGGATCCGGGATGGTGCGAAAGCGCAGCGTGAGCGGCCCGCTCGCGCGCACGATCCAGGGTGCCGCCACCGCGGCGACCGCCGCGGCGCCGACGAACGCCCGTCGCGAGATCGGCGGCGATGGTCGGCGCATGGTGCGGTCCTCGGGCGCGGGGTTGAACGGCGGGGAGTCTTGCACGCGGCTCGTGGGCGTCGCAACCGGCGTCAGACACCAAAGGTGTCAGACACCGGCCGTGCCTGACACCAGCCTGACGCGAGTGAACCTCCTTGCGGGTGGTCGGTCTGTTCGATCAGCATCATCGTCACGTTTCAGAAGAGGAGTTGAGAGCATGAGATACGTGAGCTCGACAGCGAGCGCTCGAAGGGGCGCGGCCGTGCCGAGCGTCGTCGGCCTGCTCGCGCTCGCCTGTGCGAGCGTTGCGGCGGCCGACACGCCGGCGACGTCCGACCCGCCGACCTACGCCTGGTCGGCGGAGCTCGTAGCGTTCGACAAGGCCACCAACACCGTGACCGTGAAGTCGCGGCTCGTGTCCGAGGCGCCGAGCGTCGCTGGGCTCAAGCCGGGCGACGCCGTGATGCTCACGTGGTCCGGCGTCTCGACCGCCGTGGGCGTGCGCGCGGTCGAGCGCGGCGCGAAGTCGGGCTACGACCGCATGACGATGCCCGTCGTGTACGTGTCGTACGAGCAGGATGGCCGTTCCGTGTCTTTCAAGGTCCCAATCCCGGCGACGGATGCGGCCGCGATCGAGCGCGTGCAGCCGGGGCAGTACGTGACGGCGACGTCGCCGCAGCACCCGAAGAACGCGAAGGAGGCGGTCGTTGCGATCCGGCCGTACGCCGATGCGGGCTAGCGCCGGCCTGGTCGCCGCCGTGCTGCTGGCGGCCGCGGGCGCCGGCCGCGCCGTCGACTCGGGTCAGACGCCGCTCGACCGGTTCACGGCGACCACGGTCGCGATGACGCCGCGCGGCGAGCCCTTGAGGATCGAGCTGCGCAACTGGTCCGACGACGCCGGCCGCGCCGCGGTGGTGGAGGCGCTCGGGCGCGGCGCCGAAGCGCAGAAAGCGCTCGCGAGCTTGCCGACGCTCGGCTACGTCTGGCGCAGCCGCAGCAGCGTCGGCTATGCGATCAAGTACGCGCATCGCGTGGCGACGCCCACCGGCGAGCGCGTCACGTTCGTCACGGACAAGCGCTTGGGCGCGTACGACATCGAGCGTTGGGCGGCGGACGCGCGCCCGCCGCCGGCCGAGCTCGAGTACTCGGTGGTGGAGCTCTACTTGGACGGCGGCGGCAGCGGCGACGGGACGCTGTCGCTTGCGGCCGACGTGAGAGTAGATGCCTCCGCCTCGCTCGTGTCGCTGGCCGCGGACCAGGGCTCGCCGCGCGTGCTCGCCGACGCGAAGCGCGAGCCGAAGGTGGGCTCTGCCGCCGGCGGCTGAGGATTCCCGGCCTCGTCAGCGCCGCCGCGCGTCGACCTTCGCGGGGTCCAGGTACTCGAAGACCACGCCGTCGAGCCCGGCGGACAGCACGTCGCAGCCGTGCGAGCGCAGGGTCTCGTGCTCGGCGCGGCGCCAGCGCTTCGTGAGGACCAGCGGCTCGCGGAGCGTGTCGGGGTCCGTGAGCTCGAGCGTGAGGTCGAGCCAGCGGCCGTCGCCGCTCACGGTGTAGCGCTCGACCGCGCTCAGCCGCTCGCCGTGCGGGAGGCTGCCGAACGCGCCGTACAGCCGGCCCGGCGGAATGCCGCTCGTCTCGACTACGAGCGTTCCGCTCTCGAGCCGCGCCGTGGACACGCCGAACGGCGCCGCAGCCGCCGGCCCGTGATGATGGCCGCCGAGGTGGATGGCGCGCCGCGCGCCGAATTCCTCGTAGTGCAGCACGACGCGTCCGGGCGCGAGCTCGATCGCGAGCGGCAGCGGCGAGAGGACTTGCGACACGAACCCGTCGGGGCTACATGCGAACCGCGCCGCGCGCGCGAGCGCCGTCGCCGGCGGCGCGGTGCGGGCGGCTGCGCCGGGCGTCAGCAGGCGCACCGCGTCGCGCGCGTTCGCGGCGGCGGCCTCCGGCAGGAGCTCAAGCGTCGGGCGTCGCGCGTTCGCCGGATCGCGCAGCAGCGCCGCGGCGCTCGCGCGTCCGCCCGCCGTGCACGCCGCGAAGCAATAGAAGTCCTCCACGGACCACGCCGGATCGTCCTGCGACGTCAGCGGCGAGCTCCACGTGCCGAGGAACGCGGCGAGCGCAGGGTCTGACCCTAATTTCGCTGGCTCCATTGCTTCGCGGCAGCCCGGACATTCGATTTCCGACTCGACGTTAGGAAATTGCGCCCGGGCGGGAATACCGCCCAGCACGCCTACCGCTAGCGCCGCGGCTACCCACACACGCCGCAGGCTTCGACGAATCTTCCGCGTTCTCATGGCAACCGTCCTCGCTCGGCTTCCGGTCAACTCGACCGTTCGCTACTCTTCACCGGCCGGCCCCGCCGGTCTTTGCCGCCGCCCGGATACTTTTCGGAAGAAATTCGGACATGCCGCCCACCGCGCCGCGCGACGAGTCGGTCATCGAGTTCGGCTGCTTTCGGCTGAACACCCTCGAGCATTCGCTCATTGGCACGGACGGGGCGCCGATCCAGCTCACGCGACGGCTCTACGACACGCTGCTCTACATGGTCGAGCGTCCCGGACGGCTGCTCGAGAAGCAGGCGCTGCTCGACGCGGTGTGGAAAGGCGCCGTCGTCGAGGAGAACACGCTGAGCCGCACGATCTCGACGCTGCGTCAAATCTTGGGCGAGCGCGCCGGCGACAAGCGCTTCATCGAGACTGTGTCGGGCGTCGGCTACCGCTTCATCCAGCCCGTCGGTGCGACCATCGTGCGGGCGCCGGCCGCCGAGCAACGGCCGCACGAGCCGTCGGTGGCGGTGCTGCCGTTCGAGGACTTGAGCCGCGAGCGCGACCAGGGTTACTTCGCCGACGGCATTGCCGAGGAAATCCTGTCGCGACTCGCGGGCGTGCAAGGGCTGCGGCTGATCGCGAAGACGTCGTCGTTCCGCTTTCGCGACCGCGGCGAGGGAGCGAAGGCCGTCGCCCGCGCGTTGAGCGTTGACTATCTGCTCGTCGGCGCGGTGCGCAAGGAAGAAGATCGCGTGCGGATCACGGCCCAGCTCATCGACGCGTCGAACGACACCCAACTCTGGACGGAGCGGTTCGATCGCGAGCTCGAGCACGTGTTCGCGATCCAGGACGACATCGCGCGCGCGGTCGCGCAGGCGCTGCGCGTCGCGCTCGGCGTCGGCCAGTCGGACGTCGTGGAGCCTGCGACAAGCGATCTCGAAGCGTACGACCTCTACCTGCGCGCGCGGTCGATGACGACGCTGTCGGGCAGCCACGCGATGATTCGCTCGGCGGAGCTGTTCCGCGAGGCCGTGACCCGGGATCCGAATTTCGCGGCCGCGTGGCTCTACTTCGCGGCGACGAGCCGCGGGCGGCTGATCTTCGCTCCGGAGCACGCGGCGCGCGCGATCCGCGACATCGAGGAATCCGTGGCGCGGCTCGAGGATCTCGCGCCGCGTTGGTGGGCCACACACATGGCGGCGAGCTGGACCCTGCACCTGCGCCGCGACTGGCTCGGCATGGAGCGCGCGCTCGAGCGGGCGCGCGAGCTCGCGCCCGGGCGGGCCGCGGAGCTCGACATCAGCTTCGGCGTGTTCCGCACCCAACTCGGTGACGCGAGCGCGCTCGAGCACATCCGCGCGGCGCTGCACGACGATCCGCTGTCGCTGATGACCTCGGGCGTCATGCAGATGATCCTCATCAAGCTCGGGCGGCACGCCGAGGCCGACGCCGAGTACCGCCGCAGCCTCGACCTGCCCGGCGACCGCGAGATGGTCGAGCATCTGGTCCTGCACAGCCTCTGGGCGCGCGGCGAGCCGTTCCGGGCGCAGTTCCGCCGCTATCTCGATTTGACGCAGACGAAGCCGGCGCCGGTGCTCGAGGAGGTCTACACGGTGTGCGACGAGCCGCGGCTCGCGCTCGAAAAGCTGCGCGCCGCGGCGGCTGCGCCCGAGTACCAGAACCCGATGCGGCAGATCGTGCTCGCCTGGTGGCTCGCGGCGTATGGCGACGTCGACGCGGCGTTCGCCGGGTTGTGGCGCGGCTACGTCGACATGCGCTACTTCAACGTGGGGTGGCTCTCGTTTCCGGTGCTCGCGCGCGTGCAAGAGCATCCGCGCTTCGCGGAGCTGTTCGAGCGCGTGGGGCTTGCCGGCTACTGGCGAACGCGCGGCGAGCGGCCGGCGATGTTCCCGGGCGGCTGAGTCGCGCCGCACCGCGAGTTACTCGCTGCGCGCTCTCGTGTACGATCGGCCGGCGCTCGCGGCACTTGTCATTCTGTGTGGGGGGTTCAATGAATCGCGCCATCGTTTCGCTCGCGCTCGCCGCGCTCGGTGCCGTTCCCGCCGCGACCTTCGCGCAGCCCGTTCCCGACTGCGACCGCGCGTGCCTCAAGTCGACGCTCGACGCCTATTTGCAGGCGGTCATCAAGCACGACCCCGCGGCCGCGCCGCTCGCCGTCGGCTACCGGCACACCGAGAACGCCATCAACGTGCCGCGCGGCAAGGGCATCTGGCAGAGCGCGACGGCGCTCGGGAAGGTGCAGCGGCGTTACGCGGATCCGACGGCCGGGCAGGTCGCGTACTACGGCATCCTCGACGAGGGGGGCAAGCTTGCGGTCGTGACCGCGCGGCTGCGAGTCGAGAGCCGCGCGATCACCGAGGCCGAGTGGTTCATCGCGCGCGACGGTGACCCGGGCCTGCCGGGCGCGAATCCGCCGAACGTCTTGAGCCCCGACGGGCTCACCGCGACGCCGCCGCCCGAGCGCAACTTGCCCGCTAACCAGCGCTTGCCCCGCGACCGGATGATCGCGATCGTCGGAAGCTACTTCGACGGTATCACGTCGCACGACGGCGCCGTCGTGCTCGCGCACAAGGGCTGCAACCGCTACGAGAACGGCACGCGCGTTACGGGCCGGCGCGGCGGCGACAACGACGACTGCGTGTCGGGCCTCGCGGGCTTCGATCTCGCGAACGTGCAGGGGCGCCGCATCCTGCTCGTGGACGACGAGCAGGGTTTCGCGCTCGGCATGGCCGTGTTCATCCGCAAGCCGGGATCGCCGCGGCCGCGCAACGCGTTCAGCGAGTGGTTCGAGATCGAGGACGGCAAGATCCGCGACATCTGGACCGCGATGTACTACCCCGGCCCCGAACGGCCGGTGCCGAACTGGCCGCCGTACGACGGCAACTTTCCGCTCGGCGGCACCGGCGCCGAGCCGACGCGCGCGCCCGCGGCGGCGCCCGCGCCGGCCGCACGCTGAGCCGCGCCGCTCGGAGACGTTTTGGACGAGGCACCCGTCGACCGCACGGTCAGCAGGAGCAGTCGCACTTCCCCAGTCTCGACGATCCGCACTGACAGAAGAGCGGTCTGCCGGACCTGCACGCGTAACGGCTGACATAGTCGATGTCCACCGTCGCAGGGCGCCGCCCGTCGATGAAGTAAGGCATGTTCGCCGCGAGTTGGGGCGGCGCCGCCGCGCAGGCCGTCAGCAGCGCCGCCGACGCCGCCACGAGCCACAGACTCCGCATTCGAGAGCTCATCACCGGTCCTCCTGTCGTGCGTCCTCGCACGACCGCGAAACACCTGACCTGTGAAGCCCTCGACTCACTATTGCGCCGCGCGGCGCTGTGAGCTTCCTCTTGACGCGCTCCTCCCGGGCGCGATCGTGTCCGCACGATCGTGGGTGGTGGTCAGCTCATGGTCCTTTCCTCCGGCAGCTCGTTCGTTATGCAAACTAGATGCGGGGCGCTTTCCCAATGGATGCAGGAAACGCGCCGCGAGTTACGTTCACG